>NZ_AP022332.1:323125-646250 GCF_009936375.1 Methylosinus sp. C49 | reverse complement strand
GCTTCAGCGACAGAGTCGAGGTCGAATTCTCTCATCTCTCCGACGAGGAGCTGACCTTCCTCGAGGATCTCTATCGCGCCGCCGGCCCGGACATGCGCGCGAGAGCCGCGCAGCTCGCGACGCTGCGCGACGCGCTGAAGGCGGGCGGCCGGCGCTTCGAGGCCACCGAGCTCGAGCAGGTTCTGCCGGCGATGGTGCGCTATCTGACCGCCGACGCCATTCGCGGCTGGCTGTTCACGGCCAGCGTCGCCTCCAAGCCTCTGCCTTACGTCATCACCCGCTTCGACTATGTGCCGGCCTCCAACGACGAGGCGGGCAAGGTGATGATCGAGCTGAAATCCAACGCCAAGGGCGTGCTGACCACCAACGCCATTCGCATCATGGCGGCGGAGATCGCGGGCCGCACGATCAACGAGATTCTCGCCGTCAAAGGCTTTATCCGCGAGACGCCCGAGCTGATCGCGGCCTTCGACACGGCGACCGAGACCTATTTCGACTGGCGCGGCCGCTATGGCCAGCAGTTCACCGGCCGCGGCACCGGCTTTCACGCCGAGGACCCCAACGCCTCGCATCGCGACACGGATTGGTCGCGCAAGGATGTCGTGGTGCTGTCGACCAGCGGCGGCGACGCGCGCCTCGTCAATGACGAGGCCATTCTCTCGGCGCGCAGCCTGACGCTGGAATCGCCCGGCGACGTGCTCGGCAATTTCATCCGCAAAGCGTCGAAGAGCAACAAGTTCACCGTCGAGGACGAGCTCGCGGTGATGCAGCAGCAGATTCCCGAACATCTCTTCAAGCGCATTCCGGTGCATCCTTACATTCTGATGTTCCATCTCGATCTGCATCACCATGTGTGGGTGCATGTCGACGAGATGAAGCTCTATGAATATAAGCCGGCGCTGAAGCAGAAGCTGGTGCTGCCGGCCGAGCAGACCGATCTCATCGACATTCTGACCGCCGAGATGGACGTGCTGATGGACGATATCGTCGCCGGCAAGTCGGGTGGCACCACCGTGCTCTGCGCCGGCCCGCCCGGCGTCGGCAAGACGCTGACGGCGGAAGTCTATTCGGAGATCATTCAGCGCCCGCTCTATCGCGTGCATTCCGGCCAGCTCGGCCTCAATGTCGCGACAATGGAGACCGCGCTGAAGGAAATCCTCACCCGCGCGCAACGCTGGGGCGCGGTGATGCTGATCGACGAGGCCGACGTCTACATCAAGCGGCGCGACGACAATATCGCCATGAACGCCGTGGTCGGCGTGTTCCTGCGCGTGCTGGAATATTTCAACGGCCTGCTGTTCCTGACGACCAATCGCGTCGACGATATCGACGAGGCGATCGTCTCCCGCTGCATCGCGCTCATCAAATACAGCCCGCCGGACGATGACGCGAAGCGCCGCATCTGGCGCGTGATGTCCGATCAGTTCGAGCTGAAGCTCGCCGATGCGCTGATCGACGATCTCGTCGCCGTCTTCCCCTATGCGACGGGCCGCGACATCAAGGGCCTCGCCAAGCTGACGGCGAAATTCTGCCATCAGAAGCAGGTCTCGCCGGATATCGCCGTGTTCCAGCGCTGCGCGATCTTCCGCGGGCTGGATGTCGTGCGCGGGGAGGAGTTGAAGACCGCCGCGGAGTGAGCGGGCGAGTCCTCGGGATGGACGGGCGCTTCCTTCTCCCGCTCGCGGGAGAAGGTGGCCTCGCAAAGCGAGGTCGGATGAGGGTCCGACCCCGGTTTCGCCTTTTCTTTGCGTCCGTCATGTCCTCATGATTTCCACGAGACACGAAGGACCCTCATCCGACCCTCGCTGACGCGAGGGCCACCTTCTCCCACGAGTGGGAGAAGGGGTAAGCGCCGTCTTACTTCTTCGGCGCTTCTTCGCGGGCCTTGAGGGCCGCGCCGAGAATGTCGCCGAGCGAGGCGCCCGAATCGGCGGAGCCGTATTGGGCGATCGCCTCCTTCTCCTCGGCCATTTCCAGCGCCTTGATCGACACGGCGACCTTGCGCGCCTTGCGATCGAAGAGGGTGACGCGGACATCCACCTTCTCGCCGACGGCGAAACGCTCGGGGCGCTGGTCGGCGCGGTCGCGCGCCAGCTCGTTGCGCTTGATGAAGGTGGTGAGGTCGGTGCCGAGGATCTTCACCTCGAGACCGGCTTCCTTCACCTCGAGCACCTCGGTGGTGACGACAGCGCCCTTCTTCACCTCGCCACCCGCGCCCTCTTCGGCGACCGAGGCGAAAGGATCATTGGCGAGCTGCTTCACGCCGAGCGAGATGCGCTCCTTCTCGATATCGACGTCGAGCACCTGAGCGGTGATGACATCGCCCTTCTTATACTCTTCGATGACCTGCTCGCCGGGGCGATTCCAATCGAGATCGGAGAGATGGACCATGCCGTCCACATCGCCATCGAGGCCGATGAACAGGCCGAACTCGGTCTTGTTCTTGACCTCGCCCGAGACGGTGGAGCCCACCGGATGCTTCTCGGCGAAAGCCTCCCACGGGTTCTGCAGAGTCTGCTTGAGGCCGAGCGAGATGCGGCGCTTGACCGGATCGACCTCGAGCACCTGAACATCGACTTCCTGGCTCGTCGCGACGATCTTGCCGGGATGCACGTTCTTCTTCGTCCAGGACATTTCCGAGACGTGGACGAGGCCCTCGATCCCCGGCTCCAGCTCCACGAAGGCGCCGTAGTCGGTGATGTTGGTGACGCGGCCGTGGAACTTGGCGCCGATCGGATATTTCGCCTCGATGCCCTGCCACGGATCCTCGAGCAGCTGCTTCATGCCGAGCGAGATACGATGCGTCTCGTGATTGATCTTGATGATCTTCACGCGCACCGTCTGGCCGATGGTGAGCACCTCGCTCGGATGATTGACGCGGCGCCAGGCCACATCGGTGACATGCAGCAGGCCGTCGATGCCGCCGAGATCGACGAAGGCGCCGTAATCGGTGATGTTCTTGACGACGCCCTCGATGACCTGCCCCTCTTCGAGATTGGCCACGATCTCGTGACGCTGCTCGGCGCGGCTCTCCTCGAGCACGGTGCGGCGCGACACGACGATATTGCCGCGGCGGCGATCCATTTTGAGGATATGGAAGGGCTGCGGCACGTTCAGAAGCGGTCCGACGTCGCGGATCGGACGGATGTCGACCTGCGAACGCGGCAGGAAGGCCACGGCGCCGTCGAGATCGACGGTGAAGCCGCCCTTGACCTGATTGAAGATGACGCCTTCGACCTTCTCATTGCTTTCGAAGGCCTTCTCGAGCTTGACCCAGCTCTCCTCGCGGCGCGCCTTGTCGCGCGAGATGACGGCCTCGCCGAGCGCGTTCTCGATGCGCTCGAGATAGACCTCGACCTCTTCGCCCACCTTGGGGGCCGGGTCGCGGCCGAAGCCGGTGAATTCCTTGAGGGCGACGCGCCCTTCGGTCTTGAGGCCCACATCGATGACGGCGACGTCCTTCTCGATGGCGACCACGCGGCCCTTGATGACGGAACCCTCGAAAGCTTCGTTCTGGCCGTAGCTTTCTTCGAGCAGGGCGGCAAAGTCCTCGCGCGACGGGGCGCGCTCAGCTGCAGTTGACATGAGTTCTCCTGGAATGCCCTTTCGGGCGCGGCGCCGGCATGGGGTTGGCGTTGCGGATCGGGCCTCCTCGATCGGAAGTCCCCTCCCGCCGCCGAAGCGAGGCCTGGAGGAAACGAGAGTTCTGCTCAGAGAACTGGCCGGCGCGGCCCGATCGAAAATGCCCGTGTTTTTAAAATACGGAGAGGCTGGAAGGGAAACCCCGCCAGCCATCCACGCCTTATCTAGCAATTCGCCGCGCCGCGAGCAAGCCGCGCGAAAGCGTCGCGATCACCGCGACAGCGGATCGAAATGATAATTCAAGCCGACGCGGACAGTGTGAAAATTCGCGCCGCGCACGGCGCCCGGATCGCCGCCGCCCTTCTCGCCGAGATCGGTGAAGAGATATTCGGTCTTGACCGACCAGCGCGGCGCGAAGGCCCATTCGACGCCGCCGCCCGCGGTCCAGCCTTCGCGGACCGATCCGCCGACGTCGCCATAGGCGAAGCCGCCCGCGCCGTAGAACAGCACGCGGGAATCGAAGCCGGTGACGCCGAAGCGCCCGCGCAGCGTCCCGAACCAGGGCAGCGAGCGCGCCCCCTCGGATCCGCGCAGGCCCAGCGGATCGCGTCCGCGGCCGCCGCCGGAGAGGCTGGTCCCCGAAAAATCGGTCTCGAGGCCCACGACGAAGAGCGGGCCGATCCGATGATTATAGCCGACGAGCCCGCCGCCCGAGACCCCGGCGTCGGACTTGCCGGAGGCGAATGCGCCGGCGCCGATATCGAGACCGGCATAGACGCCGGTCCAGGCGAAAGCCGGCGGCGTCGGGGGCGGCTGGAAGACCCGCTCGCGCGACGGCAGATCCGCCGCCTGCGCGCCAGCGGAGAAAGCTGCGGCCACAACCAGAGCCGTGATGACTGGCTTCATGTAGAATCCTCGTTTCGACGACGCCCCCGCTTCGGCTTCGGCGATGGGGATTTCCTCCGTTTGTCCGAGAGGTTCGAGATGTTTCCGGCTCGCGGCGAAGTCGCGCCGAATTTTTGGCGCGCCGCCGCAAACGGAACCCTGACCATTGTAAACGAAGCGCTTTCACGCTAGAACGCGCCGTCGCTCACCAATGGATTGCCGACAATGAGTTTTGCACGCATCGCTTTATTGGCGGCCGCTCTCGGCCTTTCCGCCTGCAATACCGGCCCACGCGCCTATATTTACGCCGGCGGCAGCCAGGCTTCCGTGCAGAGGACGATTTCCGTCCCGCGCGGCTCCACCGCCTCGCTCGGCTTCGCCGCCAAGATCAATCCAGACTGCTCGCGCGCCGACAGTCCCGATCGCGTCACGCTCACCCAAGCCCCCTCGCATGGCCGGGTCGAGATTCGGCATGAGGCCGGCTACGCCTATTTCCGTCCCGGCAACCCGCGGTCGCGCTGCAACACCCAGCGCGTGCCCGGCATCAAGCTCTTCTACCATGCCGGCCCCAGCGCCTCGGGAACCGACACATTCTCCTACGACTGGTATTCGGGCTCCGGCGGGATCGCGCATGTCACCGTCACGGTGAATATTCTCTGACGCTTTTGGCGAGTGCGGTTTCCGCTTTTTCGTACGGAAGCCGCTTTCGCTGGATCAGAAATAGCCGAGCTTCATCCCCTGCATGTTCAGCAGCAGGCTGGAATCGAGCCCGAAGGTCGATCCAGAGCTGGACGTATCGAACAGCGTGGAGAGCAGGGAGGTCTGCGAATTGGCGTCGCCGCCATTGTTGTAATCATATTGGGCGGCGAAGCGGGCGATGAACTGCTGCAGCTTCTTCGAGTCCTTGAAATCGTCGAGGTTCACCTTCGACGACAGCAGCCGATATTGCGTGTCGATCGACTGCGACGAGGTGCTCGACGAAATGCCGAGCGCTGTCTGTACGACCGTCAAAATATTGCTGTCCGCGAGAATGCCATAGACGCTGGTGAGGCTCGGCGCGCGCTGCTGGAAATAGAGCGCGAGCTGCACGCCCGGATTCTGCTGGCCCTGGCTCGTCTCCAGCGCCTGCTCCGTATAGCGGCTCACCACATTGTCGACGAGCGTCGAGGAGGATGTCGTCGTCTCGCCATTGTCGGCGAAGTCGAATGCCGTCACGAAGGCCTTGATATTGGCGTTGTTGAGCGTGTTGGCGAGCGCCGAATTGCCGGAGACGCCGCCGTCCAGCGCTTTCTGCATGAGGCCTTTGGCGTAGGTCATGCTGCCGAGGCCGAAAGCGGTCATGGCGTAATTGAAAAGGCGCGTATCCTTCATGAAGGCGTCGACCGACGTCACCTTGCCGATATTGTCCTTGAAATATTGGGTCTGCGTCGCGACATCCGGCGATTTGGCGGTGATGGCCTGCCATTTGGCCTGATTATTGGCGATCTGCAGATAGCTGGCGAGCGTCGTCATGAAGATATTCCGAGGGACTGGCCCGCGATCATGCGCCCGAGGGTGTTGACGCAATGTTAAGTTTCAGCCGACCTCATTGCCGTCTATCGTGAGCCGCGGATATTTGGCCGCTGCGCCCGGCCGCGCGACATCTCCCGGCTGAATGTCCTGACCCGCTATCGCCGCTATGGCCGCCTTTTTCGCGCCGATGATCCTGTTGCGCGCGATGACCGCCGGCCCGACGCCCTCGCCGATCTGAAAGGTCACGCCATACTCGTTGTCGACGAGCTCATTGCCCTCGACGCGTATGTTCTGCCGATAGCCGCCGCAGCGCACGCCCATCCAGCCGCCGACCACAGTGTTGCCGGCGATCTCGACATTGCTCTCGGCCTCTATGCCGGTGAGCCAGCTCATAATGGGGCCGAACTCGTCATCGGGATGCGTCTCGTGCAGGCCGGTGATCCGATTGCCGATGACGAAGCCTATGTCCGTGCCGCGCTCGGCGTTGGCGAGCGCTATTCCGGCGCCGGCGTCGTCGATCTTATTGTCGCGGAAGCTCGCGCGCTTGGCGCCGAACTCCGCATACATGGCGCGCTCGCCGAAGCCCGAGCAATCATTGCCGACCACCTCGACATCATGGCCGGCATTGTTGCGCACCGCCGTATAGGCGCAGCGGCGGATGACGTTTTTCTCCACCCGCACGAAGCCGGAGCCCCAAATGCTCACGCCATTGCCATAGGCGCCGTCGCCGCCGGAGAGATTGCGAATATCGACGATCTCATTATTGCGGATGTGCGAGCCCTCGTAACGGCCGGCGGTCGTGGTCCACACTTGCACGCCATTGTCGCCGCAGCGGCGCACTTTGTTATTGTCTATATCGACGCCGAGCCCGTCGAGCGAGAAATAGCCGGCGTCGCGCACATCCTCGACGATATTCTGCGCGAAACGCCCGCCGCAGCGCAGGAGATTTATCCCCCTGCCGCCGGAGCGGCGAATCGTGCAGCCATGCACGGCGAGCTTCGGAATATCGGCGAGATCGAGAAGGCCTTGGCGACGATCGGCGAAAGCCGCGCCGCCGCCGTCGAAGCTCACATTCTCCAGCGTCAGCGCCGGAACATCGGCGGCGCGCAGCAGCGGGCCGGGGCCGCTCGCCTGCAGCACGGAGCCGCCCGCGGCGCCGATGATCGTGATTTTATCCTCGATAATGAGGGAGCGGATGCGCAGAACGCCGGCCGGCAGACGCAGGGCGCCTCCGGCGCGGGCAGCCTCGCGCAGGCGCCGCTGCAGCCAATCGGTGGCGTCCGGCGCGGCGGCGTCAGCGCCCGCGGCGGCGCCGAAAGCGGCGAAAGCGCCTGCTCCAAAAGCTAAAATCTCTCGTCGGGTCGGCCTGGCCACACCCCGGATTAGCTCGAGGAGCGCGACGCGTCGAGCCCGAACTGCCGCTTGTTTTTGCACTGCGGCCGCGCCAAATCAGGCATTGCGCCTAATTTATGTAGTTGCGTTACATAACGAGCCGAGGCATAAAGAGAGCGCCCAAACGGGTAATCGTCTTGCAAAGAACAAGTCTAGGTCCCGCCTCCACTGCTCTGCGACTTGCGACATCGCTCTGTTCGTCGAGGCGGTTCTCCTTTCTGCGACGCTCTACCCCTCCAGAGCGCGGCCTCATCCGTCGAGGTCGGTCCTTTGCGGTTCAGGTTCTCACGGTGTTGTCCAACTCCCCGTTTCGCGTACGCGCGGAACGGGGAGCCCCTTTTTATGCCGAAGCCCGTCGCACGGGAAGAGAGAACAGCGCTCGCCGTATGGGGCTTCGTGGTCGCTTCGTCGTTTTTGAGGAACCGGAGTCTCCTTATGCCTCTCGCGGTCGACGATCTCTTGCGTCGCTGGGTCGAGGAGCGCGCCGCGAGTCCCGAGCCGGGCGACGGCGAATATGCGCAATTCATCGCCGATTGGCTGCCGCTCGCCTCCAGCGACGACTGGCACAGAATGATTCTCGGCCATAATCGCGCGCTCGGCGACGCGCCCTTGTTCTGGATCATGCGCCAGAAGCGCTGCGAAAAGGCGACCGCGCTCGGAATTTTCTACCTCGCCCGGCCGGGCCTGCTGCTCGCCTATGGACAAGATCGCGCCAAAGTCCCGGAGCCGATGCGGCGCGCCTTTGATTTGATCGGCGAGATCAGAATGCGCTATGTCAACGGCTTCTACCGGGCGGCGACGCTGCGCTTCGACACGGTGGAGGCGCTGGCGCGCGAGGCTCGCCTGCCGGCGCGTTTCGACCAGAAGGCGCTCGACCTCCTCATTCCGCCGGAAATGCGCGTCTCGATTCCCGGACGAAAGCTCGGCCTGCAATATGGCGTCAGAAACCGCTTCCGCCTCGATGCGCCGCTCGGCGCGCGCTGAGCGCCCGGCGGCCCCCGACCAATCGTTTTCCGCGCTCGCTTTCATCCACGCTGCATCAGAGGCGCCGCCCGCGCCCGGCGCCTATGCGCTGCTCATCGCGCTATCGCGCCCGCTCGAGGCCAGCGCCGGACGCTGCGCGGCGACGCTCGCGCCGGGGCTCTATCTCTATTGCGGCTCGGCCAAAGGGCCAGGCGGGCTGCGCGCGCGGCTCGGCCGGCATATGCGGCAGGGCAAGCGGCGCCGCTGGCATATCGATCAGCTGACCGAGGCCGGCGAATCGCTCGGCGCCTGGATCACCGAGGCGAAGGGGGAATGCGACCTCGTCGCGGCGCTCTCGGCGCTGCCGGTTCCGCTCGAGGGATTCGGCAGCTCGGACTGTCCCCGCTGCCGCAGCCATCTGCTGTTCTGGCCGCCGGGCGAAGCCCCGGCTTTCCTCGCCGCGCAAAAATGCTAGGAAGAGCGCCGAAAAGGCGCACCCAATGTCAGACCAGAAGAAATCCAAGATTGAGGCCCGCTCCCCGCGCGGCCTCGCCGACCGCGACGCCGCAGAGCTGGCCGCCACCGGCCGCATGATCGACGTGATTCGCTCCGTCTATGAGCTCTACGGCTTCGAGGCGCTGGAGACCCCGGCGATCGAATATACCGACGCGCTCGGCAAATTCCTGCCGGACCAGGACCGCCCCAATGAGGGCGTCTTCTCCTTCCAGGACGACGACGAGCAATGGCTGTCGCTGCGCTATGACCTCACCGCGCCGCTGGCCCGCTATGTCGCGCAGAATTTCGACCGGCTTCCAAAGCCCTTCCGCAGCTATCGCTTCGGTAATGTCTATCGAAACGAAAAGCCGGGGCCGGGGCGCTTCCGCCAATTCATGCAATTCGACGCCGATACGGTGGGCGCGGCCTCGCCGGCCGCCGACGCCGAAATCTGCATGATGGCCGCCGACACGCTGGAGAAGCTCGGCATTCCGCGCGGCGACTATGTCATCAAGATCAACAGCCGCAAGGTGCTGGACGGGGTGATGAAGGCCATCGGCCTGGAGGGCGACGAGAACGCCGGCCGCCGCCTCACCGTGCTACGCGCCATCGACAAGATGGACCGGCTCGGCCCCGAGGGCGTGCGCCTGCTGCTCGGCCCGGGCCGCAAGGACGAGAGCGGCGACTTCACCAAAGGCGCCGGCCTCGCCGACGATGCGGTGGCGACGATCCTCTCCTTCACGCTCGGCGGGCAATATAAGGACGGCGAACCGCGCTTCGGCCTGTTCGAGCTGCTCGGCCGCAGCAATGTCGGCGCGGAAGGCGCCGAGGAATTGCTGGAGATCGAGGATCTCGTCCGTGACGCCGGCTTCGGCCCGGAGCGCATCCGCATCGATCCCTCCATCGTGCGCGGGCTCGAATATTACACGGGGCCGGTGTTCGAGGCCGATCTCACCTTCGAGACCAAGGACGAGAAGGGCCATCCGGTGCGCTTCGGCTCGGTCGGCGGCGGCGGACGCTATGACGGGCTCATCGGCCGCTTCCGCTCGGACAACACGCCGGCCACGGGCTTCTCGATCGGCGTCTCGCGCCTCTATGCGGCGCTGAAGCTGGTCGGCAGCCCGGTGGTTTCGGCGACGACGCGGCTCGGCCCGGTCGTCGTGCTGGCGCTCGACCGCGACCATATCGCCGATTATCAGCGCATGGTCGCCGCCCTGCGCAACGCCGGCGTTTCGGCGGAGCTCTATCTCGGCTCCTCCGGCATGAAGGCGCAGATGAAATATGCCGATAAGCGCAACAGCCCGGCAGTGGTGATCCAAGGTTCGGACGAGCGCGCCAAGGGCGAGGTGCAGATCAAGGATCTCATAGAGGGGGCGCGAGCGAGCGCGGCCATCTCCACCAATGAGGAATGGAAATCGGCCCGGCCCGCGCAATTCTCCGCCCCGGAGAGCGAGCTGGTCGAACAGATCAAGGCGCTGCTCGCCCGCCAGGGATGAGCGGCGCCGCCGCCCGAGCCGGAAATTCCCGGCGCGGCGCGGCTCGAACGCAGCGGCGGATGTTTCGCGGAATGTCCGCCTCGTCTATAAGGGGCTGCGGCGAGGAGCCCCTAGCACATGGCGCAGCACGACAAAGACCCCGCAGCGGATAGCCACGCGGCCGGCGAATCATCGGCGAACGACGCTTGGACGTCGACGAGCGTCGACCATCCGGCCGAGGCCGAGCGCATGGTGAGCGAAGCAATTTCGGCGCCCGCGAGGGAGGCCGCGCCGGAGCGAAAGCCGCGCCGCAAGAATTGGCATCGCTTCACGCTGCTGGCGGCGACGCTCGGCCTGCTGGCGACCGCGGGATCGATCGCCGCCTATCGTTTCCGCGACAAGAATGAGAAGCTCGCGGCCTTCGCCACTGTCGTGGACGAGACTTTCGCCCGACCGGAAAAGCTGATCGTAACGCTGCGCGAGACGATCGTGAAAGCGACCGGCAAGCCGGCGGCGCCCGAGAAGCCGGCCGCCAAGCCCGGCGCGGCCAAGCTCGCCGAGCCCCTCCAAAAATCGACGCCCGTGGAGACGAAGCCGGCAGAACCCGCCGTTCCGCCGCGCTCCGGCGGCGATCATATCACCTGGAACGCGCCCGCGACGCCCTCGGCTCCCCCCGCGCCCGTCCCGGCCCCTACGGCGCCGGCGGCGCCTGTCGTCGTGGCTCCTCCTCCTGCGCCGACCAAGCCGGCGGCGGCGGAGGCCGATCCGGTTTCCAACGCCCAAATCGAGGCGCTGACGCGCCGTCTCAACGAGCTGGAGCAAATCGCGCGCGAGGCCCTGGCGCTGGCGGAGCAGGCCCGCAGCGCAGAGCCCGCCGCCGCCCCCCGCGTGGAGGCGAAAGTCCCGGACCAGAAGGTGCAGGACGTCGAGGATAATGTCAGCGGCCTCGAGGGCCGGATCGACTGGCTCTCCGATGAGGTGAAGGGGCTGCGCGACAAGCTGGACGCGGCCAAGGATGAGACCCGCGCTCCGCGCGAGGTGGAGCCGGCCCCGCCGCCGCCCGCGCCCGTGGCCGCCGCGCCGGAGGAGAAAGGCCCCAATCCGGCCACCGTCGCCGTGGTGGCGCATTCGCTGCAGCGGTCGCTGGACCGGGGCGCCCCCTTCCCGTCCGAATACGCCATTCTCTCGGCCCAGGGCGCCGATTCGCAGGCGCTGGCCGCGCTCGCGCCTGTGGCCGAGAAAGGCGCTCCCGATGCGCGCGCGCTGCGCGCCTCCTTCCATCCGCTGGTGCGCAAGCTCGAGGCCTCCGCCGAGCTGAAGCCGGACGCCCCCCTGGCCGACCGGCTGCTGCACGGCGCCTCCAGACTGGTGAAGGTGCGCAGCCCGGTGGAGAAAGAAAAAGCCACGATCGGCGACATCGCCGACAAGCTGGAAGCCGCGCTCGACCGCGGCGAGATCGAGACGGCGCTGGCCGCTTTCGCCGAATTTCCCGACGCCGCCCAGGCCGTCGCGCGCGAGTGGGAGACGCAAGCCCGTCAGCGCGTGGAGGCCGAAAAGGCCGCGGCCTCTATTCTCGCGGGCGCGCTGGATGCGCTCGCAAAACCAAAGAACTGAGCAGGGCCAGACAATATCCTGCTGAAACAAAAAAATCTAAGCAGGCGCGCTTAGAGCCGAGGCGAGGATCGACGACCCATGATTCTGCTGCTCTTCTTCATTGCGGCGCTGGCCGCTCTGTCCATCGGCCTCCACTGGCTCATCGAGCAGCCCGGTTCGATCACGCTCGACTGGGGCGGCTATCACATAGAGACGACGCTGGTCGTCGGCGCGGCGGCGCTGCTCGCGACGATCGCGGCGATCCTCATCGCCTGGGCGATCATCGCCTATTTCTTCCAGGCGCCCGCGCGCTTGAAGCAGAGCTCCCGCGCCAAGCGCCGCGAGCGGGGCTTTCAGGCCCTCTCGCGCGGCATTGTGGCGGCCGGCGCCGGCCATGTCGCCGAGGCCAAGCGCGCCGCCAAGGAGGCGGTGAAAAATCTCGACAAGGAGCCGCTCACCTATCTGCTGCGCGCCCAGGTCGCCCAGCTCGAGGGCGACCGCGTCGGCGCCGAGACCGCCTTTCACGAGATGACGCAGCTCTCGGAGACGCGCCTTCTCGGCCTGCGCGGCCTGCACATAGAGGCCAAGCGCCGCAAGGACGACGAGGCGGCGCATCATTTCGCCGATCAGGCGCATCAGCTCGCGCCGCTGCCCTGGGCCGGCCATGCGCTGCTCGAGCATCACGGCGCCCAAGCCAATTGGGAAGAGGCGCGCATCGCCGTCGAGGCCAATCTGAAGGCCAAGGCCATCGATCTGCCGACCGCCCAGCGCCTGCGCGCCGTGGTGGAGACCGCTCTGGCGCTGGAGAAGCAGGCCGAGCATCCGAGCGAGGCGCTGCATCTCGCCCGCCAGGCGGTGAAGCGCGCGCCCGATCTGGTTCCGGCGATCGCGCTGATCGGCCGCCTGCTCGCCCGCCATGGCGACAGCGCCAAGGCGCTGAAGCTGCTCGAGAAAGCCTATTCTGAGCATCCGCATCCCGATATCGCCGAGGCCTTCCTCGAGACCGCGCCGAGCGAGTCCAACGCCGAGCGTCTGACGCGGGTGAAGAAATTCGCCGCATCCGCCTCTCATTCGGCGGAGGCGGGAATCCTCGTCGCCCGCGCGGCGCTGGCGGCGCGCGATTTCGGCGCCGCGCGCAAGGCGCTGGCTCCGCTGGTCGCCGAGGGCAAGACGCCGACCGCCCAGGTCTGCCTGCTGATGGCCGAGCTCGAGGACGCCGAGAACGGCCCCAGCGGGCCGGTGCGCGAATGGCTGGCCCGCGGCTCGCGCGCGCCGCGCGATCCCGCCTGGATCGCCGATGGCGTCATCTCGCGTCGCTGGGCGCCGGCCTCTCCCGTCACCGGCAAGCTGGACGCTTTCGTCTGGGCGACGCCGCCCGAGCCCGTCCGCGGCCCGACCGAGGACGCCCATGCCGATATTCCGGCGGCGTTTTTGACGCGGCCGGAGCGGCTGCTGGAAGCCAAGATCGAGGAAGAGAGCGCGACGGCCTGACGCGCGCTACCCGCCGATCCGCACGGTCGGCAGGCCCATGACGATCTTGTTCGGCGGGCCGACCGCCTCGACGATGGTGTCGCCCTGCCGGCAGGCGGGCAGGCCGTTGATGAAGACGCTGGTGGAGCCGTCCACCACCACGCCCGGCCCATGCGGCGGGATCGGCAGCGGCGTCGCACACATATGAATATCCGCGCCGCTGGCGGCGCCGCTGATCATCGATCCCATGCTGGCGGCCGCCGCCGCCTTGGTCGCCTGCTCGGCCGCCAGAGCGGCGGGCGCGCCCGGCGTGCCGGCGGCGGCCAGCGTCGCCGCCTCGGCGGCCTGGATCGTCGCGTCGGAAGTGGCCTTCGCGGATTGTATCGCCGCGGCGGCCGCGCCGCCGACGCCGCGCCATGCCGGCAATTGTCCGATGAACACGTTGAAGCTGCCGGGGCCCGGCGTCAGCACCGGCGGCAGAGGATGGGCCACAGGGTCGCTCACGCGCGCAGCCGGCCGTCCCATGATCCGCTCCCTCTACGATCTCGAGCAATGCATATCAGCCTATTCGATAGGCCATCGCCGTCAATCGCACTGTGCGCCCGCCCATATCGCTTTCGCGCCGGAAACGATATTCTCGCGCGCATTTTCTAAAGTGAAAGGCGGCTTTCGATGAGTCTTCTCTTCCCCCGGGGCGCCGGATTGGCGGCGGCGATTCTGGCGCTCGGCCTATGGGGCGCGCGGGCGGAAGAGACTCTTCAAGAGCTGGTCCATCGCGGCCCGGAGCTCGCCGGGCTCGAGGCGGCGGGACTCGTCGTCGAGCAGATGGAGCTGACGCTCGGCGCGCAGAACAGCTCGCTGAAATATCGCATCGTCAATCCCACGGCGGCGCCGGCGCGGACCAATGTGACCTTCCCTCTTCCCGAGATCGATTTTTCCGATCCAGACGCAGCCTGGTCGATTCCCGGCGCCGACCCGGTCAATTACATCGGCCTCGCCGCGACCGTCGATCAAAAGCCGGCGCCTCTCGCCGTCACGCAGAGCGCCTTCGTCGACGGCAAGGATGTGACCGCCGCGCTGCGGCGCAGCGGCCTGCCGCTGGTTCCCATCGGCTTTTTTCACGACAAGCTCGCCGCTCTGACGGCGGACGCCCGCGCGCGGCTCGTCAAGGACCGGCTCATCGCCGAGAATGGCGTCGATCAGGCGGGAAATCCGATCTACGCGCCGCGCTGGTCGGTGCGCGGCGCGGCGACGCGCACGCTCGATCTCGCGCCCGGACAGGGCGCGCTGCTCGATTTTCGCTTTCGCTCGAGCGTCGGCGTCGCGCGCGACAGCGTGCTGCGCGAGCCCTTGCGCTCCTCCAAGGAGCTGGCGGCGGAGGTGGAGCGCCGCCGCGCCGATTATTGCCTCGATCGCGCCTTTCTCGCGGGCGTCGACAAAATGGTCTCCGCCGCAGCGGCGCGGCGCTCGGCGGCGCAGGAAGCCGCCGCGCTTCCGCCGGAGGAGGCCCTGGCCGCGGATACGCCGAAAAAGCCGCAGCCCGTGGTGCGGATATTCCCCGAGGCCAATGTCGCCGAGCTGCAGGAGCGCCACATCGCCTTCGATCTCGGCGCCGGCGCGCCGGCCGCGCCGGTTCGGCAATTCCGCCTCGTCGTGGACAAGGGCAAGCCGACCCGCCTCGTGAGCTTCTGCCTCGCCGATCTGAAGAAAATCTCGCCCACCGCCTTCGAGATGCGCGCCGCCGATTTCCGGCCGACCGGCCTGCTGCGCGTGCTGCTCCTCGGCCCCAAGGATTGAATGCGGGCGGCCCCGCCTATTGACGCGCGCCGCCCCTCTCGCCACATCGGAGCGGGGCCTCGAGGGGCGGCCTGTTGAAACTGGTCGGAGCCGATGCGCGTCTTTTCCCTCGTCTGTCTCGCCCTTCTCGCCGCCGCCCCCGCGCGGGCCGAAGCCTCCGCCGCAGAGCCTTCCCAGAGCGAGGCCGGCCGCTTCGCCATGAGCCCGACGGAAGGCGGAATGCTGCGGCTCGACAAGCAGACCGGCGCGGTCTCCTTCTGCACGGTGGAGGGCGGGCTCTCCGTCTGCCGCGTCGCCGCGGAGGAGCGCGCCGCGCTGCAGGAGGAGATCGACCGCCTCGCCCGCGAGAACGCGCAATTGCGCGCCAAGCTCCCCGGCGCCGCGCCGGAGGCGACAGCCCCTCGCAAGGGCCTGCCCGGAGAGGAAGAATTCGAGCGCGCGCTCTCCTTTACCGAGCGATTCCTGCGGCGCATGATGCAGCTCTTCCGCGAGGAGGCTCCCAAGGGCGACAGCCTCTGATAGAATTTCGCGTGATCGTTTCGCGTCGATCACGCCGCAATCGAGAGCGAAGGACGCATGGCCTCCAATAGTCGACTCCATGATTTTCTCGGCGGCTCGCCGCTGCAAGTGCTCGTCAAGCTGCTGTTCGTCTCGCTGGTCGTCGGCGCGCTGCTGATGTGGCTGGAGATCGAGCCCATGGATCTCGTCCATGGCGCACGGCGCTTCTTCGACCGCATTTCCTCGCTCGGCTTCGGCGCAGTGCATACGGTCATCGGCTATGTGATCACCGGCGCGGTCATCGTGGTGCCGATCTGGTTCGTGCTGCGGCTTTTCAATTCCGGACGGCGCTAGAGAAAATTCTTGCGCGAGGCCGCCGGCACGAGGATGACGGCGCGAGCGCCCGGGCGAATCGCCCGCCGGCCATTCCCGAGAGGTCACAATGTCCGCAACTCTAGGCAAGAGATCGACCGTCTATCGCTATCTGACCGGTCCAGACGATGTGGAGTTCTGCAAGCGCGTCACCGAGGCGCTGAGCCTCGGCTGGTCGCTCTACGGCTCGCCGACGCTGACCTTCGACGCCACGAAAGGCAAGGTGATCTGCGGCCAGGCGATCACCAAGGACGTCTATGATTTCAAATACACGCCGGACGTGAAGCTCTCCGAGCTGTGACAGGATAGATGGATTGGCGGGACGAAGGGCTCGTCATCGGCGTCAAGCGCCACGGCGAGTCCGCGGTCATATTGGAGCTGATGACGCGCGCGCATGGCCGTCACGCCGGCATGGTGCGCGGCGGCGCCGGCCGCGCGCTGCGCTCCGTGCTGCAGCCGGGCAATAGCGTCGAGGTCGCCTGGCGGGCGCGGCTCGAGCAGCATCTCGGCGCTTTCGCCGTCGAGCCTCTGCGCTCGCGGGCGGCGCGGCTCATCGACCGCGCCTTCGCTCTGCATGGAGTCGGCCATCTCTGCGCGCTGCTGCGGCTGCTGCCGGAGCGCGATCCGCATGGCGAATTGTTCGATATGGCCGAGGTCATCGCCGATCGGCTCGATTCGCTCGATCTCGCCCCGGCGCTGATGGCGCGCTTCGAGCTGGCGCTGCTGGCGGCGCTGGGCTTCGGCCTCGATCTCGAGCGCTGCGCCTTGACGGGGGAGACGGCCGATCTCGCCTTCGTGTCGCCAAAGACGGGCCGCGCCGTCGCTCGCGCGGCCGGAGCGCCCTGGCGCGATCGTCTGCTGCCCTATCCCGAGTTTCTCCGAATGCCGGCGCCTGCGCCGGCCGATGCGGGGGAGGTGGCGGCGGCCTTTCGCCTCACCGGACATTTTCTGCAGCGCGACGTCTTCGGCCCGCGCGGGCTCACGACGCCGCAGGCGCGCGGGCTCTATGTCGCGGCCGCAGCGGCGCGCGGGCCCGCCACGCTCACTCGTGCTCGCACACCACCCGGCGCTCATGACGGCTGACGCCATAGCCTTCGTCGATGGGCACTTCCACCTCCTTGCACAGCGCCTGCGCCGAGCCGCGACGCGCCTCTTTCTTCTCCGCCGAATCCTCATGCAGGAAGGGCAGCCAATCGAGCAGCGAGGCTTCCAGCGCCATGGAGCGGGCGCTGGCCCCCGCGAGGGCGGCGGCGACGAAAAACGCGAACAGGAGAGGCTTCTTCATGAGATGCGGCTCGAAAAGACGGCGCTGCGACAGGACGCCGAAAGCTGCGCTGTCTTAGTGGAAGCACGCAGCGACGGCAATGGTTCACGCCAGAGTCGCGACGGGATATAAGCGCGCGCAGTAAACGCCGAAAGGGCGGGAGTCGGCGATATGGCGAAAAGCGGAACGACGACGACGGAAGACGGCGGCGGAGATGCGCTGCCGGTGGAATTGCGCACGGCGCTCGAGGAGCGATACCTCACCTATGCGCTCTCGACGATCACCGGACGCGCGCTGCCGGATGCGCGCGACGGCTTGAAGCCGGTGCATCGCCGCATTCTCTACGGAATGCAGATGCTGCGGCTGGACCCGAACACGCCGTTCAAGAAATGCGCGAAGATCGTCGGCGATGTGATGGGCTCCTTCCATCCGCATGGCGATCAGGCGATCTACGACGCGCTGGTGCGCCTCGCGCAGGATTTCTCCTCGCGCTATCCGCTCGTCGACGGGCAAGGCAATTTCGGCAATGTCGATGGCGACGCCGCCGCCGCCTATCGCTACACGGAAGCGCGCATGACCGCGGTCGCGCGTCTGCTGCTCGAGGGCATCAACGAGGACGCGATCGACTTTCGCCCCAATTATTCGGGCGAAGAGCAGGAGCCGGTGGTGCTGCCGGCGGCCTTCCCCAATCTTCTCGCCAATGGCGCGCAAGGCATCGCCGTCGGCATGGCGACCTCCATTCCGCCGCATAATCTCAATGAGCTGTGCGACGCGGCGCTCTATCTGATCTCGCATCGCAGCGCCACGGCGGAGCAATTGCTCACCTTCGTGCAAGGGCCGGATTTTCCGACCGGCGGCATTGTCGTCGATCCGCGCCCGCAGATCGTCGAGACCTATCGCACCGGCCGCGGCTCCTTCCGCCTGCGCGCGCGCTGGCACAAGGAGGAGACCGCGCGCGGGCAATGGGTCGCGGTCGTCACCGAGATTCCCTATGGCGTGCAGAAGTCGCGCCTCATCGAGAAGCTCGCCGAGCTGGTCGTCGAGAAGAAGGCGCCGCTCGCCGGCGATGTGCGCGACGAATCGGCCGAGGATGTGCGCGTCGTCATCGAGCCGCGCACGCGCGCGGTCGATCCGGCGCTGATGATGGAGACCTTGTTCAAGCTCTCCGAGCTGGAGGTGCGTTTCCCGGTCAATATGAATGTGCTCGTCGACGGCGCCGTGCCGCGCGTCGTCTCGCTGGACGAGGCTCTGCGCCAATGGCTCGACCATCGCCGCGAGGTGCTGGAGCGCCGCTCGCGTCATCGTTTGGCGGAGATCGTCCGCCGCCTCGAGGTGCTCGAGGGCATGATCATCGTCTTCCTCAATCTCGACGAGGTGATTCGCATCATCCGCGAGGAGGACGAGCCCAAGCAGGCGTTGAAGGCGGCTTTCGAGCTGACCGACGTGCAGGTCGATTATATTCTCGACACGCGCCTGCGCGCCTTGCGCAAGCTGGAAGAGATGGAGCTTCGCAAGGAGCATGCGAAGCTGCTCGAGGAGAAGACGGAGGTCGAATCGCTGCTCGCCGACGAGGGCAAGCAGTGGAAGACGATCACCACGCAGATTCGCGAGCTGAAGAAGACGATTCTCGCCGACGCCAAGCTCGCCAAGCGCCGCACCACTTTCGAGGATGCGCCGGAGGCGACCGACATCGATCTCGCCGAGGCGCTGATCGAGCGCGAGCCGATCACCATCGTCGTGACGCAAAAGGGCTGGATACGCGCGCTGAAAGGCCATGTGGCCGATCTGACGCAGCTGCAGTTCAAGGGCGACGATGCGCTGGAGACCTCCTTCTTCGCGCAGACGACGTCCAAGGTTCTGGCGCTCACCTCGAATGGCAAGGCCTACACGCTGGACGCCGCCAAGCTGCCCGGCGGGCGCGGCTATGGCGAGCCGATAAGGCTGATGGCCGATATCGACGAGGATGCGGCGATCGTGAAGGTTCTGCCGCAGACGCCGGACGCGCTGCTGCTGCTCGTCGCCGACGACGGCCGCGGCTTTATCGTCTCGCAGAACGATCTCGTCGCGACGACGCGCAAGGGCCGCGCCGTCTTCAATGTCGAGGAGACGACGAAGCTGAAGATCGTGACGCCGGCGGAGGGCGATCATGTCGCCATCATCGGCGAGAATCGCAAGCTTCTGGTGTTCCCGCTCGCCGAGGCGCCGCAAATGGCGCGCGGCAAGGGCGTGCGGCTGCAACGCTACAAGGATGGCGGCGTCGCCGACGCCAAGGTCTTCGCGCTGGCGGGCGGGCTGACCTGGGTCGATTCGTCTGGCCGCACCTTCACCGTGGACAAGCGCGAGCTGAGCGAATGGATCGCCCATAGGGCGGAGGCGGGCCGCCTGCCGCCGCGGGGGTTCCCGAAGAGCAATCGATTCGGGGGGTGAGCCGCGAGACCCGGTTGAGGAAGTCGGCTCTTCTACAACCCCGGATCGTGCGACTCGTCGATGATCTGATCCATCGTCAGCGCCGGCTCGGCAGCGCCCACATCGCCGATGACCCGCGCCGGCACGCCGGCGACCGTCTTATGCGCCGGCACCGACTCCAGCACCACCGAGCCCGCCGCCACGCGGGCGCGCTCGCCGATCTCTATGTCGCCGAGCAGCTTGGCCCCCGCCCCGATCAGCACGCCATGGCGCACCTTGGGATGACGCGCGCCGCCGGCCGTGCCGGAGCCGCCCAGCGTCACCCCATGCAGCATGGAGACGTCATGCTCTATGACGCTGGTGGCGCCGATCACCACGCCGGTTGCGTGATCGAGAAAGAAGCCGGCGCCGATTCGCGCCTGCGGATGGATGTCGGTCTGGAAACGCGCCGAGGCGAGGCTCTGGAGCCAGAGCGCGAGATCGCTGCGGCCGGAGCGCCACAGCCCATGCGCCAGCCGATAGGTCTGGATGGCGTGGAAGCCCTTGAAATAGAGCGCCGCCTCGAGCAGCCGCGTGCAGGCGGGATCACGGTCGAAAACGGCCATCAGATCGGCCCGCAACGTCGCGCCCAGCGCCGAATCACGCGCCATCTGCTCGTGGCAGAGCCGCTCTATGACCGTCGCCGGCAGCTCCGGCGCCGCGAGGCGCTGCGCGATTCGATGCGCGATCACCGCCTCTAGGCTGTCCTGCGCCAGAACCGCCGCATAGAGAAAGGCCGCCATATTGGGCTCGCGGCCCGCGGCGGCCTCGGCCTCCGCCGAGAGGCGGGCGAAAAGCGGATCGACGCCGGAAAGGGCGACGAGCCGGGCGTGGGCGCTGTCGGTCATGGCGTCGCTCCGCGGCCTATTCCCGCTGCGCGAGGAAATCGAGCACCGCCTGCTTGAAGACGCGATCGCCGACGGCGCGATTGTGGTCGCGGCCGGGAATGTCGACGATATGGGCGTCCGGGAACAAGGGCTCGAGCGGATGCGGATCGCCGGCCACCTCATCGCGCGTGCCGACGCAGATCAGCACGGGGACCTTTATCGCGGCGAGCCGGGCGCGGTCGACGATCTGATTCGGTCCGCGCGCGCAGGCGGCGAGCGACAGCAGATCGGCGCGCGTGGCCTCGGCGAAGCCGCGGAACATCTTCAGCAGCGGATCGTCGATATCCTCGATGCGCTCGGCCTCCATGGCCTCGGCCAGGCCGCGCGGCAGGCCGGTGGTCACGAGATTGGCGCCGATGCCGCCGAGCACGAGGGAGCGGACGACCTCGGGATGATTCAGCGCCAGCGTGACGGCGATTCGCGCGCCCATGGAATAGCCCATCACATCGGCGCGGGCGACGCCGAGGCTCGCGAGCAGATGGGCGACGTCCCCGGCCATCAGCGCGAGATCATAGGCGGCGGGATCGTAAATCTTCTCCGAGCGGCCGTGGCCACGATTGTCCAGCACGATGACGCGCCGACCATCCTCGGTCAAAGTCTTGACCCATTGGGGAAAAAGCCAGTTCACAGCATGCGTCGAGGCAAAGCCGTGAATGAGAACGATCGGCTCCCCACGATCCTCCGTCAGCGGCGGAAAATCGATATAGGCGATCTGCGCGCCATTCGACCCGAACTCGTCCATCATCAATCCTATTTTATTACATTCAAGGAGCGTCGGCATCAGGATCGTCGGTAATTATCGCAGCCGTAGGGCAGCGCAAGCGTCTTGGCGGGGGAAATATCTTCCTATTGCCAAGCGGCCTCGTAGCCGCTAAACGACCTCTCCACCGGTTCGACGCATCTTCACGACGCGGAACGGACCGTAAGGCGCCCGTAGCTCAGCTGGATAGAGCACCAGACTACGAATCTGGGGGTCAGGAGTTCGAATCTCTTCGGGCGCGCCATTTTTTTTCAAAAAGTCAGGACGACAAAGCGCCGGCGCTCGATGCGGGCGCTCATCGCTGCTCGCAAATCTACCTCTGCGGCGAATTGGCATAGGCTTCGGCCGGAGCGTGCATGCGCGCTCCGCGATTCGCGCGCCGTTCGATCGTCCCCGAATCACTCGCGCGCGGGCGGCTCGACCGTCGAAGGCGGCCGGCCGGTCACGGATAGGAGAATTCGAAGGTCTGCGTGAAGCCGTTCGGCAGGCTGAAGAATGCATTGGCCGATGTCGGCGCCGGCTCGAGGACGATGCCGGCCGCATTCACGAAATTCAGCGTGTCGCTGCCGCTGACGGTGAATGAGGTCGGCGCCCCATTGACCGAGACCGCGCCGGACCAGCTCAGCAGCTCATTGATCACAAAATTATAGGTATTGGTCTGCGCTGCGGCGCCGCTCTCGGGATGATAGACGATGGAGGCGCCGAATGCGCCGTTGAAGGACGCCGAGGTCTGGCCTACGACATAATTTATGTTCGCCGCATCCACCGACAAGGCGATCAGGAAATAGCCATAGCCGGGAAAAGTCGCCTGCAGCGTTATGGTGGTGATCGTTCCCGAGACGCTCTGCGAGACGAATGTCGGCGTCACGCAGCCCCACACGCAAAATCCACCCGCGAAGAGCGCGCCCACCGCGCCGCTCGCGGGATTGCCGGGATCGATCGTCAAGCCGGGGGAGGTCGTCCCGCCCCCGGTGACGGCGTGCTGGGCGTGCTGCGCGGCGACGATGGCGGCGAGAGCCTGGTGCGTCTGCGTCGCGACGGCCTGATTATTCGTTTGCGCGCGGCTCTGCGCTATGCCGGCGCCGCCCCAATGCGCCCCGATCGCCCCGAGCCCGGCCCAAGGCGTGCGATCGGGCTCCCGAAGAGAGCCGAGTTGCGCGAGCGCCTGCGCGCCCGTCGGCAGCGAGCCCAGGCTCGCGCCGCCGGTCTGGCCCGGCAGGCTGGCGAATTGCTGGTCGAAGCCTTCGATCGACGCCTCGCCGGCCGGCGCCGGATCGGACATCTCCTCGCCGCCCGCGCCGATGACCACGCCATAGCCCGGACGCGTCAGCCGGATGCGACGCCCTTTGGCGGTGACGATGGTGGCGACGCCGTTCAGCAGTATGATCTCGTCGCAGCCGCCCGCGCGAGCGATCTCGCGGCAATCGGCGCCGCCGACGCGCACCAGCACCATGCCGCCGCGCACGGCAATGGTCGCCGAGGGCGTCTTGATGTCCATGCCGACGCCATGGCTCACCTCGCCGCCGATGAAGCGCAGCGCGCCCTTGGTGATGGAGAGGCTCTGCTTGCCGGCGCCGGCGGCGGAATCATAGACGAAGCGATCGATCGTCACCGAGCTGTTCGCGCCGACGCCGAGCGTCGATTTGTCGAGAAAGACGATCTGCGCGCGGCCATCGGTCTTGGTGTCGATGCGTTCGCGATCGACGACGCCATAGCCGAGCGTCAATCCTTTGGCGGATCCGCCGGGCGGCGTTCCTTGCGCCGCGGGATTGACGGCCCCGACATTGCCGACGACATCCGCGCGGACATTCGTCGCGCAAACACCAAAAAACGCGAGGAGCGCCACGCCGTGCAGATTTCGCATCGCCTCCCCCTCGTCAGAATTTCGCGGTCGGCCCGAAGGTCAAGGAGACATTCTGCATCTTGAAGCTCGATATGTTCGAATCATTGCGCAGAAATTCGAGATGGCCGGAGACGCCCAATTCCGCCGTGATCGGCGCGTCCAGCGCGAGGCCATAGGTCCAGGCGTCGTCACGTCGCACGCGGAACGGATCGAGCGCGGGATTGGCGATGTCGAAGGCGATCTGCGTGAAGCGCGCGTAAGGCGCGATGGTCCATCGCCGCGGCATCTCCGCGAGCGGCGGATCGACCTCCAGGCGCAACATCGCCTGCAGGTCGAATTGATCGGAGGCCTGCGTCGCGACATAGGCCGCAGCGCGCGAGAAGGCGCCGCGTCCCTCGAGACGCACATTGTCGAAAATGCGCAGGCTGACGCCGAGCGAGCCGGTGAGCACATCGCCGCTCGCGATCGTCGCCACCGTCTGCGCGCCGCCCGACGCGGAGCCCGAATTGACCCAGAGCCGCGACCATTCGAAGCCCGGCTCCAACGACAGCCGATCGCCGAAGATCTGACGCAGGCTGACGCCGGCGCCGCCCGTGTTGAGATAATTCAGATTGCCGACGAGCGAGGCCGAGCCCGAGACATGGGGCCTCACCGAAAGGCCCGGCGCGATGTCCGATAGGCCGAAGCGCGGCCCCGTGGAGAGCGAGAACAGCGCGACGTTATATTGCGACAGAGCGAATTGCTGCGTCGCATAGGCCAGCCCGCGCGTCTCCAGCGTGTCGCCGCGCTGATTTTGAAAATCATAGTCGTGCGTCAGCTGCGCCTGCTCGAAAGTATTGGCGTCGGACTGCCGTCCAGTGACGCCGCCCGGCGTCTGCACGCCGCCGACGTCGAAGAGGCCGCTCGACGGCAGATAGGCGGCGTTGGACTGCGTGCGCACGCCGATCTGCAAATTTCCCGAGAGACGGCTCGCCTGGGTGCGTCTTTCGATATCGGGAAGCTGCGCTTCGATCTGCGCTCTCTGCGCGGAATCGAGATCGGCCGATTTCAACGCCGCGCGCAGATTATAGAGCGCGCTCTGATAGGCGCCGATGCGCGCGTAGAGAAAGCCGAGCTCCTTGCGCGCGCGGCCGAGCGCCGGATTGTACATCAGCAAGCGCTCGAGCGCGCCGATCGCGGCCTCGTCATGCAGTTCCGTCGCCAGCCGAATATAGGCGAAGGTCTGCTCGTAATCGGTCGGATGCGTGCGGACATGAGCCGCAAGACGCTCCAGCTCCGATTGCTCGGGCGCCGGCTCGGCGGAAGCGTCGAAGCAAGCGATGCACGCGATCACGCCGACAGCGCTGATTTTATTCTTTACCACGAACGCCCGCCCCGACGAGGATACCGCACAAATTGCTATTCTATTGCTAAACCTTTGCTCAATTGCGACATTTTTGGGGCTACGTCAAGAGCCGAGGCCTTGGCCGTTGGGCAATCGGGCGGCCCTCCCCTTCCGGAGCAAGGTCGGCCGATAGCCGGACGGGTGGAGCGCCCATGACCTCGGCTGCCGCGACAAATAGCGGCCACAGCTCGCTTGGGGGGAGGCCCGAGCTCATCTCCATTCGAAGCCGAAGGCGCCCGCGCTCACCGACACTCGCGCCTCGCGCAGTTCCTCTTTCGCCAGCGAGCGCTTCAGGAATTCGCGCGAGAGCGAGGGCAGCAGCGTGTTGGTGATGATGTTGTCGATGATGCGCCCGCCGGAATCTGGATCATTGCATTGCGCGACAATGTGATCGACCACCGCATCGTCATAGACGAAGGCCGCCTTGTGATTCTCCTCGATGCGCTTGCCGATGCGGTTCAATTGCAGCCGCACAATGCCGGACAGCATCTCCGGCGACAGCGGGAAATAGGGAATGGTGACGATGCGCCCGAGCAGCGCCGGCGGGAAAACGCGTTGCAGCTCCGGCCGCAGCGCGGCGGTGAGCGCTTCCGGGTCGTCGTGATAAGCGGGATCGGCGCCGAGCTCCATGATGAGATCGGTGCCGACATTGGAGGTGAGGATGATGAGCGTGTTCTTGAAATCGATGCGCCGTCCCGAGCCGTCTTCCATCTGTCCCTTGTCGAAGACCTGAAAGAAAATCTCGTGAACGTCGGGATGCGCCTTCTCGATCTCGTCCAGCAGCACGACGCTATAGGGCTTGCGCCGCACCGCCTCGGTGAGGCGGCCGCCCTCGCCATAGCCGACATAGCCGGGAGGCGCGCCTTTCAGCGTCGAGACAGTGTGCGCCTCCTGAAACTCCGACATGTTGATGGTGATGATATTCTGCTCGCCGCCATAAATGGCCTCGGCGAGCGCCAGCGCCGTCTCCGTCTTGCCGACGCCGGAGGGGCCGCAGAGCATGAAGACGCCGATCGGCTTATTGGGATTGTCGAGCCGCGCACGATTGGTCTCGATGCGCTTTGAAATCATCGCGAGGCCATGGCTCTGGCCGACGACGCGCGTGTTCAAAATGTCCGGCAGACGAAGGATGTTCTCGATCTCGTCTTTCACCATGCGGCCGACTGGAATGCCGGTCCAATCGGAGACGACGGCGGCGACCGCCTGCTCGTCGACATGCGGATAAATGGCGCGCGTCTCGGGGTCGAGCGCGGCCAATGCGCCGAGCTTTTCCGTCAGCTTCGCGCGCTCGCTCTCCTGCGCGGCTTCGTCTTCCGTCTGCGTCAGAATCTCGCGCAGCGAGCGCACATCGTCGACGATGGATTTTTCCTGTTCCCATGCGCTCTCCAGCAGGCCGAGCCTGTCCTTCGCCGCCGCGATCGCATCGTCGATCTCATTCACCCGCGCACGCGTGTCGGCGCCGAGATCGCGATCGGCGAGCAGCGCCGCCTTCTCCTGCGCGAGACGGTCGATCTCGACGCGCTTGTCGGCGATTGCGGCGGGCGTCGTCGATTGGCTGATGGCGACGCGCGCGCTCGCCGTGTCGAGCAGGCTCACCGCCTTGTCCGGCAATTGCCGCGCGGGAATGTAGCGTTGCGACAGCGCGACGGCGGCTGTGATGGCCGCGTCGGAAATGCGCACGCCATGATGCTTTTCCATCGGCGCGAGAATGCCGCGCAGCATCGCCGCCGCGCGCGCGGCGTCCGGCTCGTCGATCTGAATCGGCTGGAAGCGCCGCGTCAGCGCCGGGTCCTTCTCGAAATATTGGCGATATTCGCTCCATGTCGTCGCCGCGATGGTGCGCAGCGTTCCGCGCGCGAGCGCCGGCTTCAGCAGATTGGCGGCGTCGCCCGTGCCGGCCGCGCCGCCGGCGCCGATCAGCGTATGCGCCTCGTCGATGAAGAGAATGATCGGCTTCGGCGATTTCTGCACCTCGTCGATGACGGAGCGCAGCCGCTGCTCGAACTCGCCCTTCATCGAGGCGCCGGCCTGCAACAGGCCAACGTCGAGCGCGCGCAGAGTGACGTCGCGCAGCGGCGGCGGCACGTCGCCGGAGACGATCGCCTGTGCGAAACCTTCCACCACCGCCGTCTTGCCGACGCCGGCCTCGCCGGTGAGGATCGGATTATTCTGCCGCCGACGCATCAGCACATCGACGATTTTTCTGATCTCCTCGTCGCGGCCCAATATGCGGTCCATCTCGCCTGAGCGCGCGCGCGCCGTCAGATCCTGCGAGAAGCGATCGAGCGCCGTCTGCCCGCGCGTCTCTCCCGCTGCCGCGCCGGCGCCGCTCGTCGGCGCGAGGCCGCTGCCGTCTATGGGGCGCAGATTCTCTTCGTCCGAGCGCGCGAGAATCTTCTTATGCTCGTCGAGCAGCGCATCGACGGCGATTTTGGCGAATTCGCGCGAGACGGCGAGCAGAGCCGCGCGCAGCCGATCCGTCTTCAGCACGCCGACGAGCACATGGCCGGTGCGAATCTGCGCCTCGGCGAAGAAGAGCGTTGAATAATGCCAGCCGCGATCGAGCGCCTCGATCACCGCGCCGGAATAATAGGGCGTCTCCGTCTGGCTCGGCGTCAGCGCGCCGATCGCCCGCTCCACATCGAGGAGCAGCTTGGCGCGATCGAGATTGAAATGATCGGCGATCACATCGACGTCGGAGCCGGTCTTCTCCAGCATATGCAGCAGCCAATGGGCGAGCTCGACATAGCGGTTGCCGAGGCTTTTCGCTTGGCGATGCGCTTTGGCGATCGTCTCGAATCCGACGAGATTGAGCTTGCCGGTGACTGTCTCGAGTCCAATGTCGGTCATGGTTTCATCGCCCCCGCTTCGCGTCTGGCTTTTTCGCGCTCATGCCTCTTGCGCTCCGCAGGCTGGAAGCGCGCATCGGCCCGATAGCCATCTTTCTTCGATGCATTTTCGTCGACGAGCCAGCTCGTCCAGCCGAGCCGCGCGCCGCCCGCAGGCCCCGCAGCGGAATCGGATGTGAGCCGGATCGGCTCGACGCAGCGCGCCGGCACGGCGAGCTCGACATCCCAATCGATCTCGTCGCCGACATAAAAAAACAAAATATCGACGAGCCGATCGCAATCGTCGCCGACCGGCAGGAATTTGCGATATTGAGCCATATCGGCGACGTAGAGCCGCACGCGAATCTTGTCCTGCACGCTGAAGGACGCGGCGCCGACGAGGAAATCCACGCCGAGCGTGCTGTTGCGTCCGCCGAGATGCGAACGCTCGCGCGCGTCGAACGCCAGCCAGGAGCCGATGAATTCATCGATCTCCGTCTCGACGCGCAGCATGCCGCGAATCGCCTGGCGCAGACGGGAGGCGGATTTCACCTGTGGGCCGAGCAAGCCCGCATAGAGCCCGACGCCCTCCGGTATGAACGTCTCGCGGCGCGCGCCGTAATGCCTCGCCGGCGTCGTGTCGAAGGCCTGCGAGCCGACGCCGATCATGGAGGTCACATAGGCGCCGAAGCGATCATATTCCGGCCGGTCCGCCTGCACGATGGGACGCGAATCGGCCCAGGCGCGGAAGAACAATTGGATGAAGCGATTGTTGAAGAGATCGAGGAAATGGATAAAAGACAAATCCTCGGCCTGCGCATAGGCGAAGGCTTCCTCTGTCAGATGATAGGGCAGCGGCCCCTGCGGGCCGAGCAGGCCGAGAAAGGCCGAGACGATATGCACGCGCTCGGCCGGCGTCTCCGCGCGCGCAATGACGTCGGCGGGCGGGAGCGGCCTGTTCCAGCGCGGCGCGATCTCGCGCAGCGTCGAGCCTGGAAAAGCCATCCAGGCCTCTTGCCCGAAGGAGATCGCGACCTCTCGCGCGAACGTCTCGTCGCGCAATCGCACCACCTCGTCGCGGCGCGTGGCGCTGTCGCCGATGCGCGGACGCGGCTGCGCGAACACGCTGTCGCCCTCGAGCCGCTGGCCGAGGCTGCGCTCGACGCGGCGCATCATGTCGAGAAAATCATGGCGCCAGGGCTCGCGCCGCATTTTTTCGAAATAGCTCAAAGCGCCCTCCGTGCGCCGAGCCTCGCCGGCCAGCGCATGATCTCGCCACGCTCGGTCGTTCGCAGAACGAGCTGGGTGAAATGATTGAAGGCGGCATATTCGCAATAGAAGCGATCGAGAATCGCGCCGAGCAGAAAGGCGCCGGTTCCTTCGAATGCCTTCTCGTCCAGAGTGACGGTCACTTCCGTGCCGCGCGCCGGACCGACGCCGCCGCCACAACGAATGCGCCGCACGACGGGCCGGCTGTCCACCGACAGCACGCCGCGCACGCGCCTCTCGCCAGCGGCGTCATTGGGCTCGGTGAATGTCGTCAATATCTCGCGCAGCGCGCGCGCGTTGTCGCCCGCCTCGCGCTCCGTGAGGCCGAGATGATTGAGGCTCAGCATATTGATGAGCCGCCAGGAGACCGTCCCCATATGCGCCGTCTCGGCGCGGCGGCGCTGATAGGACACGAGCGGCTCGCCCGGCCGCGTCGGGCCGGCGACGCAGACGAGATCGAGCTCGACATCGTCGGTGAGACGAAAATCGACGCGGTTCTGGCCGATCGGCAAATGCTCGGGCAAATGCCGGTTTGAACAGAGAGCGCGAATGCTCAGCTCCGCGACGCCGATGTTCTCGTCCAGCGCGCCCGTGTCGCTCAGCGAGATGAAGAGATCCGTGCCGAAATAATCGCCCGCCGGTCCGTAACGCTTCTCCTCGATCGTGCGCCGGCGCGGCGCGCGGCGGATGGTGTATTGCAGCGCATTCTTCTCGCGCAGATCGGTCGATGAGGCGTAGAGCGGCCGCACCGGGCGCTTCTCGACGCTGCCGGGAAAATGCGCGAAGACGTCGATGAGCCGATGCGGCTCATAATCGAGATAGCGGCTCTTGTCCGGCACGACATGATATTCGTGCCGATTGGCTTTGATGGAGACGCGATCGGTCGCCATCTCGAAGAGATTGACCGCCGGCGCCGCATAGAGCGCGAACATGTCCTTCTGCACGCTGGCGGCGAGCGCGCTATTGACCTCGTCGAATCCAAAGACGATGTCGATCACGCGCGAGGGCAGGCGGCACGTCACCTTCTCGCGATCGAGCGCGAGCTCGAAGCCGAGAAACTTGCGCGAGAACATGAAATACTCATGCAGCAGATCGAAGCCGCGGAAGATGCGATCGTCGCGCGGCAGCAGCGATTCCTGCTCATCCATGCCGATCTGGCGGAGACAGTCCTTCGGCGCCTCTATGACGGTGGCGTCATTATTCGCGTCGACGTAGCGGAACCACACGCCCGTGCAATGGCCGAAGATCTGCTCATAGATGGCGTTTGCGTGCGCCTCGGCGCCGGCGAGATGGAAGGGCAGCTCCGTCGCCTTATTATCGCTGAACAGCGACCAGGGCTGCGGCGGCGCGGCTTTCTCACGCGCGTCATCGGCGGGGTCCGACGTCGCGGCGACGACGAGGGTGATGCGCATGCCGGCGACGGTCTCGCGGCGCACATTGATCTTGAGCGGCTGCAGCGCGGCGGCGCTGGTAAAATATTCGGCGGATTTTATGTAGAAGGGCCAGAGGCGGATCGGCGCCGTCAGCGTGTAGCGGCAGGCGATCTCCTTATCGGCCTCGAGATAGGTGGCGTCGATCTGCGCGCCGCGCGGAAACAGGCGACCATCGGCGAGCGCCGAATCGCCATATTTCGGCAACGCCTTCACCAGCATGGCGGAGGGCGTCGGCGCGAGATAGTGCGGAACCAGCTGCTCGAGGAGATTATTGGCGAATTCGGGAAACTCGTGCTTGATCTTCAATTGCACGCGCGCAGCGAGAAAGGCGGCGCCTTCCAGAAGGCCGGCGGCCATTGGATCGGCGCGGTCGCGAATGAGGCCGCCGAGACGCTTGGCGATCTCGGGATATTCTTCCGCGAATTCGGCGGCGTGCTCGTAGAAGAGATCGAGCTCGCGATTATAGAGATCGAGGAATTCGCGATTCATCGCTCAGCGCCGCGCAATATGGAGCTTGCCCGTCGTTTCCTCGAATTTTGCGACGAACTCGATGGGAACGTTCAGCGGCTGGCAGAGGAGATGGCCGTCGACGATATAGCGAATCTCCTGCAGCGCCTCCGGCGAGCGGTCGCGCGTGACGCGCACCGTGCCGGGAATGAGGCGCGGCTCATATTGCTTCAGCACGGCGATGATCTCGCCATGGAGATCGCGCGCCTCCAGCTCGTCCATGGTCCGATTGGCGAGATCGGGGAAGCCATAGTTGAGGATGGAGCCGCGCACGCGCGCGAAGGGCGAAAGATCGATCGTCGAATCCATCGAGACGTGGTTCATCAGCGCGGCGACGTCGTGCTCGACCTCCGCTTTCAGCTCCTGCTCGTTGATGGGGGCGCGCTGCGGCCGCGTCTTGCGCTCGGCCTCCGGCGTTCCGCCGTCGCGGACGAGCGCCTGTCGATTCGCCTGCTCCCGCGCGTGCTCGCGGCGGTCGCGATGCGCGGCGCGAAATACATGCATGAGAGGGGGGCTGAGCCGATCCGCCGGGCGAACGCTCGTCGTCGTCGAGGAGGTCATTGAGCTTTTCCCGCGCGGCGTCGCGTAGCGGCGAGCGATGCGACCTACGGTCGGCGGCCTCGGCGCGCGAGCGCCGCCGACACGTCATTCATCGTCAGAACGACTTGTTTTCCTTCACATCGTAGCCGCCGCTGACGCTCGGCTCCAGCGAGCCGTCGGCCTTTTGCGGGCTGTATTCGAGCTTCACCTTGGTGAAGTTGAGCGTGAAGCTCTCCGACGGCACGGCGCCGCTGTGGCCGTCGCTGTGATAGGAGGTGATGAACACGTCGCTGAGCGTGATCTTGAGATATTCCTGCTGACCGCCGCCGGCCTTGCGGACGGTGATCAGCGCCTCCTCGAAATGCTTGCCCTCGGCGGTGAATTTGAGAAGGTTCGGCGTGGATTTGTCGACGGATTTGGTGAAATGCAGATCCTGGAAATCCGCCTTGCCGGCGCCGGCGCCGCCGCCATGACCGGACGTGCCCTGGTTGGTCACGCCGAATCCATAGCTCGAGATCTCGATCTCGCCCTTGTGCTTGCTGTCGGAGGATTCGCCCTCGACCTTGGAAGTGAACTTGAGAAAAATATCGGTAGCCATTGTCTATATCCTTTGATCGCGTTCGAAAGATCGATGCATGAAATCGCGTTTCGCGTTCCTCGCCGTCCCCTATTTGATCGGGAGACGGGAAACGAGGCGCATTCCGATATTCATGCCTTCCAGCTGATAATGCGGCCGCAACTCGAATGTCGCGGAATAATATCCTGGATTTTCCTCATTCGGGACGATGGTGATCTTCGCGCCGGCGAGAGGCTTCTTGCGCTTCACCTCGTCGGACGAATTGGTCGGGTCGCCATCGACATATTGGACGATCCAGTTCTGCAACCATCTCTGCAGCTCCTCCTTCTCCTTGGTGGAGCCGATCTTATCGCGCACCATGACCTTCAAATAATGTGCGAAACGACACACCGCGAACATGTAAGGAAGACGCGCCGCGAGATTGCTGGAGGCGGTGGCGTCCGGGTCATTGTTGTATTCCTTCGGACGCGCCAGCGATTGCGCGCCGATGAACACCGCGCGATCGGTGTTCTTGCGATGGATGAGCGGCATCAGCCCGGCCTTGGCCAGCTCCGCCTCGCGGCGGTCGCTGATGGCGATCTCCGTCGGGCATTTGAGATCGACGCCCCCATCGTCTGTCGGGAAAGTATGTGTCGGCAGATCCTCGACCTCGCCGCCCGATTCGACGCCGCGAATGCGCGAGCACCAGCCATGGTCCTTGAAGGCGCGGGTGATGTTCGCCGCCATCGCATAGGCGGAGTTCATCCAGGCGTATTTCTCGCCCTTATGGCCGTCGGTATCCTCCTCGAAGCCGAATTCCTCGACCGGCTCGGATTCGGCGCCATAGGGCAGGCGCGCCAGCACGCGCGGCAGGGTGAGGCCGAGATATTTGGCGTCCTCCGAATCGCGCAGGCTCTTCCAGGCGGCGTATTCCGGCGTGTCGAACACTTTGCCGATATCGCGCGGATTGGACAGCTCGTTCCAGCTGTCCATGCGCATCAGGCTCGGATCGGCGGCGGCGATGAAGGGCGCATGGGCGGCCGCGGCGATCTTGCTGAGATCGCGCAGCAGCTGCACATCGGTCGGATGATGGCTGAAATAATAGTCGCCGACGAGCGCGCCATAAGGCTGACCGCCGAGCTGGCCATATTCTTCCTCATAGACCTTCTTGAACAGCTCGCTCTGATCCCATTTCGCTTTTGGGTAGTCCTTCAGATGCTGATAGAGCTCGGTCTTGGAGATGTTCAGCACGCGAATCTTCAGCGTGGCGTCCGTCTCCGAGCTGTAGACGAGATGATGCAGCCCGCGCCAGGCGCTCTCGATCTTCTGGAACTCCTCGGCGTGGATGATCTCGTTGAGCTGCGCCGTCAGCTTCTCGTCGATGGAGGCGATCAGCCGCTCGATCGTGTCGAGCACATCGTCCTTGATGACGGCGTCCGTGTTGGACAGCGCCTGATCGACGAAGATGGAGATCGCGTCCTGGACGCGCGCATTCTGCTCCTTGGCCGCCGATTCGTCCTTCGGCGGCTTGAAGCTCTGCTTCAGCGATTGCAGAAATTCGTCGAGTTCGCCGCCGGTCGTGGCGACAGCGGCTTCGGTCTGTGTGAGCTCTGTGGTCACTTGCGCCTCGCTCATTTGTCGCCGGGTTGCGTCGCGGAGAGGAATTCCTTCAGCGCTTCCATCTTTTGCGGGTCTTTCAGCAGAGCCCGCAATTGCTGGTTGGCGGCGTCCTTGCCGTCCATATAGACGCGCAGATTGGCGAGCTTCTGCCGCGCCTCGAGCAGCTCGGCGAGCACCGGCACCTGCTTGGCGACGGCGGCGGGGCTGAAATCGGCCATGCTCTTGAAATCGAGCTTCACGCTCAACTTCTCGCCCGATTGCTCGGAGAGCTTGTTGTCGACGTGAAAGCTGACGCCCGGGCGAACGCCATGCTCGGAGCTCATGCGCTCGTCGAAATTATCCATGTCGAACTCGACGAACTTGCGGCTCGCCGCAGTTCCCTTGTCGAAGTCTTCCTTGCCGTGACCGGGCGAGTTGCCGGAGAGATCGGCCAGCACGCCCATCACGAAGGGAAGCTCGACCTTCTCGTCGGCGGTCGGATCGACATATTCGATTTGAACTCGCGGAGGGCGATTGCGCGCGATGAATTTCTGCCCACTCATCTTCGCCATATACAATTATCCTTTATGAATTCGCGATAGAGAAGCCGAGCATCGCGAAACTGTCAAGCCGTGGACGCGCCGAGCTGGCTCATGTTCGCGCCGGCCTCCGTATACTCGTCGAGCCGCTTCAAATTGCTGTGTGATGGCGCACACTGATGTCGATCTTGCGACAGCCGTCAGCGCTCCTCGCGTTCGAGCACGGCGCCGAGCACGGCGATGAAGTCCTTGTCGGCGAGCGCGCGGGCGCGATCGACGAGGCAAGGAATCGGGCTCGACGGCTCGGCGATGCGGAAGTAGCGCGCGATGTCGTCCAGCAGCAGCAAGGCCTGCGTACGCGTCGTCGCCGAGAAGCTCGGAGCGTCGATCTCATAATCCTCGGCATAGTCGATCGGTTCCGGCCGCGGCTCGGCCTGCTCCGGCTCGACGACGATCGGAGCCGGCGCCTCGATCTCGCGCGTCTCCGCGAGACCATCCTGCGCGGCGTCGCTCATCGCTGCGTCCGGCTCCTCCGCGCTCGCCTGCGCCTCTTGCTCTATGCTCTCCGGCTCTGCTCTTCCTTCCTCGAAGGGCGCAGGCTCCTCTACGGACGGCGCCTCGATCAGCAAAGGCGCGGGCGGCGCGACGCGGCGGCGCGTCTTGCGCGGCGTCTGGCGCTCGTCGAAATATTCGGCGCGCGACGGCGTCATGTCGCCGAGCGGCGCGACGGCGAGCTTGAAGGGGTTCTCGCCGCCGATCGAAAATTGCGCATAGGAATGGCGGTCCGGCAGCAGAGCCGCGAGAACCTCGATGAATGTCTTGCCCTGCAGCGCGATCGCCTGCGCGATCAGCGGCAAGGCCGGATTGGACGGCTCGAAGAGGCAGAAATAATCCTTCGCCGCACCGAGCGCGCGGCGCGCGTCGGCGGCGCAAGCGATTGCGCCGCGCTGCGCCTCCCCGCCCGCCTCGTCGTCCTCTCCCTCGTCCGTCTCCGGCGCTGTGGGGTCGGGAAACGCCAAGGAAAAGAACGTCAGCACGCCGCCGACGACCTTCAGCAGCGCGCTGAATTCCGGCGTCTCCGCGGCGCTCGTATGCTCGCGGAAACGCGCGCGAATATTTTTCAGCGCCGCCTCGAGCCGCTGGAAGCTGGCGCGCGTCGCCGCGACGGCCTCCTCGCCGGCGTCGGCGAGGACGCGCACGATCTGCTCCTGCGTCATCGCCGCTATGCGGCCGCCCGCCGGCTTCTCGCCGCTCTCTGCGCCTTCGGCCGCCTTCTCCTGCTCGGCGAGCACAATGGAGCGAAAGGCGATATTGCCCTTGCGCCGATCCGCATGGAGCGTGACGAATTGCAGCGAGATCGTCACGACGGAGCCGTCCAGCTCGTCGAGAATATCGGCGCGCGCCTTCACAGATCCGTCACGTGGGCGCGGATGCACGCCGTCCCAATAGCGCTCCAGCAAGGTCGCCATGGCTGCGATCGTGTCGACGAACTCGTCGAGGTTGCGCTTGAGTATGGCGAGACGCGCCAGAAAAACCATCAGGCGCAGATCGCGTGTGCGCTTCATCACATCGGCGAGCATCGCCGGTATGTATTCTATGGCTTCTCGGAATTCATTGTCGGTCGGGTCGAAGGGCCGGCCGTCGTTAAAGAAGGTCTCGGGAAGTTGAAACGGCGCGAAGGCGAAGAAATTCATGAAGGCGGCGTCGCCGTTCTCGTCGAGGTCGGGACCGCAAGGATCCGCCTCGGAGACGGGCGACGAGAGAAAGGCCGGATCGACGATCGCCATGGCGGCTCAATCCTCCGCGCGGGTTTCGACGCGGCGATTGGCCGGGTCGAGCGGATCGCGCGCCTTCGGCCGCGTCCGGCCATAGCCCTGCGCATCCAGCCGCGCGGCGTCGATCCCCGCCGAAACCAGATAGTTGCGCACCGCTTCGGCGCGACGTTGCGACAGCCGCAGATTGGTCTCGTCGCGGCCGCGCGCATCGGTATGGCCGTCGACATGAAAACGTCGCACGGCGAGCGCCGGATCGCGCAGCGCCTCGGCGAATTGGTCGAGATTCTTGCGCGCGCGCGGCGTCAGCCGATCGGAGCCGAGCTCGAATGTCACCTCGAGGTCGAAGGCCTCGCTCCGCGTGGCTTTCTCTGCATCGCCGGGGCAATCCGCCGCTGCGCCGATGCACAGCGAGCGCGCCGCGCCGAAGGACGGCTCCGCGGCGAAATGTCGAACGATATCCGATGCGGAATAGGCCGGCGCGTCATCGGCGCGGCTGAGAGTCGACGGCGCACAGGCCGCAACCGTCGACAATGCGAGAGCGAGAAGAAGCTTGCGTCCCAATATGTCGTCCCCGGCGCAAAAATACTTCTCGACACTATTTTTGCCGTTACGTATCGTCAAGGGCTTACCCGTTTCGCTTTCCAGGACCGTTTCGAGCTTCGGATGCACCATGTCTGACATATTGATTCAGGACGGCCGCATCGCAATCCTGTCGACTCCATTGGGGAAGGACAAGCTCGCGATCACGGCGCTCGACGCGACGGAAGGATTGAGCGAGCTGTTCGAGATTCGCATCGAGACGGTCGGTCCCGACGCCAATGTCGATTTCGATCAGCTGCTCGGCCGCGACTGCACCGTGGCTCTGACGCTGCTCGATCGTCCGAAGCGTCTTTTCAACGGAATCGTCGCGGAAGCGCAGGCGATCGGCGCCTTCGAGGATCTCTATGTCTATCGTTTCGTGCTGCGGCCGGCCTTATGGCTGCTGACGCGCACGACCAATTGCCGGATCTTTCATCACAAGTCCGCGCTCGCCATTGTCTCCGACGTGCTCGGCGAGCGCAACATAACGATCGAGAACGCGACCAAGCGCGTCTATCCGAAGCTCGACTATTGCGTGCAATATCGCGAGACCGATTTCGATTTCATCTCGCGGCTCATGGAGCAGCACGGAATCTATTATTACTTCGAGCACGCGGACGGCGCGCATAAGCTGGTGCTGTCCGACTCGCGCTCCTCGCATCAGGCGATAGAGGGCGGCGCCTCCATCGTCTTCGCCAATGCGCTGGCCGGCCTCACGCAGCAGGAGCAGGCGCTGTTCTCGTGGTCGTCGGAGCGGCGCTTCCGCACCGGCAAGATAGAGCTGCGCGATTATGCGTTTCGCGAGCCGGGCTCCAATCTCAAGGCCAAGACGCAGGGCTCCGAGCGCTACGCGCGCGCGACGACCTACGAATATTACGACTATCCCGGCAAATATCAGAATTCGAGCGACGGGCGCCTCTATGCGGATGCGAGGCTCGAGGCCGAGCAGGCGATCGACTATCGCCGCTACGCATCCGGCCAGGCGCCCAATCTCTTTCCAGGCGGCCTCGCCACGCTCGAGCGCCATCCGACCACGGCGGAGAACAAGCAATATCTCATCGTCCGCTGCTCGCATCATTTCGCCGACGAGGCGTTTCGCTCCACTGGCGGGCTCGACGGGCGCCAGCCCTATCACGGCAATTACGAGCTGCAGCCGGCCGATCGCGTCTTTCGCGCGCCCTTGGTGACGCCGCGGCCGCTCGTGCATGGGCCGCAGACGGCGAAGGTGGTCGCGCGCGACAAGGACGCCGACAGCGAGGAGATCGACACCGATCCAGAAGGCCATGGCATGATCAAGGTGCGCTTCCATTGGGATCGCGAGGACAAGCGCTCCTGTTGGATGCGCGTCGCGCAGCTATGGTCGGGTCCAGGCTGGGGCGCGCAATTCATTCCGCGCATCGGCATGGAGGTGGTCGTCGAGTTTCTGGAGGGCGACCCCGACAAGCCGATCGTCGTCGGCGCCGTCTACAATGGCGGCAATAAATTTCCTTACAAGCTGCCGGATAACAACACGCAGTCGGGATTGAGATCGGACTCCTCGAAGGGCCATGGCGGCTACAATGAGTTCATGTTCGAGGACAAGGCGAGCTCGGAGAAGATCCGCATGCACGCCGAGAAGGATCATGAAGTCGTGATTCGCAATTCCGAGACGACCGAGATCGGCGAGGCGTTCTCCGGCGGCGGCGCCTCGCGCAAGACGACGCTGAAGCAGGGCGGCGACGAGCTGACGTTGGAGTCCGGCTCGCGCAAGACGACGATCCATAGCGGCGAGGACACGACGACGGTCGACAAGAGCATAACGATCGAATCGCTCGGCGACACGATCACGCTGAAGACGGGCGCGAGCTCGATCAAGCTGACGCCGAGCAAGATAGAGATCAGCTCGACGGCTATCGCTTTGTCCGCCGCCAAGATCGATCTGAACTGAGGGGGAGAGGGTGAGCGCGTCGTGCAAGATCCGCTTCGCCACCGTGCGCGACCTCTACGCCGCTTTTCCCACGGCGGAGGTCGACGTCGGAATCGAGAGCTGCGAGGAGCCTTCTGCGGGTTTCGTCACCCGTCTCGCCAAGGAGGGCGATCGTCGCGCAGCCTTGTCCTATTGCGCCTATCTTCTGGCGCGGCGCGAGGCGGTGTGGTGGGCGGCGCGCTGCGTGCGGCAGACGGAGCCGGCGGACGCCGTGTCGCTGCGCTGCCTGCAGGCGGCGGAGGAATGGGTGAGCGAGCCGAGCGAGGCGCGACGACGGCGCGCGCTGGAGGAGGCCGCGCAGGCGCGAAAATCGCTCGCTGCGGCCTGGGTCGCACAGGCGGCGGGATGGTCGGGCGGCAATGTCTCGCCCGATCCCGCCTTTTATCTGGAGCCGCCGCCGCAGGCCGCGGCGCAGGCGGCGCGCGGGGCCGTGCTGATCGCGCTCGGCGCCGTGGCGGGGGATCGCCGTGAGGCCGTCGAGACCGGATGGATTGAGGCGGCGCTGCGTTGCGCGCTCGGCGATCTTCATCGGACGTGACGCTATGAGGCGCGGGCTCGCGGCCCGCTGAGGGAGCCATCGGGGAATGCGCCTGACATTGACCATCGAGAATTTCAGCCGAAGGCCGGACGGCGGCCCGCTGACCTATGTCGCGGAAGGTCGCCGTAGCATCGACATCGGCCGCAATCAGCATCTCGACTGGTGCCTGCCGGACGAGAATCATTTCATCTCCGGCCGCCATTGCGAGATCGCGCCGCGCGACGGCGGCTATTATCTCACCGATGTCTCGATGAACGGGACTTTCGTCAATCACCCCGACAATCGCGTGCAATCGCCCTATCGGCTGCGCGACGGCGATCGTCTCTATATCGGCGATTATGTCGTGGTGGCGCGCGTCGAGGGCGACGCGCCGGCGCTCGACGCAGCCGCCGTCTCATCGACGCAGCCGGTTCCGGCCTATGACGATTTCTGGAGCTCCTCCGAGCCGGCGCCGCCGCCCATCGATCCGCGCTCGCTCGATCCACGCCGGCTCGACCCCGGACCGCAGACCGATTGGATCGACCATGTCGCCGATGCGGCGACGCCGATAGCGCCGACCCCGCGCCGACCTTCCGCCGAGCCTGCGCCCGCCGCCTTTTGGGGCGAGCCGCCACAGCCCGCTCCGGTCGCCGCGCCGAACGACATTTGGGGCGCGCCGGCGCCGCCCGCCTCGACGCCCACGCCCGTCGTCGATTGGGGCTCGCCCCCGCCAGCTCCGGCGCCTTCTGTAGCGCCTCTCCCCGCGCCTGCGCCGATCGCCGCCGCGCCCGTTCCGTCGCCGCCCCCTCCCGCCGCCGCGCCGGGGACGGAGGGCGCCTATGCCGAATTTCTGACGAGCTTCGCGCAAGCGCTGAACCTGCCGGAGCAGACCTTCGCCGGCGCGACGCCGGCGCAGCTCGGGGGGCAGCTCGGAACGTTGACGCGGCTCATCGCAGAGGAGACGCGGCAATTGCTGCGCGCCCGCGCCGAGGCCAAACGGCTGACGCGCAGCGCCAGCCATACGATCATCGAGGCGCAGGGCAATAACCCGCTGAAATTCGCGCCGACGACGGAAGAAGCGCTGCGCATCGTGCTCGGTCCGCCGCGTCCGGGCTATCTCTCCGCCGGCCCCGCCTTCGCCCAGGCCTTCGTCGATGTGAAGGCGCATGAGCTGCGCACCTACGCCGCCATGCAGGAGGCGGTGCGCATGCTGAGCGACAGTCTCGATCCCGCGAGCCTCGAGAAAGCGCAGGGCAAGGACAGCGGCATCGCCTCGCTGGTCGGCTCGCGCAAGGCGCGGCTGTGGGACCGCTATGTCGAGCGCTGGGCGGCGATGAGCCCGCGCTCCGGCGACAAGCTCGCCGACGCCTTCATGCGCAATTTCGCCGACTGCTACGACCGGGCCGACGCCCAAAAATAAAATACACAGGGGGAGCAAATGTCTTGGCGCAGCAAGGTCGTGTGGAGCGAAGGTTTGTTCCTGCGCCCGCACCACTTCCAGCAGGGCGACCGCTATCTGGAATGGGCGACGACGGCCCGCACGCGCAATCTCGCGCCCTTCTCGTGGGGCTTCTCGCGCCTCGACATCGACCATGGTCTCGCGCAGCGCGGCAAATTCGGGCTCGAGGCCGCATGGGGCGTGATGCAGGACGGCACGCCCTTTCAGCTCGAGGGCAAGGAGGAGCTGCCGGAGCCTCTGCCGATCGACGACAAGATCGCCAATCGCATCGTCTGGCTCGCCTTCCCGGAGGCCTCGCCCAACACGCGCGAGGTGGCGCGGCGCGACAGCGTTTCCGCGAGCCGCTATTTCCACGCGTCCGAGACCTTCATCGACTCCACATCCGAGCTGCGCGTGGAGGAGGAGATAGAGGTCGCGCATCCGCGCATGGAGCTGCATCTCGAGAGCGAGCGCAAGCGCGGCTATAATAATCTGCCCGTCGCGCGCATCGTGAAGCTCGAGAATGGCGCCGTGCTGCTCGATCCCGAATTCGCGCCGACCGTGCTGATCTGCCGCGCGCATGACGTCGTCGTCGGCTGGCTCAATCGCGTCATCGGCTGGATCGAGAACAAGCTCGAATCCATCGCGCGCTACGCCGCCGATCCCACCGCCGGCGGCGGCCTGCAGAATCGCGATTACCTGCTGCTGCAGACGCTCAATCGCGCAATACCGGCGCTCCAGCATTTCGAGCATACGGCCAATCATCTGCATCCAGAGCGGCTCTATGTGTTCCTCGTCTCGCTCGCCGGCGAGCTCGCCACATTCTGCGCCGCCGATCGCCGCGCGCCGAGCTATCGGCCTTACGATCACGACAATCTGAAGAATACATTCGAGCCGGTGCTGCGCGATCTTCAGGACTTCCTCAGCAAGGACGCCGATCATCGCGCCATTCGCCTCGAGCTGCAGCAGCTCGCGCCCAACGCTTTCAAATCGCCGATCAAGGATCGCTCGCTGTTTCAGAACGCGTCCTTCTATCTCGAAGTGTCGTCGCGGCGTCCGCTCAGCGAGATACAGATGCAATTCCCCAATCTGCTGAAGCTCGGTCCCGACACGCGCATGAACGAGATCGTGCATTACAATCTGCCCGGCGTGCCGATCGTGCATCGGCCCTCGCCGCCGCCGCAGATCCGTCTCATCGGCGACCATGTGTATTTCTACATCGACAAGAAGAGCCCGCTGTGGCCCGATTTCAGCGTCGCCGCCGCGATCGGCTTGCATTTCTCGGGCGATTGGCCGGACCTCGAGCTCGAGCTCTGGGCCATTCGGGAGGATAAGAGATGAGCGACAAGGACAATCCTTTCGGCTCCTCCGGCGGCGACCGCACCGTCTTTCAGCCCAATCCCGGCGGGCGCCGTCCGCCGCCGCGCCCCGCTGCGCCGCCGCCTCCGGCGCCGACGCCCGGCTACACGCCGCAGACGGCGCCCGCCTATGCGCCGCAACAGGATTTCGGCGCACCGCGCTCGGCCGAGCATCCTTACGGCCAATTCGCGCCCTCGCCTTTCGAGACCTCCGGCGCGCCGCGCGCGCCGGCGCCCGACGCCTGGGTGACGGGCCGCGGACAGCAGCAGGCGGCCGCGCCCTTGCAGCGCGCCGAGGATTTGGATTTCGACGCGCTCGTCGCGCAGCATCCCAATCCCATATTGCGCGCCGCCGGCCCACTGCTGCATCTGCTGGGGCGGCTGCGCGTCGCCGCGCTCAGCGCCGATCTCGAGAGCCTGCTCGAGCAGGTCGCCGCCGCCGTCGCCTTTTTCGACAAGGATATTCGCAGCGCCGGCGTCTCGCCGGAGCAGGCCAATGTCGCCAAATATCTCATTTGCGCGACGGCCGACGACATCGTCCAGAACATACCGACCGACGATCGCCATTTGTGGACGCGCTACAGCATGACCTCGCGCTTTTTCGGCGAGCGGCTCGGCGGCGTGAATTTCTTCAAGCAGCTCGAATGGCTGCAACGCGATCCGGGCGCCAATTTCGACGTGCTGGAATTGCAGCATGTCTGCCTCGCGCTCGGCTTTCAGGGCCAATATCGCGCCGCCGAGGGCGGTCCCAATCAGCTGCAATATATTCAGCGCAATCTCTATGAGCTGCTGCGCCGCGTGCGGCCGAAGCGAGTGCTCGATCTCTCGCCGCGCTGGAAGGGCCAGGCGCTGCCGCTCGGCCGCAAAGGCTTTGTGCTTCCTGTGTGGAGCGCTGCGGCTGTGGCGGCGCTCCTGCTCTTCGGCGTCTTCATCGGCCTGCGCGCAAAGCTCGGCGGCGTCGGCGAATCCGTCGCCGCGGAGATCGAGACGCTGCATCCTTCCACCAAGATCGCCTTGCAGGAGCGGCTCAATCTCCCGCGCGTGGAGCCGCCGCCGAAGCCTTCCGTGCAATGCAAGCGCATCGGCGAGCAAGTGGGCGACGGCGTGAGCGTGACCTGCAATGGCAAATGGGTGCAGATCAAGGTCGGCGACGCCGTGCTGTTCCAATCCGGCAAGGCGGCGGTGCTGCCGCAATTCTCGCCGATCGCCGAGCGCATCGCGCGCGCGATCGACGGCGAGACGGGGCCGATCAAAGTGGTCGGCCACACCGACAATCAGCCCTTGAGCCCGCTCAATCCGTTCCGCGACAATCAGCGTCTCTCGGAGGAGCGCGCGCGCGCCGTCGCAGCGCTGCTGAAGCCGCTGCTCAAAGATCCGTCGCGCGTCTCGGAGGCCGGCCGCGGCCCGTCCGAGCCGATCGCCGACAACGCCAATGAAGCCGGACGGCGCCTCAATCGGCGCGTCGAAGTGCTCATCAGCCGCATAGACTGAGGAAACTCAAAATGTCCGAGAAGCCCGGCGTCAAGGGCGACATCGTCCGCATCATTCTGCTCGGCCTCGGCCTCGCGTCGATCTCGAGCATCATCTATCTCGCCGGGCCTTTCATCGCCTTCGGAAGCTGGCGCCCGCTCGAGAATGAGATCGTGCGCGACATCGTCATCGTGCTGATCGTCGCTATTGCGGCCTCGGTCGCGGGCTTCTCCTTCTGGCGTCGGCGCAAGAACGCCGCATCGCTGGCCGATGGCGTCGCCGATGCGGAAGCCGAAGACGATTCCATCGTGCTCGGCGAGCGCATGAAGGACGCGCTCGCCACTTTGAAAAAATCCGCCAAGGGCGGCTCCACCTATCTCTACGATCTGCCCTGGTATGTCATCATCGGCCCGCCCGGCGCCGGCAAGACGACGGCGCTGGTCAATTCGGGCCTGCGCTTTCCGCTCGCGGGCGGCGCGACGCCGGAGGCGATCGCCGGCGCCGGCGGCACGCGCTATTGCGATTGGTGGTTCGCCGAGGACGCCGTCTTCATCGACACCGCCGGCCGCTACACGACGCAGGATTCCGACGCCGCGCTCGACAAGCGCAGCTGGTTCTCCTTTCTCGATCTCATGAAAAAACATCGCCCGCGCCAGCCCATCAATGGCGTGCTGGTGGCGATTAGCGTGCAGGATCTGCTGCTGTGCTCGCGCGAGGAGCGCGCCGCCCATGCGCGCGCCATTCGCGCGCGCTTGCTGGAGCTGCACGAGCGATTGAAGGTGGATTTCCCCGTCTACGCCATCTTCACCAAGGCTGATCTCGTCGCCGGCTTCACCGAATTCTTCGCCGATCTCGACAATGACAAATTGCAGAGCGTCTTCGGCGCGACCTTTCAGACGGCGGACAAGAAGCTCAATCTCGTCGCCGATATCCCGCGCGAGTTCGACGCGCTGATCGAGCGTCTGAATCAGACCATGCTCGACCGCTTGCAGGAGGAGCCCAATCCCGCCAATCGCGTGGCGCTCTACGGCTTCCCCGCGCAAATGGCGGCGCTCAAGCGCCCGGTGCACGACTTCCTCAACGCGATCTTCGAGCCGACGCGCTATCACTCCAACGCCAATCTGCGCGGCTTCTATTTCACCTCCGGCACGCAGGAGGGCACGCCGATCGATCAGCTCATCAATGCGCTGGTCAAGAATTTCGGCGCGCATGATGTCGGCGGCATCGGCTTCCGCGGCTATGGCAAGAGCTTCTTTCTCTATGATCTCGTGGAGAAGGTCATCATCGGCGAGGCCGCCTGGGTGTCGACCGATCCGCGCGCGGTGCGGCGCGGCGTCTTCCTGAAGACCGCGGCCTTCGCGCTCATCGCGCTTCTTTGCGCGGGCGCGAGCTTCGCGATGTGGAAGAGCTATTCCGCCAATGCCGAATTGACCGCGAACGCGCAGACTCTGGCGCGCGAATATGCGGCCGACACCGCCTATCCGCTGACGCGGCAAATGGTCGTCGAGGATCGCGACTACGGAAAAATTCTCGGCCTGCTGCAGAAGCTGCGCGACGCGCCCACGGGCTACGCCCATCGGGGCGATCCCGAATCCTTCTTCGAAGGATTGGGCTTCGGCCAGCGCCCGCGTCTCGTCGAGGCTTCCGTCGCCTCCTATCGCCTCGCGCTCGAGCGCCTGCTGCGGCCGCGGCTTTTGTTCCGCCTCGAGGAATTGCTCGAGGAGCATCGCGACGATCCGGGCTTCATCTATGAGGCGCTGAAAGTCTATCTGATGCTCGGCCATGCGCGCACGCCCGTCGATCGCGAGGTGATTCTCGCATGGGAGCGGCGCGATTGGCGCGACAATCTGTTCCGCGGTCCGCTCGCCGACAACGCCAAGGCGCTGGAGCAGCATCTCGACGCCATGCTCGAGCTCGACAATGGCGATCTGCTCGTTCATCCCAATCAGACGCTCATCGACGAGAGTCAGAAGACTCTCGCGCGTCTGAAGCTCTCCGAGCGCGCCTATCAGCTGCTGAAATCGGAAGCGCGCACGCTCGACATCGCCGATTGGACCGCGCCGGGCGCCGGCGGGCTTCTGTTCGATCAATTGTTCGAGGAGACGAGCGGCAAGGATCTCGACTCGATTCGCGTGCCGGGCTTCTACACTTACGAAGGCTTCAAGCGCGCCTTTCTGCGCGGCCTTCCCGGCATATCGGACCGCGTGCGCAAGGAGCGCTGGGTGCTCGGGCGCCCTGGCGAGGACGAGACGCTCGGCGACGAATATCGTTCGCTCGGCAATGATCTTCTCGCGCTCTATGGCCGCGATTTCGACGCCTCCTGGCGCGGCGCGCTCGCGCGGCTGAAGATGAAGCGCCTCAACGCCGACAAGCCGCAATATCGCGCGCTCGGCGCCGCCACCGCCTCCAACTCGCCATTGAAGGCGCTATTCGAATCCGTGGTGGAGGAGACGTCTCTCACCAAGGAGCGCAAGCTGCGCAAGGAGGCGCCGGCCAAGGAAGGCGCCGCCGCGCCGCAGATCGCTCTCTCCGATCTCTTCCCCGGTCGCGGCGACCGTCCACCAGGCGAAGAGATCGAGAAGCGCTTCGTCCCTTTCCAGATCTGGCTGGATGGTTCGGGGCCGCGCAAGCCGATCGACGAGCTGCTCGCCGAGCTGAACGACATAAAGGACAATCTCGTCGTCGGCGCCACTCTGCCGGAGAATTCGCCGCAGGCGAATGCGGCGCTCGCCATGCAGCTCAAAAAATTCCGCGGCACGGCGGATCGCCTGCCGGAGCCCTTCCGCCCCATGCTCACCGGCGCGGCCTCCGATTTCGATCGCGCCGTGCTCGATTCGGAATTGAACCGGCTGACAAGCGCCTTTCGCGAGCAGGTCGCGACCTCCTGCCAGCAGCTGACGCCCGGCCGCTATCCTTTCGTCAAAGGCGCGGCGAGCGAGATCGGCCTCGCCGAATTCGGCCGGCTGTTCGGACCGAACGGAATACTCGACAGCTTCTTCAAGCAGTCGCTCGCCAAATATGTCGACACGGCGAAGACGCCCTGGGCCTTCCGGCCGGAATATCCGCTGACCGCGCGGCTCTCCGCGGCCAGCCTGCGCGAGTTCCAGCGCGCCGCGCAGATTCGCGACGCCTTCTTCCCCTCGGGCGGCAACATGCCCAATCTCGCGCTCACCGTCTTTCCGCCGCCGCTGAGCGGCGCGGGCCGCACGGCGAAATTCGAGGTGAATGGCCAGGAGGCGACCTCCGTCGCCGGAACCTCGGTGACTCCGCGCGCGATCCAATGGCCCGGCGCCGGCGGCGGGCGCGCGGCGGTGAGCCTCGCCACCGATCTCGCGCCGAGCCAGACCGCCGCCGCCGACGGCTCGGCGCCGGCGGCGGCGCCCATTGTGCTCGAGCGCTTCGGCGGCTGGGCTTTGTTCCGCCTGCTGGACGCCGCCGGCCGCTCCTATGCCGGCGAGCGGCTGAACGCGACCTTCTCGCTCGGCAAGCAGACGCTGATCTTCGGCTTTCAGGCGGGCTCCACATTGAAGCCGCTCACTCTGCCGGCGCTCACCGAATTCCATTGTCCGACCCAATTGTGAAAGAGGCGGAATGCGGCGCGGATTGTTCGGCAAGCTGCAGGCGAAGCGGGATTTCGTGTCCCAAGGCGCGCCGCGCGGCTTTCTCTCGGCCTTCGAGCCCTGGATTCAAGGCGGCGTCGCCTCCAGCCGCGCGCAGCTCGGCGAGGATTGGCGGGCCGCCTATCTCACCGCGCCGATCTGGCGCTTCTGGCTCGGGCCGCAACTCTGCGGCGGCGTGACGACGCTCGGCGCCTTCATGCCCTCTATGGATGGCGTCGGCCGCTATTTTCCGCTCAGCGTCGCGCTTTTCGCCGAGCCGGGCGAGGCGCTGTCGCCGCCGGAGGCCGATCCACAAGACCTCTGGTTCGCGACGCTCGAGGACTTTCTGCTCTCGACATTGGACCAGGGCGTCGCCTTCGAATCGGTGCTCGAATCGCTGGAAGCCCTGCCGGAGCCGGCGCTGGAGCAGCCGCAGGCGCGTCTCGTGACGCCGGGCGCGGCCGCGGCGCGCGTCGGCGAGGCGGGCTTTGCCGAAGCCTGCCGCTCCGCCCGCGAGGCGCTCGCCCGCGCCCGCGCCGTCGCCGATCAGAGCTTCTGGTGGACGCAAGGCGGCGAGGATTTCGCGCCTCACGCGCTGGCTTCGACCGGCATGCCCGATCCGGCGATCTTTTCGGCCATGATCTCCGGCCGCTTCACGCCCGCGGCGAGCGAGCAATGAGCGGCATGGCCGATCTTCGCCCGATGCGCGCCTTCGCGCTCTCCGACAAGGGCCGCGTGCGTGCGGAGAATGAGGATAATTTCCTCTCCAAGCCCCATATGGGCCTTTTCGCCGTGGCGGACGGCATGGGCGGCCACGCCGCTGGCGCGACGGCCAGCGCCGTGGTCGTCGACAGTCTGAGCCGCGTCGCCCCGCAAAGCGCTGCGGCGGAGCTGCGCCGGCAATGCGAGGCCGCCTTGCAGGGCGCGCATCGCGATATTCAGCGGCAGGCGGCGTTGCGCGGCGTCGGCACGATGGGCTCCACCGTCGTCATGCTGCTGACCTTCGACCGCTATTACGCTTGCCTTTGGGCCGGCGACAGCCGCGCCTATCTGCTGCGGGGCGGCGATATCGTTCAGATCACCATCGACCACACAGAGGCCGAGCAGCTGCTCGCCGATGGCGTGCTGACGCCGGAGGAGGCGCGCAACTGGCCGCGCCGCAATGTCATCACCCGCGCGGTCGGCGCCGGCGAGACGCTGGCGCTCGATTTCGTCAATGGCGAGCTGTTCGAGGGCGACATGCTCGTGCTCTGCTCGGACGGGCTCACCGGCCATGTGACGGCGGCGGAGATCGCCGGCCTCGCCAGCGGCCGCGCGCCGGAGGACGCCTGCCGCGCGCTGATCGATCTGGCGCTGGCGCGCGGCGGAACCGACAATGTCACAGTGCTCGTCGCCGCCTATCGGCAGCAGGAGGAGGAGCCGACCCGCTTGCGTCCGGGACGGGAGGAGTCCAGAGAGCCAACGAGGCCGCGTTGAAGAGATCTTTCTCCTTCTCCCCGCTCGCGGGGAGAAGGAAGGCGGCGAAGGCCGCGCCAAATCGTATGAGACTGGGATTTATAGAGCGATCAAATGTCTTACTCGCCGGATGTCCAATCGATCCACGGCGCCCTGCCGCCGGGCGCGCGGCTCAACGCCAATTACGAGATCGACGCCTTTCTCAAGGCGGGCGGCATGGGCGATGTCTATCGCGGCCATGAGATAGAGACGGGCGACACGGTCGCCATAAAGCTCATCCGCGATCAGCTCGCCGGCGACGAGGCCGTGCTGGCCATGTTCCGCAATGAGGCGCTGGCGCTGCGCCGCATCCATCACGAAGCCATCGTGCGCTATTTCGGCTTCACCCTGGAGCCGCAGCTGCGCCGGCATTATCTCGCCATGGAGTTCGTCGAGGGCCAGCCGCTCTCCGATATTCTGGACCGCGGCCCGATGCCGGCGCCGCAGGTTCTCGCGCTGATGCGCCGCATTGCCGCCGGCCTGCAGGCCGCGCACGAGCAGAATCTCGTCCATCGCGACGTCTCGCCGGACAATATCATCGTGCCGGAGACCGGCATCGCCCGCTCGCGCATCATCGATTTCGGCATCGCCCGCTCGCTGCGCGTGGGCGACAGCACGGTGATCGGCTCCGGCTTCGCCGGCAAATACAAATATGTCTCGCCGGAGCAGCTCGGCCTCTTCGGCGGCGACGTTCGCGCGGCCTCCGATATCTACAGTCTCGGCCTGGTGCTCGCCGCCTGTCTCCTCGGCGAGCCGTTGCCGATGGACGGCACACAGGTGGAGGTGATCGAGCGCCGCCGCAGCCTTCCCGATCTCTCGGCGATCGATCCGATGATGCGGCCGATCATCGCCGCAATGCTGCAACCGGACCCCGCGGCGCGGCCGCGGAGCATGGCCGAGCTCGCCGCCTGGACGCCCGACGCCGACGAGCGCGGCTCCACCGTCTTCGCGCCACGTGGGGCGAGAGCGCCCGTCCCGACCCGACCGCCGGAGCCGATTCCGCTCGGCGCCGCGCCGCTTCCGCCGCCGGCGAGACCCGCCGAGGAGGAGAAGCCGCGGCGCGCCGGCGTCCTTATCGGCTCTCTCGCCGCGGTCATCGCGCTCGCCGCCGCGGGCTTCGGCGGCTGGCGCTATCTTCATCACGAGGACCCGGCCGCGACCACGCAGGCCGAAACGCTACCGACGACCGACGTCGCCACCGAACCGCCGCCGCCCGTCTTCGAGCCGCAAAAGCCCGTCGAGACGCGGCCCGATCCTTTCGTGCGGCTGCGCGAATACGCCCGCGATTTCGACGGCGGCGATTGCTTCCTCGCCGTCGTCGGCGAGATTACCGCCGGCGAGGCGCAGATCGACGGCTATGGCCGCGGCCGCGAGCCCTTCGACGCGCTCGACAAATCGTTCCGGGACGCGATGGGCGTCCCGGCCGCGATCGGCGTGCGCAAGGTGACGGCGCCGCAATGTCCGGCGCTCGGCTTCGCCAAGAAATTTCTCGCCACGCGCGAGCCTCTGCGCTTCGACGTCGCGCGCACGCAATTGCAGCGCAGCGGCGACAAGCTCGAGGGCGCGATCGAGACGCGCGCCGAACATGTGCGTTTTCTCATAGTCGACGACGACGGGCTGGTGAATGATCTCAGCGCTCGGCTCGGACAGGAGCCCGGACGGCGCGACTTCGCGATGGAGCTGCGCGCCACCCGGCCCGGCCCGGTGCTGCTGGTGGCGATCGCCGGCGCGACGCCCATTTCCCTGGCCGGCGCCGCCCGCGCGGCGACCGCTAGGGAAGTGTTCGCGAAGCTCGCCGAGGAGCTCGCCAATGCGTCGCCGCCGCCGGCGGTCGCGCTGAAATATGTGTCGCTGGTCTCGGGACGCTGAGCGCCGCCGGGGCCGGCGAAAATAGCCCCGAGATTTTTCGACCTCGGAGTTTGGAATTCGCATTTTCCGGCGCTGCGCCGGGCGGAGGTTGCTCATGGCGCGATCAGTGACGGAGGATTTCGCTCGATCGTTTCGCGCGGCCCTCGCCCATTCGCTCTCCCCGCAGGCATGGAGAAAGGGACATGCGCCGGCCGATCGGTCGTGCGACAATCATTCCTCGAAGAGGCGTTTCCACCTCCCCCTCGAGGGGGGAGGTCGAGCGCCGAAGGCGCTCGGGAGGGGGCGCTTCCCGAGTCTCGGGGTCTCACCCCACCCCGGACCGCTTCGCGGTCCGACCCTCCCCCTGAAGGGGAGGGTGATCGCCCTCCTTCTCGCCTCAGCGGCGCTCGCTCTGCCGCAGGGAAACGCGCTCGCCGACGATGCGCTCGTCCGCAGCTTCCGCCAGGGCGGCGACGTCGCCTCGGTCGGCGTCGTGGAAGCCGGCGCGGACACCGAGATCGAAGGTCCGCAGGCGATCTATTCCGGCGCCGACGGCGAGATCTATCTGCTCGATCAGGTCAACGGCCGCGTGCTGCGCTTTGATCCGCACAAGCCCGCAGAGGCGACGCGCTCGCTCGAATTGCCGGGCGATCTGCGGCCGACCGATATCGTCGTCGCCAGGGACACGATCTATGTGTGGGACGAAGGTCCGCGCGCTTTGCAAGCGACGGGGCCGATAGATGCGCAGACGCGCAGCCTCGCGGTGACGCGCTCGGTCGCCGCGTCGGACGAGGCGGTGCTCTCGGCCTTTGCGCAGACCGGCTCGCAGGAGATCGGCGAGGAAGCCGCGACGCGCAGCCTCGGCGCCGGCAAGACCTTGCGCTCGCGCCAGACCATCGCCTCGCATGGACGCGGGCAGGTGGTGGCTGATGTGAACGCCCTCGACAAAAAGGGCGTCTCCATCTCCTTGCAGATCAAGGACGGGGCGGCGCTCGCCAAGCTGAAAATGCAGGTGCGCAGCCGCATCGGCTCGGTGGAGCTGCTGGATATCGATCAGCGCGGCCGCATTTTCGTGCTGGGCGAGAATATTCCGACCGACGCGACCGATCAGCCCTCCACTTTCGTCGCCCGTTACGCCTCCAATGGCGCGCTCGAGGGCGTCTATGAGCTGCCGCTGGACAAGCAGGTCGCGCTGTCGCGCCGCTTCGTCACCGTCTCGGCGGAGGGCGACGTCTATTTCCTACGCACGCGCAAAGGCGCGGTCGATCTCATCGGCGTCGGCTTCCGCCCGATGAAGAATGGGCAGACCATCGATCTCGCGCCGCCGGCGCCGGCGATTCCCTCTTATGCGCTCGCCGATTTCGGCAAACGCAAAGGCGCGACGGCGGCGATGCGTCCGCTCGATCGCACGCAGGTCGTGCAGACGGCGCTGCAATTCGCCAATGTGCGCTGGCGCGTCAATCCCGGCTCTTATGGCGCGGACCCGGACCGCTCTTGCAGCGGCTTCGCGCGCATCCGCCGGCCGGGCTATCTGCATGGCAAGCTGGGGCAGGACGTCGTCGGCATTCCCTATTGCTGGGGCTGCCATGGCGCGCTGCCGCGCATAGCGGCCGAGATCGGCGCCGGCCGTCTCGCCGGCAATGTCTGCACGCGTAACGATCCGCGCCCGGATGTCGCCGGCGTCGATTGCTCCGCCTTCGTCAGCGCCTGCTGGGGCCTCTCCACGCATTTCACCACAATGGCGATTCCGGCGATCTCGCGCGAATTGAGCAATCCTTGGGACCTGCTGCCCGGCGATGCGCTCAACAAGCCCGGCTCGCATGTGATGCTGTTCCTACGCTTCACGCCGGACCGCCGCGCCGAGGTGATCGAATCCTCGACCGGCGGCTGCAATGGCAAAGTGTGCCGTAACATCTATCCGCTCGCCTCGCTGCTGGCGCGCGGCTATCGGCCGGTGCGCTTTCGCGGCCTCGCCAATGATATGAGCGCGCCGACGCCGGTCGCCGCCGTCGCCACAGCGACGCCCATGGGCAAGACCAAACCCGAGACGCTGGATCAGAACGGCGCCGAGAAGCCCGCCAAGCGCGCAGTCAAGACGCGGACGCGGTGAGAGCGGCATGATCCTGCGCCTGCGTACCGGCTCGGAGACGCTGATTCTCGGCCCGCGCGCGGCTTTCGCGGGCCTCGCCGGCCGCGACCGCCGCGCGCTGGTCAGCGAATATGAAGTGCGCCGCCGATTGCGTCTCGCCCTCGCCGATCCCGAGGGCGCCGATGCGCTGCGCCGCGCCTTCGCGCTGTGGCGGGAGGAGGGCGCGCGCATTCGCGAGGCCGACGATCGCGCGCTGATCGACCGCGTCGCGCGCATGAGCCGCAATGGCGCGCTGGCGGCTTTCGTCGTCCAGGATCGCGCCAAGGGCCTCGGCGTCTCCACTGCCGCCGCGCCGCCGGGCGGCGCGAATGTCTCGGGCGCGAATGTCACGGGAATGAATTTGCAGGAGCGTCTGGCGGCGACGCTCCGCCTCGTTCCGAACCATTTGAGCGGAACGACGAAGCAGGCTTTCGCCGAGCTCGTAGAGCCCGAGGCGCTGGCGATCACGGTCGAGGTGCTGGCGCTCTGGGCGATCTCCCATGCTTTCGGCGCGGGCGAGGCGATCGACGCCGTGCTGCTGGGGGCGGGCGTCTATTTCGGCGGCGCGCAGGTCTGGAAGGGGCTGCATGCTCTGTTCCATGCGCTCGATCTCATTCGCATGGCGCAGAGCGCGGCGCAGCTCGACGAGGCGGCGGCGATTTTCGCCGAAGGCGTGACGAAGCTCGGAATCGCCGTTCTGATCGCCGCGCTGACCCATGGCGCCGCGAAAAAAGCCGCGCGCTGGACAGAGAAAAAGCCGAGCCTGCGCAATACGCCGCAGGAGAGGGCGCCGAAGGCGGAGAGGTTCGAGGAGCGGCCGGCGCGAACGGAACGCCCGCCGTCACGACCAAAGCAATCGGAAACGCCGGAGCCGACGGCGAAAGTCGCGGCGGCCCGGCTGCGTCAGCAGAAGCTTCTCGATGAGAACGTCGGATACAATGTGAGCCCGATCGGCTGGGACAGATATCCGACCATCGGCCGCAATGGGACGTATGTGACCGATCGAGAAGCGATTTCGAGCGTCATCGGAGAGGCGAAGGGATCGGTGGCGACCATTTCGAAGGAACGCGCCGCTGCGCTGGAGCAGGCGATGGGTCTCGAGCCGGGCTCGCTGGCGAAAGGATTCAAAATCCGTAGAGTGGAAGATGTCACGAATCTCGCGCCCCGCAGCCCGTTGGAAGGCAATTCGCTCTTCCTCGGCCCCGGCCGGCATCTGCCCGGCGGCGGACCGGAAATCGTCGTCGACTCGATCCCGACGACGGACTCGGCCACAGTCAAGACTCTAACAACGGTTCTCGTCCAATGACAGCCACGACGCCACCTCATGTCACGCGCGCCGACGGAGACGACGTCGTGATCGCATCGCCGACGGACGATTTCAAAAACGTCCTCGCTCGAGCCGGATATTCGATAACGGTCGAGAGTGGAAATCTCGTTATCACCACGGCCGACGACGATGCGAAAGCCGCCCTTTTCGCCGAGATTCGAAAGGCGGGCGGCGCATTTGCCGTCGGACGAGAATGGTCCCCCGCGGAAATATTCGAGATGCTGCGTGACAAGAGTCTCCTTTCCGGCGCTTTCACGGAAATCGGTTGGCGCGGCCCCGGAAGCTGGTTCACACGGACGAACGGATAGCGTTCGAGAATCGCCGACCTGTGCGAGAACGCACATGGTCGTCGCCTCGTTTCCTGTAAGCATCGTTGCGGGAGGTGGAACGGGCTGCTAGTTTGACAGCCATTCTGCCGTTCAACCGGCGTTGACGAATATGACGAAGCATTGGAAATCCCTCTTCCTTGCCCTCGCGAGCTTCGCTCTCGCGGCCGTCGTCGCGTCTCCAGCCTTCGCCGAGCGCCGCGTCGCTCTCGTGCTCGGCAACGCCGAATATGACCACATCGCCAGGCTGAAAAATCCGGTCAATGACGCCAAGGACGTCGCCGAGACTCTGGCGAGGGATCTCGGCTTCGAGGTCATCTCGCTCGTCAACGCCCGCAAGGACCAGCTCGACGGCGCGCTCGCTGACTTCTCTCGCAAGGCCGCCGGCGCCGATGTGGCGCTGTTCTATTACGCCGGCCATGGCGTGCAGAACGAGGGCAAGAATTATCTGCTGCCGACCGATATCGCCGTGAAGGACGTCGCCGATGTCGAGTTCAAGGCGCTGGACATGGACCGCGTGCGCCTCGCGCTGTCGAAATCCGCGGGCGTCAATATTCTCATCCTCGACGCTTGCCGCAACAATCCGTTCGACAGTCTCGTCACCGCCTCGCGCTCGGTGGACGGCGGGATGCTGCCGCGCGGGCTCGAGCGGATGGCCGTCGCGGTCAACAAAGGCGCCAAGGGCATTCTCGTCGCCTATGCGGCCGCGCCGCATGAGGTGGCGCTGGACGGCGCAGGCCGCAACAGCCCCTTCGCCGAGGCGCTGCTCAAGAATCTGAAAGCGCCCGAGGTGGAGATTCGCCGGCTGTTCAACCTCGTCAGCGACGATGTCGCGCGCACGACGAAGGGCAAGCAGTCGCCGGAAATCTCCAGCCGCATCTATGGCGACTTTTATTTCCTCAGCCCCGACGAAATGGCCGAGCGCGCCTGGCAGAAGGCCTCCAAGACGCAGGACCCGGCCGATTTCCGCAGCGTGCTGACGCTCTATCCGACCTCGCCCCGCGCCCGCGACGCGCAGCTGCGGCTCGATCTCTTCGAGAGCGTGCAGCGCTGCAACGCCGAGCAGAAGGAGCTGGAAGCGATCGCCCCCAATGATCTTTCGCGCCTGCGCGCCGCCGCCGGACGCTTCTCCTGCGACGCCGCGCGCAAGAGCGCCGAAGCGCTCGTCGCCAAGGCGGAGGAGAAGGAGCGCCGCGAGCTGGCGAGCTGCGAGGCCGACAATAGAGCGCTGGGCGCGCTCGGCGAGGACAATCTCGCCGGCCTGCGCGCCGCCTCCGCGAAAATGAGCTGCCCCGACGCACGCCGCCGCGCCGGCGATCTCATCGCCCGGCTGGAGGCGAAGGAGCAGCGCGAGCGCGAGATTTGCAACGCCGATCTCGCGGCGCTGCATTCGGTCGCGCGCGACGATCTTTTCGGCCTGCGCGCCGTTTCCGGCCGCCTCGCCTGCCGCGCGGCGATCGAGGAAGCCAAGCCGCTGGTCGCGGCGCTGGAGGCGAAGGAGCGCCGCGAGCGCGCAACCTGCGAGGCCGAGCGCAAGGCTTTCGCCGCCGTCGATCCGAGCGATCTTCCCGGCATGCGCGCCGCCGTCGGCCGCATGACTTGCGCCGCCGCGGTGGAAGGCGCGCGCTTCGTGCTCGCCCGCCTCGAGGAGAAGGAGCGCCGCGAGCGCGATATTTGCGACGCCGATCGCAAGGCGCTGGGCGCCGCCGGCGTCAGCGACGTCGGCGCGCTGAAATCCGCCGCCGCCAAAATGCGCTGCGAGGCGGTGCGCAACGACGCCAATCTTCTCGTCGCCGAGCTGGAGAGCAAGGCGATCCGCGTCGAAGGGCAGAGCTGCGAGGCCGAGCGCAAGAGCGTCGCCGGAATGGGCGGCGACCTCGCGCGGCTGCGCGCGGCTGCGCTGGGCATGAAATGCGACGCCGCGCGCGAGGACGCGAAGATCCGCCTCGCCAAGCTCGAGGAGCAGGAGACGCTGGCGCGCCAGACCTGCGACGCCGAACGCCGGACGCTGCAATCCAAGGCGGATGATCTCATCGCTCTGCGCGCCGCCGTGCTGGCGACCACTTGCGAGGATGCGCGCAAGGATGGCAAGGCGCTGGCGGCCGAGCTGGAGAAGAAGCAGCGCCTCGCCAAGGAGAGCTGCGACGCGGATCGCAAGGCGCTGGACGGCAAGTCCGGCGATCTCTCCGGCCTGCGCGCGGCGCTGGACGGCATGAGCTGCGACACGGCGCGCGCCGAGGCCCGTCGCAAGATCGCCGAGCTGGAAGGCGCCTGCGCGGCCGATCGCAAGAGCGTCGCCGATGTCGATGCGACGGGCTTCGACGCGCAGCAGAAATTGGGCGCGCTGCGCGGCCGCAAATTCTCCTGCGCCGATGCGCGCGGTGATCTCGACAAGGCCGTCGCCGCGATCGAGACCCGCGTGCGCGCCGCGCAAACGCAGCTGAAGACGCTCGGCTGCTATGCGGCCGCCGCCAATGGCAAACTGGACGAGCCGACCAAATCCGCCCTCGCCGCCTATGCGAGCAGGAAGGGCGAGGCCGCGCCGACGCGCCTCACCGACGAGCTGGTGGCGCAGCTGCAGGGCCAGACCGAGACCGTCTGCTCGCAGCAGGCCGCGCCCATCGCCGCCAAGCCCGCGGAAGCGCCGGTCAAGGATGCGGCCCGCGAGGAGGCGGCTCCGGCCGCCAAGCCGGCCAAGCACAATGCGCGTCGTCATGAGGAAGAGGACGCGGAGCCCGCGCGTCCGACGCGGGCCGGCAAGCGCAATCAGATCGCCGCGCCGGTCGTCACCCCGCGTCATATGCGCGAGCGCGCGCCCGTCGAGCGCCCGGTCGTCGCCCGCCCGGCGCGTCCGGCGGCCCCGGCCGTTGTCGCCGCCCCCGTCGCCGCGACGCCGAAGCCGCTGTCATGGTCGCATAATCCGGGCTTCTGATTTTTTAGGTTTGGCCGCTCAGGCGCGCGTCAGGCCCCACATGGCGAAGGTCGCGAGCGCCGCCTTCACCTGCGCGCGCGTGCGGCTCTCCTCCGCCGCGCCGGACATTGCGCGGGTGAGATCGTCGACCGTTCGCGTTCCGTCGAGCAGATCGAGAAAGCGCCGCGTGTCGTCTCCCTCGAGCGCGACTTGCGAATGCCGATAGCTCGTCACCGAGCCGAGGCCGAGCCGCGCCTGCGCGCGCGCCAGCGGATTGGCGAAAGGCTTTTCACCCGGCTGTCTTCCGACAGGAAAAGGCTCCGTCGCCAGGCGCGCCATATTGCCGGCGAAGAGCCGCAGCAGCGCCGAGCGCGCCGCAGGCTCGGCCGCGATCTCGTCGATCGCGAGCGCGCGCGGATAGGCCTCGCCGAGCCGGCGCATGGCCGCGCCGAAAAGCGCGTCGCGCGTCGAGACCTCGCCCATGCCGGCCGTTTTGAAGGCGTATTCGCCCTCGGAGACGCTGGCGTCCATGAAGGGCTCGAGCTGCGCCTCGAGATAGAGGCCGGAAAGACGCTCCGGCGCGAAGCGGCGTTCCAGCGGCGCGCCGGCGCGGCAGAACAGGCTGCGACGAAAAAACCGCGTCTCGACGAAATCGAGCGCCTGCTCATAGGCGATCTGATCGCCGCCGGTGAGCGGCAATGACTGGCCCCACTGCTCGCTCTCCCACAGCGCATGTCCCACCAGCGAGGGATCATTGTCACAGAGATAATCGAGCCCATGCGCGCGCGCCGCGGCGACGACAGTGGAGAAAAGCTGCGGATCATAGATCTCGCCGAGTTCGTCGTGAAAAATGAGCCCATCCGGCCGGCCGAGAAAATCGCGCGCCTCCAGCGCCAGCGCCTTGCGAAAAGCGTTGTCGCTCGCCGACCATTGCTCGGCGTAGAAGCTCGCCGTCGCGCGCGCCGCGGCGATTCTGCGCTCGGGCTCCGCAATTCCCGCGACGGCGCTCAGAAGCAAGTCGCGCAAGGCCTGGCGCAAGCGGCAGCCCGGCAGCGCATTATAGCTGATCATGGCGACGCCGCGCGGCGACAGCAGCCGCCCGCACAGCGCCATCACCGCATCTTGCACGATCTTCGGCGCCCAGGCGTAGACGCCATGCGCGATGATGTAATCGAAGGATTGCGGCTCGGCTTCGAAATCACGCAGATCGGCGCAATCGAGCCGCAGATTAGAGACGCCCGCCGCCGCCGTCAGCTCGCGTCCTGCGGCGATGGCGCGCTCGGAGAGATCGACGCCGATGAATTGCGCGCGCGGCGCGCCGATCGCCATGCTGGCGAGATTGACGCCATCGCCGGCGCCGATCTCCAGCACGCGGCAGTCCCGAAAGGGCGCGGCCAGCCGCCCCATCAATTGCGAAAGAGCGCCGAGCCGAGTCGGATGCGTCCAATGGCGGACAGCGTAAGGATAGTCCTGCTCGTCATAGACATTGGTCATGGGAATGGGCTCGCAATATGGGCGCTCGATCCTCGATGAATTTCCCGCCTCATGCAAGGCGCAGCGGCGCGACGATCAAGCGAGAACGAGCGGCGCCGGCCGAAACGAATCCGCGCGCGCGCTGCGCCAGGCGGCGGCGAAGCGCGCATCCATCTCGCCACGGAGAAACGCGCCGGGCGCCGGCGCAGGATAGAGCTCGGCGAAAGTCGCCGCCTCATGCGGAGAGATGCGGCGACAAAAATGCTCCGGCATGAAATCGCTCGGATGGTCGAGCCCGGCGGCGGCGGCGAGCTCGGCGAGAGCGACGAGCGTCGCATGATGAAAATTGCGCACGCGCTCCGCCTTGTCCGAGACGACGAGCGCGCGGCCGCGCGAGGCGTCCTGCGTGGCGACGCCGGTCGGGCAGCGATCCGTGTGGCAGGACAGAGATTGAATGCAGCCGAGCGCGAACATGAAGCCGCGCCCGCTATTGCACCAATCGGCGCCGAGCGCGAGCGCCCGCGCCATGTCGAAGCCCGTCGCGATCTTGCCGGCGGCGCCGATGCGGATGGCGTCGCGCAGGCCGACGCCGATCAGCGCATGATGCGCGAAGGCGAGTCCGTCGCGCATCGGCATGCCGATGTGATCCATGAATTCCAGCGGCGCCGAGCCGGTCCCGCCTTCCTTGCCGTCGACGACGATGAAATCGGGAGAAAGGCCCGTCTCCAGCATCGCCTTGCAAATAGCGAGAAACTCCCATGGCTGGCCGAGGCAGAGCTTGAAGCCGACCGGCTTGCCGCCGGAGAGCGCGCGCAGCTGCGCCAGAAATTGCAGCAATTCGATCGGCGTCGAAAAGGCGGAATGCGCCGCCGGCGAAATGCAATCCTCGCCCATGGGCACGCCGCGAATGCGCGCGATCTCCTCGCTCACCTTGGCGGCCGGCAGCACGCCGCCATGGCCGGGCTTCGCGCCTTGGCTCAGCTTCACCTCGATCATCTTGATCTGGTCGCGTGTGGCGATCTCGGCGAATTTTTCCGCGTCGAATGCGCCGCCACGCGTGCGGCAGCCGAAATAGCCGGAGGCGATCTGCCAAATGACGTCGCCGCCGGCCTCCTGATGATAGGGGCTGAAGCCGCCCTCGCCGGTATCCTGCGCGAATTCGCCCTTGCGGGCGCCGAGATTGAGCGCGCGAATGGCGTTGCGGCTCAAGGCGCCGAAGCTCATTGCGGAAATATTCAACAGCGAGATGTCATAGGGCTGCGCGCAATCGCCGCCGACGCGCGTGCGAAAATGCTCATGCGAGACCGGCCGCGCCGCGATCGAATGGCGCAGCCATTCGAAGCCTTCCTCATAGACGTCGATTTCCGTGCCGAAGGGCCTTTTGTCGATGCTCATCTTGGCGCGCTGATAGACGATGGCGCGCTTGTCGCGGCTGAACGGACGGCCGTCCTTATTGTCCTCGAAGAAATATTGCCGCAGCTCCGGCCGCACATGCTCGAGCAGAAAACGCAAATGCGCGGAAATGGGATAGGCGCGCAAAATTGCATGCTCGCGCTGCAGCAGATCATGCGCGCCGAGCGCGCAGAGCGCGGCGCAGGCGAGCGCCGCCGGAAGGAAGGCGCTCGATAGATCGCCCCTCGTCGCCAGGGCGCAGAGGAGAGAGCCAACGACGCTGAGCGTGAGCGCGACGAAGCGCGGCGTGAGGGGGAGAAAGAGCAGGCGGAGCATGTTCGAAATCTCTTTCCCAAATGTGACGGGGCCGCTGCGACGCGCGGGCGGATCGATGGCTTTTCCGCGGCGAATGCGCCGAAAGCTCTCACGAGACGACTGCATTCGCGCGACGATCACGCTCGCGAGCGCTTTTTCCCCGCGCTTGCCGGCGCGGAGGGGCGAATGATAGTCTCCCTCGCTTGTTCGGGCCTTTCGCATTATTCGAGATCCCTCGCGCGCATGATCGCTTTTCCTGATTTTTCCTTCGCTGTGCAGCCGATCGCGTCGCGTCGCCTTCTTTCTCTCCGCATGCGGCGAGGCGCGCTCGCCATCGCTTGCGCTATGGTCGGTCTTTTCGCGCATGCCGCATCGGCCGAGACGCGCGCCATTGTCATCGGCGTCGATCGCTACGAGCATGCGCCGCCCTTGCGTGGCGCCGCGGCCGATGCGCGCGATCTCGAGGCGAGCCTGCGCGGACGCGGCGCGCGCGACATTGTGACATTCATCGACGGCGTGGAGCGCGCCGCGGTGATGCGCGCGCTCGACGCCATGCTGGCGCGCGCGCAAAAGGGCGACACGATCTTCCTGACCTTCGCCGGCTATGGCGCGCAGCAGAACGCGCCCATTCTGCTGCTGCCGAAATTCGATCCGAGACATGCGCGCGACAATGGCGAGAAAATCGCGCGCGCCGAGCTCGATTCCATGATCGACGCTTTCGAGAAGAAAGGCGCGCGCGTCTTTCTCGTCACCGACGCCTCTTTCGGCGAGAGCCTCGCGCGCGAGGTCGATCCACGCGCGGCGAAGCTCGTCTATCGCTCGCTGAGTGAAGGCGCTTCCGGCGCCACGACGAAGGGCGCGCCACGGGATTTCGCGCGCTCGGTCGTGCTGATGGCCGTGGATGCGAAATCCAAAGCGCCCGAGCTGGAGATCCCCGGCGTCGGCCAGCGCGGCGCGCTGAGCTATGCCGTCGCGCGCGCGCTGGAGGGCGCGGCGGACGCCAATGGCGATGGCGCTGTCACGACGGCGGAGCTCATCGCCTATGCCCGGGGGCTCGCCTATCAGCTCAGCGATCGGCGTCAGAGCATCGCCGTCGTCGCGCCGCGCGGCCTCGATGCGTCGAGGGATGTGATCGCGCAGCTCGGCCGCGGCGTCGGCGTGCAGGCGGTCGGCGGATCGCCGGCGGAAGAGGAGGAGGCCGCGGCGTCCTCCGGCGGCGGCGGGCTGACGATCACGCCGCTGACGCCGAAATCCATGGCCATCGGGCCGGGCCAGAGCCTGCCGCCGGCAAAGCCCGCCGCTCTGCCGCCGCGGCCCAAGGAGCCGATCCGCCTCGCTCTGCGCGGCGCGGCCGCCGAGCGCGGAACCGGCGCCGGCGCCCATGCGCCTTTCGTGCTCGTCGGCGCCGATGCGGCGGCCGATATCGTCTGGGACGCAGCGAGCCGCGACGCGCTCGCCGGCGGCGATGTGCTGGCGCATAATGTCGATGCGCATGAGCTCGACGTTCTGATCGATCGCGCCGCGACTGTGCGCTGGCTGAAGCTCGTCGCAGGCAAAGGGCCGCTGCCGATGCGCGTCTCGCCCGAGGGGCTGCGGCGCAAAGGCGAGCGCGTCGAGATCACCATTGGCGGCGTCGCCGGCCGCAGTCTGCTGCTGTTCGACCTCACCGGCGACGGCGTGCTGCAATTGCTCTATCCGCTCGCCTCCGATCCGTCCGTCGTGCAATCTTCCGATTATCGGCTGAGCGTGGTCGCGGCCGAGCCCTTCGGCGCTGATCAGATCGTCGCCATCGCCTCGACGCGGCCCATGCCGCAGCTCGAGCAGGCGCTGCGGCAGCTCGATCGGCTCCGCGATCCGGCCAAGGTCATCGATATCGTCTCGCAATTTTCGAATAGCGAGGCGCAGCTCGGCACAGTCGGCATTTTCACGGCGCGTTGAAAAGGAGGAGAGAATGATGCGGCGTCTTTGTCTCCCGCTTCTCTGCTGCGTCGCGAGCGTCGCGCTCGCCGAGCCGCAGGATATGACGCGCTCGGTGCGCATCATCGACGATCCGCCAGCGGAGGCCGCGCCGTCGCCGCAGACGCAAGCGCCGGCGATCCCCAAGGAGCCGGCGAAGGCGGCCGGCGCGGGCGTGCGGATCGAGGCGCTGCCGCAGGACGAGTTCGCGCTCGGCGCGCCGATGAGCTTTCGCGTGACGGCGGAAAAGCCCGGCTATGTGATATTGGTCGATGTCGACGCGCAGGGAAAGCTGGCGCAGATTTTCCCCAATATGGTGACATTGGCCGATCCCGCCGGCGTCGATGAGAAAGCGAATTTTCTGAAGGCGGGCCAGTCGATGACGCTGCCGGACGCCAGCGGCAAGGCCGCCTATCGCTTCGTCGCCTCGCCGCCGACGGGCGTCGGCATGGTGGTGGCGATATTGAGCGACACGCCCTTGCAGATCGTCGATCTGCCGGATGTGCCGGCGGCCATCGCCGGCCAGGCCAAAGCCGCGGATTTCGTGAAGGATTCGACGCGGATGCTGCAGATTCTACCGGCCGAAGGCGAGCGCCCGATCCGCGCGCCCAAATGGTCCTTCGCGACGAAATTCTACGGAATCAAGTGAGCGGCTATTTCGCTCCGCGCGGACGCCTGATCTGCACATAGAGCGCGCCTTCGCCGCCGTGATTGCGGGCCGCCTCGCCGAAGCCGACCACGAGATCGCGCATGGCCGGGGCGCTCAGCCATAGGGGCACGAGGCGGCGCAGCACGCCGCCCTCCTCGCTGCGCACGCCCTTGCCCGTCACCACGATCGCCATGCGCGCGCCGGCCACTTGGGCGCGGCGCAGAAAATCATAGAGCGCCGTCTGCGCCTCGGCCTGGCGCAGGCCGTGGAGATCGAGCTTGGCCTCCACCTCGAGCCGGCCGCGACGCAATTTCGTGCGCGTGCGATGATCGATCTCCGCCGGCGGCGCGGCCGGGCGGGGCCGTGGCTTTTTCTCCGCAGGAGCGGGCGTCGGAGGAGGCGGAGCGGCGGCGCCTTTCTTCGGCTCGCCGGCCTCGATCGGCTGCTCCTCCGGCGGTCGACGACGACGGCCGCGCGACGGCCGCACATCGGCCGTCACCTTGTTCCACAGCTCGATCTCTTCGGGGGACAGAAAACGCGAGCGGCGCGATTCGCGCGGCGGATCACTCATCGCCGCCCGCTCCTCGCGGCAGCAGCACGGTGAAATCCGCCTTGTGGCGCACGAGCCCGGCGAGCGCCCCGGCTTCGTCCCCGGCGCCGAAGAAGAGATCGGCGCGCGCCGGTCCGAGAATCGCCGAGCCCGTGTCCTGCGCGATCATCAGCCGAGCGAAGGGCTCCGCCGCCGCGCCGCGCCAGGGCAGCGTGGCGCTGATGAAAAAGGGCAGGCCATAGCTCCAAAGCGAGCGATCGACGGCGATCGAGCGCAGCGGCGTCAGCGCGCAGCCCTCGCCGCCTATGGGGCCGTCGCGTCGCTCCGGCGAGGAATCGGCGCGGAAGAAGACATAGGAGCGATTCTCCTGCATCAGCCGGGCGCCTGGCGCGCCATCCTCCTGGCCGAGGGCGCGGATTTCCGACTTCAAGCGCTCGAGCGACATCTCATTCTGCGGAACGAGCCCGCGCTCGATGAGCAAGCGGCCGATCGATGTATAGGGACGGCCATTGCGGCCATCATAGGTGAGCGGCAATTCCCGCCCATCGGGAAAGCGCAGCCGCGCCGAGCCCTGCACCTGAATGAGAAACAGCTCGACCCTGTCGCGGATATAGGCGATCGGCCTCGGCCGCAGCTCGGGCGAGCCTTCCTCCAAAGCGCGGCGATCGGGATAGGGCTCGAGGCCGCCGTCGGCCCGCCGCCGGGCCGAGGTGAGCGCCTCGCCCGCCTCACCGTGAATGGGCGTCTCGTTCAAGGTGACGAGATCGGCCGGACGTGCGGGAACAGGCGTGCGGAACCCTGCCTCCGGCGCCTCCCGCGCCTCGATCACAGGCTCGTAATAGGCGGTGACGAATCCCGGCCCGCGCAGCCGAAAGGGACGGAAATTGGCGGCGAAAAAATCGAGCGCCGCATCTTGGGAGAGGCTCGCCGCATCCATGCCCGCGGCGATGCGGCAGACGCGGGCCAGCGCTTCGTCGGCCGGCAGAGCCGGGCGGAGCGGCTGCGCGGCGGAGAGGATGATTTCGGCCGAGCGGCGAAAGACGCGAAAGGCCGCGCCGAGATCGTCCCGAAAAATGGCGTCGATCGAATCGAAACCGATTGGATCGAGATCGACGGACGCCACTCGAGACCCGCCTAATGAACCGTTTCGGTGGCCACGAGCTTCCAATTCGGGTCGCGCGACGCGACATCGCGCGCGAAAGTCCAGAGGTCGACGATCTCGAGCGGAGATTCGGACTCGCCTTCGATCGCGGCGCCGGCGCTGTCGCGGCGGACCGATTGGAGCTTGGCGACGAAACGAATGGTGAGCTGCGCCTTGCGCAGCTCGACCTTGGCGTCCTCCACCGTGGCGGAATCGATGGAGACGACGTGAGCCTCGGCCGTCTCCCCGCGCTGCTCGCGCCCGGCGATCTCGCCGGAGAAGCTGTCGAACACCTCGGTGGAGAGGAGATTGCGCAGCGTGTCGCGATCGCCCCGAGCGAAGGCCTGGACGATCATCTCATAAGCTTTCTTGGCGCCATCGACGAAGGCCGGGCCGGAGAAGCTGCGATCGGAGGCGGCGATCTGGTCGAGACCCCGCCAGCCATTGCTGCCCGGTTCAGCCAAGCCCTTCCAGCGGTCGGCGTCCAGCGCGCCATTGGCGGGCGAAGGCGCGAAAGCCGAGCCTTGCGGCGCCGGAGCCGGGCCGATCCGTCGGGCCGGGCCGGCGCGATCGGAGGCGGGGCCTTCGCGATCGACGCGCACGCCGAGGACCGACCACAATTTCCAGACGACGAAAGCCGCGAGCGCGGCGAAGACCAAGATGGATGGGTCGAAATCGGATCCCGACAAAGGGCGTCTCCCGGTCGCAGGGATTGTCCGGTATCATGTCGCGTCCCAGATGTCACGAATCAACCCCTCGCGGGACTCTCGGCGAAGGGAGGGAGGGCGCAACGACGTGAACAAGTCGAAACTCGTCGCCTATGTGCTGACCGGCTGGCTCTTCATCGAGATCGTCGCTTTCGTGCTCGTCGTGCAATTTCTCGGCGTGCTGGCGGCGGTCGCGCTCGGGGTCGGCACGACGCTGCTGGGGCTCGCCGACGTCAAGCGGCTTTTCCTCTATCTGCGCGGCCGTATCGGACAACCACGCGAGGAGCTGAAATCCGGCGTCGCTCTGCTCGAGAGCGGCCTCGAGGCGGTGGGCTCGCTGCTGCTGATCTTGCCCGGATTCGCCTCCGATCTCGTCGGACTGGCGCTGAAATCGCCATCGGTGCGCGCCCATGTCGCCGATCGCATTCGCGGCAAGACCGAGCGGCAAGGTCCGCAGACCATCGATCTCTCGCCGGGCGAGTGGAAAGCCATTGTCGACGAAGGTCCCAAGCGCCGCGGGCGCGCGCGTCGCGCCCCTCCCGCCAAAGTTGTCTGACCACCGTCAAATCCGTTGTCGCAGGCAAGGGGACGTGTTAGGCGGGCGCCGTGGCAGGCGCCGCCATTCCATCGCGCCTGCCGGGAGCCGAAATCGGCAGGGAGTTCGACGATGACCGATACGAATGGAAACGGCTCCGGCCCGACCGGCGCCCCGGCGCTCAACGTGCTCGTGCAATATGTGAAGGACCTCTCTTTCGAGAATCCCAATGCGCCGCGCTCGCTGCAGCCGCGCCAGAATCCGCCGGAGATCGGCATTCAGGTCAATGTCAACGCCCGCCAAATGTCCCCCGAGGATTTCGAGGTCTCGGTGACGCTCGAAGCCTCCGCGACCGAGGGCGGCGAGGTGCTGTTCAAGCTCGAGGTCGATTACGGCGGCGTGTTCCGCCTGCTGAACATTCCGGCCGAGCAGATTCATCCGATCGTGATGATCGAATGCCCGCGGCTGCTGTTCCCCTTCCTGCGCCAGGTCGTCGCCGACGCCACGCGCAATGGCGGCTTCCCGCCCCTCTATATCGATCCGATCGACTTTTTCGCGCTCTATCAGCAGCGCGCGGCCGAGGCGCAGCAGGCGCCGGCCAACGCCAACTGATCTTTGCGAGAGCGAGCGGTCAGGCTCGCTTTTCCATCGGCGTTTCGATGGCCGGCTCGGCCGTCTCCGGCTGCGCGAGATAGCGCAGCCACATCGGCTCCTTGCCCAGCTTGGCGACAAAGGCCTCATGCGCGGCGCGCTCCGCCTCGGTGAGCAGCGGCGCCAGCTTCTGCGGGCGGCTACGCAAAAATTCGCCGCCATTCTCCTCGGCCCGAGTCGCCGCATCCGCTTGCAGAATGAGCGCCGATTGGCGGCCGCCCATCAGCTCCGCATAGACTTCCGCGAGCAGGCCGGCGTCGAGCAGAGCGCCATGCTTGTCGCGGCGCGTGAGATCGACGCCATAGCGCTGGCAGAGCGCGTCTAGAGTATTGGAGGCGCCGGGATGGCGACGGCGCGCGATGGTCAGTGTGTCGACGACGCGATCGAAAGGGATCGCCGCTTTTCCCAGCTGGCCGAGCTCGAAATTGACGAAGCGCATGTCGAATTCGGCGTTATGCGCGACGAGATTGGCGTCCTCGACGAATTCCAGAAAGCTGTCGGCGATCTCGCGGAATTTCTTTTGGCCCGTCAGAAAGGCCGAGGAGAGGCCATGGACGCGAAACGCCTCCTCCGGCATGTCGCGTTCTGGATCGAGGTAGAAATGGAAGGTGCGGCCGGTCGGGATGAGATTGGAAATCTCCACCGCGCCGATCTCGACGATGCGATGCCCCTTGGTGGGGTCGAGACCGGTCGTCTCCGTGTCGAAGACGATCTCACGCATCGGCAGCCTCTCTCGATCGGATCAGCGCGACGACTTTCGTCGCGCCAGCTCCTCGAGGATTAGCCGAACTTCCTGCCGAGCGGAATCCAGGCCGCGCTCGCTATGCACCACGAAATCGGCGCCGGCGCGCTTTTGCGCGTCGGGAACCTGCTTGGCGAGTATGGCGGCGAATTTTTCCTCCGTCATGCCGGGACGCGCCAGCACGCGCGCGCGCTGAATATCGGGCGGGGCGGAGACGACGACGACGGCGTCGACATCCTTTTGGGCGCCGATCTCGAAGAGGAGCGGAATATCGAAGACGACGAAACGCTCGCCCGCGCGGCGACAATTCTCGAAAAATTCGTCGCGGCCGATGGCGACGAGCGGATGCACCAGCGCCTCGAGGCGGCGCAGCGCCTCCCCATCGCCGAGCACGCGGGCGGCGAGGCGGGCGCGATCGACGACGCCATCCGCCGTGACGCCAGGGAACAGCTCCTCTATCTGCGCCGCCGCAGGGCCGCGATAGAGCTCATGCACCGCGCGATCGGAATCATAGACAGGGACGCCCTCGGCGCGAAAAAGATCGGCCGTCGTCGATTTACCCATGCCGATCGAGCCCGTGAGGCCGATGACCAGAGGGCGGGGCGCGGCGTCGCCGCTCATGACAGAATCGCTCCCTCGCGGCGAAGCGCCTCCAGCACCGGCAGCAGCGGCATTCCGATAATGGTCCAATGATCGCCGATTATGCGCTCGAAGAGATGAACGCCGAGACCTTCTATCTGATAGGCGCCGGCGCTGGTCGTCGCCTCCTCGGCCACGATCTCGAGATAGCGGGCAAGAAAATCATCGGAGAAAGCGCGCATCGTCAGATCGGCATGGGCGACGGTCTCGAAGATTATGGCGCCGTCGCGGGCGAGGGCCACCGCCGAATGCAGACGGTGGGTCCGCCCGGAGAGAAAGCGCAGCTGCTCGCCGGCGGCGGCGACGGTCTGCGGCTTGCCGAATCGCCGTCCCTCGCAGCTCGCCACCTGATCCGCGCCGAGGACGAGCGCGCCCGGCCGCGCCAGCGAGACGCCCTTCGCCTTGTCGCCGGCCAATCGCGTCGCGACGGCGTCGGCGTCGCCGCCTGCGGCGAGGACCTCGGCTTCCACGGCGCGCTCGTCGATCTCAGCCGGGTGAATGAGAAAAGGCGCCCCGGTCTGCTCCAGCGCCATGCGCCGGCCTTTGCTCTTGGAGGCGAGAATCAGCGGCTCGGCGAGACGCCAGAAGGCGCTGGGGCGATCCTGCGGCAGTCGAACCTCCTCCGATCGATTCCCACAGCCGTAGCGCGATCGTGGGCATTATGGGGAAAAGTGAGCGCCGGCGGACCGGGCATGTGCACAGCTGCGCATAACGTAGCCCAGCGATCAACAGGCGTCGAAACGAGTGGGGAAAAGCGGATGCTAGGCCATTGCAGCGGGGGATTCTCCGCCATCCACGCCAGAGCTTGCGGGCGGATGTCGGCAAGCATCTGTTAATGTTTGATTTACAAATCTGTCCACAGCAGGGGCGCAAATGGCTATACAGCAAAGCCTATGGTACGTAAGGTGTGGACAAAAGGTTGACGAAAATTAACCTTCGTTAAGGAACCATCAATAAAATCAAAAAAATCTCTTAAAGATTGAATTTTCTTTTTGTGTCGTTTTGGGTTAGCTCCAAAGCCGGAGGGAGCGCCGAGCGTTCCTTTTCGTCCCCCATCCTGCCGGAGCAATAAGCGAAATGGGTGATCTCAAGCCTCTCCTCGCCATTCTGGGCGGAGAAGCACGCGCCGTGCCGCCGATTTGGCTGATGCGACAGGCCGGCCGCTATCTGCCGGAATATCAGGAGCTGCGCGCCAAAGCCGGCAGCTTTCTCGACACTTGTTACAATCCGCAGACGGCGGCGCGGATCACCTTGCAGCCGATCGAGCGTTTCGGCTTCGATGCCGCGATCCTGTTCAGCGACATTCTGGTCGTGCCGGACGCGCTGGGGCAGAAGGTCTGGTTCGAGGCAGGGCATGGGCCGCGGCTGATTCCGCTGGAGAGCGACAGCGACATAGAGGCGCTCGCCGGGAATTTCGACCTGGGCAAGCTCTCACCCGTTTTCGAGACGATCGACCGGGTGAAGGGCGAGCTGCCGAAATCGGTGACTTTCATCGGCTTTTGCGGCGCGCCTTGGACGGTGGCGAGCTATATGATCGCCGGACGCGGCACGCCGGATCAGGCGCCGGCTCGGCTCTTCGCCTATCGGCGGCCGCAGGCTTTCGCGCGGCTCATCGATATTCTGGTCGAGGCCTCCATCGCCTATCTCATTCGGCAGATCGACGCCGGCGTCGAAGTTTTGCAGCTCTTCGACAGCTGGGCCGGCGTGCTGCCGGCACACGAGTTCGAGCGCTGGGTCGCCGAGCCGCTGAAGAAGATCATCGATGCGGTGAAGGCCGCCCGGCCCGGCGTGCCGATCATCGCCTTCCCGCGTGGCGGCGCGACGCATCTCCCCCGTCTCGCCGGGACACTCGGCGCCGATGCGCTGGGACTGGACACGGCGATCGATCCCGCCTGGGCGGTGAAGGAAATTCCCGCAGGCCCGGCGCTACAGGGAAATCTCGATCCGCTGGCTCTGCTCGCCGGCGGGGAGGCGCTCGATCGTGAGATCGACGCCATTTTGCGGCGCTTCGCCGGACGGCCGCATATTTTCAATCTCGGCCATGGCGTCCTGCCGGAGACGCCGCTCGAGCATGTCTCACAATTGATCGAGCGTATTCGCGGAACAAGGAATTGAAGTCATGTATCTCTGGATCAAAGCTCTGCATGTGATCGCGGTTATCTCCTGGATGGCCGGGCTGCTCTATCTGCCGCGGCTGTTCGTCTATCATACGGAAGTGGGGCAGGGCGCACCCTCTGCATTGTTCAAGAAGATGGAACGCCGGCTGGCGCTCTACATCATGGCGCCGGCGATGATCGTCTCCTGGCTGGCCGGTTTGGCGCTGATCTATTTCGGCTCGTTCCACGGAGCCGGATGGCTGCACGCCAAACTGGCGCTGGTCGTCCTTCTGACCGGCGTCCACTTCTATTTCGGCGTCACGCAAAAGGCTTTCGAGCGCGACGAGAATCACCGGCCGGCGAAATTCTTCCGATTCGTCAATGAGGTTCCGACCCTGCTGATGATCGGCATCGTCATTCTGGTGATCGTCAAGCCATTCTGACGACTGGGGATTTTCCCCGTCTTTCACAGAATTGTCATGAGTTTCGGGCGGATGGCTTGCGTTTCCGCCCGAAAAGGACTAATTGCTGACTTGCTCACCTAAAGGCAGATCGTCGTTTCACACGACAGCCGGATCCAGACCGGCTCACGGGGCATCGTCTCCCGCTTCCTTATCTGCCCTACCCCGCCGCCCTAGGCCAAGTTTCATCCGAATATCGTCGAGGATTGTCCCAAATGGGGGAAATCAAGCTTCAGGACCTGAAGTCCAAATCGGCCGCCGAGCTTCTCGCCTTCGCTGAGGAGCATGAGGTCGAGGGCGCGTCGCTCATGCGGCGTCAGGAACTGCTCTTCGCAATTTTGAAGCAATTCGCCGGTCGCGACGTCGAGATCGTCGGCGAAGGCGTCGTCGAGGTGCTGCAGGACGGCTTCGGCTTCCTGCGCTCGCCTGACGCCAATTATCTCGCCGGCCCGGACGATATCTATGTGTCGCCCTCGCAGATCAGGCGCTTCGGCCTGCGCACCGGCGATACGGTCGAGGGCATGATCCGCAGCCCCAAGGAGGGCGAACGCTATTTCGCGCTGCTCAAGGTCAATTCGATCAATTTCGAGGACCCGGAGAAGGTGCGGCACAAGGTTCCCTTCGACAATCTGACGCCGCTCTATCCCGACGAGCGCTTGAAGCTCGAGATCGACGATCCGACGCGCAAGGATCTTTCCGCCCGCGTCATCGATCTCGTTGCGCCGATCGGCAAGGGCCAGCGCGCTCTGGTCGTCGCGCCGCCGCGCACCGGCAAGACCGTGCTGCTGCAGAATATCGCACAGTCGATCACCACCAATCACCCCGAGTGCTATCTGATCGTTCTCTTGATCGACGAGCGCCCGGAGGAAGTGACCGACATGCAGCGTTCCGTGAAGGGCGAGGTGGTGTCCTCCACCTTCGACGAGCCGGCCGTGCGTCACGTTCAGGTCGCGGAGATGGTCATCGAGAAGGCCAAGCGCCTGGTCGAGCATCGCCGCGACGTGGTGATATTGCTCGATTCGATCACCCGTCTCGGCCGCGCCTATAATACTGTGGTGCCGTCCTCCGGCAAGGTGCTGACGGGCGGCGTGGACGCCAATGCTCTGCAGCGGCCGAAGCGCTTCTTCGGCGCCGCGCGCAATATCGAGGAGGGCGGCTCGCTGACCATCATCGCCACCGCGCTGATCGACACCGGCTCGCGCATGGACGAGGTGATTTTCGAGGAATTCAAGGGCACGGGCAATTCGGAGATCATTCTCGACCGCAAGGTCTCCGACAAGCGCGTCTTCCCGGCCATCGACATCACGCGCTCCGGCACCCGCAAGGAGGAGCTTCTGGTGCCGTCGGACATACTCAAGAAAATGTATGTGCTGCGCCGCATCCTCAATCCTATGGGCACGGTGGACGCGATCGAGTTCCTGCTCGGCAAGCTGCGCGAGACGCCCAAAGGCAACGCCAGCTTCTTCGATTCGATGAACACCTGATCCGGCGCCCTCGGACGCGCCGGCGATGTGTATTCGCGGGGAGAGCGTGTTCGGGGGTTTCGCCAAGGTCTGATCGTCGGCCTCGCGCGGGAGCTGAAGGCCGACGCGCTTCTGCAGCTCATAGTGGCTGGCGAAAATGCTGTTCCGCGGCCTCGATGGCGCGCCGGCTGCGCGGAGCGACCAACGTCCGCATCGCGGCGTCGCCCTCTCGCTCGGCTGTGTCGAGCAGGGCGAGATTCGCTGCCTCTTCCGTGGCTGGCGTTTCGGCGCGAATGGAAGCCTTCGTCACAATCCTTGGAAACCGAAGGCGAAGCGCGACAGGATTCGCGCAACGTGGTTTCCTGTCCGTGAATGCGATTCTGAAGTCATTCCTTCAGATTGAAAAAGCCATATTCTTTCTCGGCGAGAGAAATTCGAGTAGAGCTTCGGGATCATGTCCAGCGACACGATCTTCGCCTTGGCCTCTGGCGCCGGCCGTGCTGCAATCGCGGTCATTCGTCTCTCCGGTCCGTCGGTTGGGCGCGTGCTCGAGGTTTTGGCCGCGCTCACGCCTCAGCCGCGCTTCGCCCATTATGTGACGTTGCGCGCGCCGGGCGCGGACGAGCCGCTCGATCGCGGTCTCGCGCTCTATTTTCCGGCGCCAAATTCTCCGACCGGGGAGGATTACGCCGAGCTGCAAATTCATGGCGGCCGCGCTGTGGCGCGCGCGCTGCTCGGCGTTCTGAGCCGCCTTCCCGGCCTGCGCGAGGCGGAGCCGGGGGAATTTGCGCGGCGCAGCCTCGCCAATGGCAAAATGGATTTGTCGCAGGTCGAAGGGCTCGCCGATCTCATCGATGCGGAGACAGAGTTTCAACGGCGTCAGGCGATACGAGCGCTCGGCGGGGCTCTGCGCAAAAGAGTCGAAGGCTGGCGCGAGCGGCTGATCCGGGCTCTGGCGCTGGTCGAGGCGGAGCTGGATTTTTCCGACGAGGGGGATGTGTTCGAGCCGGCGACGGCGCTTCGTCCCTTGCTCGAGCCCACGATCGCCGAAATGGCCGGCGCGCTGACGGCGAGCGAAGCCAGCGAACGGCTCCGCGACGGCTTCGTGGTTTTGCTGCTCGGCCTGCCCAATTCCGGCAAATCGACGCTGCTCAATGCGCTGGCCCGGCGTGAGGTGGCGATCGTCTCCGCCATTCCGGGAACGACGCGCGACATGATCGAGGTTCATCTCGATCTCGGCGGGATGCCGATCACATTGGTGGACACGGCCGGCCTTCGCGAGGCGGAGGATGAGATCGAGCGCATCGGCGTCGCGCGGACGCGGGCCAGAATCGGCGAAGCCGATCTCCTATTGTGGCTCTCGGAAGGGGGCCGGGAGACGCCGCAATTGGAGCCTCTTGGCGGCGCCGAGCTTATCCGTGTCGCAACCAAGGCGGATTTTCTTAATTGCACATCAGATGACCTTGCAATTTCCGCTCGAACAGGGTTTGGAATAGACCGACTTCTGGAGGAAATTGCGGGTCGTGCGAAGCGACGTCTGGGCGACGGCTCGACGGCGCTTCTCACGCGTGAACGGCATAGGCGGCTCATTCAGGAGGCGAGAATGGCGATCGAGACCAGTCTCGATTCCGGCAAGCCGCTCGAATTCGTCGCGGACGATCTTCGGGTCGCAGGCCGGGCGCTCGGCCGGATCGTCGGCGCCGTCGATGTGGAGGAGGTGCTGGATGCGATTTTCTCGCAATTCTGCATCGGCAAATAGTTTCACGTGAAACAGGATCGAGGATAGGAAATTGAGCCGACCGGCCTATGACGTGATCGTGATCGGCGGCGGCCATGCCGGCTGCGAGGCCGCCGCAGCGGCTGCGCGGCTTGGCGCGCGCACGGCGCTCGTGACCCATTCGCGCGCGACGATCGGCGCAATGTCCTGCAATCCGGCGATCGGCGGGCTCGGCAAGGGCCAGCTGGTCCGCGAGATCGATGCGCTCGACGGGCTCATGGGCCGTGTCGCCGACGCCGCCGGCATTCAATTTCGGCTGCTCAATCGCTCCAAAGGCCCGGCCGTGCGCGGTCCGCGCGCGCAGGCGGATCGCAAGCTCTATCGCGAGGCGATGCAGGCGGCGATCACGGCGACGCCAAATCTCGAGGTCGTGGAGGGCTCGGCGGAAGGGCTCGTCCTGCAAGATGGCCGCGTGACCGGCGTGACCCTGGACGGAGAGACGCTCGCCGCGGGCGCGGTGGTTCTGACTACCGGGACCTTCCTCAATGGCGTGATTCACATCGGCGCGACGCGCTATTCCGCTGGGCGCATGGGCGAAAACCCCTCGATCGGCCTCGCCGAGGATTTGCGCCGCATCGGCTTTGCCACGCGGCGTCTGAAGACCGGCACGCCGCCGCGGCTCGACGGCCGCACGATCGACTGGGCGCGGCTCGAGGAGCAGCGCGGCGATGAGATTCCCGAGCCCTTTTCCTATCTCACCCGTTCGATCGTCAATCCGCAGATCAATTGTCACATCACCCGCACCAATGCCGCCGCGCATAAGGTCATTCTCGATAATCTCGAGCATTCGCCCATGCGGAGCGGCGCCATCTCGGGGCCGGGTCCGCGCTATTGCCCCTCGATCGAGGATAAGGTCACGCGTTTCGGCGACCGCGATGCGCATCAGATTTTCCTCGAGCCGGAGGGTCTCGACGACAACACGGTCTATCCCAATGGCGTCTCGACCTCGCTGCCCGAGGAGGTCCAGCGCGCTTTCATCCAGAAGATCGAAGGATTGGAAAGGACGCAGATTCTGCGCCCCGGCTATGCGATCGAATATGACTTCGTCGATCCGCGCGAACTCGACGCCACGTTGGAGACGAAAAGCGTCGTGGGACTCTTTTTCGCCGGCCAGATCAATGGAACGACCGGCTATGAGGAGGCGGCGGCCCAGGGCCTTGTCGCCGGGCTCAACGCCGCCGCGCGAGCGGGCGGTTTCGCGGCGAGTGTCTTTGATCGGGCCGAGGCCTATCTCGGCGTGATGATCGACGATCTCGTCACGCGAGGCGTCAGCGAGCCCTATCGCATGTTCACCTCGCGCGCCGAATATCGTCTGTCGCTGCGCTCCGACAATGCCGATGAGCGGCTGACTGGCAAGGGGTTGGAGGTCGGCTGTGTGGGACGCGAGCGCGAGCTGGCGCATCGGGACCGAATGGACAAGCTCACCCGCGCTCGGGCGCTGCTACAGCAATTGTCCTTGACCTCCGCCGCCGCAGCGCGCGCAGGCCTGCCCATCAACCAGGACGGGCAACGGCGCAGCGCCTATGCTCTGCTGTCTTTCCCGGAGATCGATTTGCCGCGGCTCGTGGCGATCTGGCCAGAGCTCGCCGAGATCGATGCGGAGACGTCCGCGCGTGTCGAGACCGACGCACGCTACGCCGTCTATCTCGATCGGCAGAGCGCCGATATCGAATCCTATCGCCGGGATGAGCAGCTCGCTCTGCCTTCGACGCTCGATTATCGCGAGATCGGCGGGCTCTCGGCGGAGCTTTGCGCCAAGCTGTCGGTGTTGCGTCCGCGCACGCTCGGCCAGGCCCAGCGCATAGAGGGCGTCACTCCAGCTGCGCTGACCCTTTTGGCGGCGCGGGCGCGGCGTGGGTGAGCGACAAAATGGTCGGGAAGGGGAAGGATCGCGTCAGCGATCGGGACAGAGCTCTGCAGATCGCGCCATCGCTGCAGCCTTATGTTCGCGAGCTGGAGATTTACGAATCGCTGCTGCGCAAATGGCAGAAGTCCATCAATCTCGTCGCCGAGAGCACATTGGACGAGCTATGGACGCGGCATTTCGCCGATTCGGCACAGATTCGCGAATTTTTTCCGAGCATCGAAAGCTGGATCGATCTCGGCTCCGGCGCGGGGTTTCCCGGCATGGTTCTGGCGATCTGCCTGAAGGACCATGCCGGCGCAAAGGTTCATCTCATCGAGAGCGATCAGCGAAAGGCGGCCTTTCTGCGTGCTGTTTCACGTGAAACAGGCGCCGCTGCAGAAATCCACGTCGGCCGAATCGAAAATATCCTGCCGCTGATTGCCGATCCTGTGACCGGCGTGACCGCCCGCGCGCTCGCGCCAATACCGCAGCTGATCCAATGGGCGCACGAACTTCTGTTGAAAAACGTCAAAGGCGTGTTTTTAAAGGGTGAAGACTGGGCCACTGAATTGACCGGCTCGAGCGCCGCGGATAGTTTCCAGATCTGGACATTGCAGAGCCGCACTCATTCGTCCGGCCGCATTATCGCCCTTGCGCGAGATTTTGGAGCTTGACGTGACCGACGTTCCTCAGCCCCGAATCCTCGTTCTCGCTAATCAAAAGGGCGGCGTCGGCAAGACGACGACGGCCATTAATCTCGGCACCGCGCTCGCCGCTGTGGGCGAGACTGTGCTCGTCATCGATCTCGATCCGCAGGGCAACGCCTCCACCGGGCTCGGCGTCGACCGTAAGTCGCGCCGAATCTCCACCTATGACGTGCTGCTCGCCGAGAGCAGCCTTGCCGAGGCGATTGTGGCGACCGCCGTGCCGCGGCTCTCGATCGCGCCCTCCACGCTCGATCTGCTCGGCGTCGAGCTGGAGATCGCTGGCGACAAGGACCGCGCCTTTCGTCTGAAGCGCGCCGTCGCCGAGCTGATCGCAGCCGAGCGCCATGGTGAGGCTCCGGCCTTCACCTATGTGCTGATCGACTGCCCGCCGTCGCTCAATCTGCTGACCATCAACGCCCTCGCTTGCGCCGACGCCGTGCTGGTGCCGCTGCAATGCGAATTCTTCGCGCTCGAGGGTCTGTCGCAACTGCTGTCGACGGTCGATCAGGTCAAGCGCTCGCTCAATCCGCGGCTGTCGATCCATGGCATTGTTCTGACAATGTTCGATCCGCGCAATAATCTCGCGACCCAGGTCGTCGCCGATGTGCGGCGTTTCATGGGCGATAAGGTCTATGAGACGGTGATCCCGCGCAATGTGCGCGTGTCGGAAGCGCCGTCGCATGGCAAGCCCGTGCTGCTCTATGATCTCAAATGCAGCGGCAGCCAAGCCTATCTGAAGCTCGCGACGGAAGTCATCCAGCGCGAGAAGCAGCTGCGAGCCGCCTGAGCCCAGGGTTTCTCGGCGCGCGACTAGCGCGCCTCTCGATCGAAGGACCTATCCCGAAATGGCCGAAGAAGCGACGCGCAGAAGATTGGGGCGGGGGCTCGCGGCTCTGATCGGAGACGCTGGCGAGGAAGCGCCGGCCGTAGAGCGGGCGCGCGGCCAGCGCCGGGCGCCGATCGAGTTTCTGCGGCCCAATCCGCGCAATCCGCGCGTCGCCTTTGATGAGGACGATCTCGCCGATCTCGCCGCCTCCATTCGCGAGAAGGGCATTATTCAGCCTATAGTCGTGCGCACGGTTCCGGGCGTCGCCGATGCTTATGAGATCATCGCCGGCGAGCGCCGCTGGCGCGCCGCCCAGCTCGCCAGCCTCGCCGATGTGCCGATCATCGTGCATGAGGCGGATGATCGCGAGGCGCTCGAGCTGGCCATTATCGAGAATGTCCAGCGCGCTGACCTCAATGCGATCGAGGAAGCGCGCGGCTATGAGCGGCTCGGCAAGGAGTTCGGCTATTCGCAGTCCGATCTCGCCAAGATCATCGGCAAGAGCCGGTCTCATGTCGCCAACACGCTGCGTCTGCTCAATCTTCCCGAGGCGAGCCGGCGTCTGGTGACGGAGGGCGCGATCTCGGCCGGCCATGCGCGCGCGCTGCTCGCCCTCGACAATCCCGATACGGTGGCGCGACGTGTTGTCGAGGAAGGCCTCACCGTGCGCGACGTCGAGCGGCTCGCGCAGGAAGATTCCGGCGCCAAGCTGGAGACGAAGGCGCGCAAGCCCCGTGTCGAGAAAGACGCGGATACGGTGGCGATGGAAAAATTGCTGACCGATGCGCTGGGGCTCTATGTGTCGATCCATCATAGCGGTGAGAGCGGCGAATTGCGCATCCGCTATGCGACGCTGGAGCAGCTCGATGGGCTGTGCCGCCGGCTGACGGGCTAAGTGTGAGGGGTCGCATCGCCTAACGCTTCGCCGTCGGCCGAGAATCGGGACGCACGCTTTCTTTTAGATTCCGCCCTTCGCCGCTTCACTCGCTCGTTTGAGCCGTCCAGCTCGCATGCTCGACGCCGGGGATCTTCTCGAGCTCGGCGGCGACGGCGTCCAGCTCTTTCGGGTCGACGCTGGTCGACGTCAATATTGCGACGAGTTCCGCCTCGTCTCCGCCGCGCTCCAATTCCTCTATCTCGCGCACCGGATAATCGGCCGCCTCTAGCTTCTCGACCATGAGATCGCGCAATTCGTCGCGCCGTGTCTGGGAGACTGTGACATGCACACGGTAGATCGCCTCTGTGGCGCGTTCGTCGATCGGCGCGCGCTCGATGAGATGGACCAGCGGCCGCAGCAGCATGTTTCCGGCGAGTGTGAAGATCGCCATCAATATGGCTTCGGCGGCATGATCCGCGCCGGCGAAGGCGCCGGTGACGGCCGAGCACCAGATTGTGGCGGCGGTGTTGAGGCCGGTGATATTGGCGCCGTCCTTTATGATGACGCCGGCGCCGAGAAAGCCGACGCCGGAGGCGATATAGGCGAGCACTTGGGTCGCGCCGACATTGCCGTTGAGGCGCATGCCGAGATCGACGAAGGCCGCCGCGCCCAGCGCCACCAGCGCATTGGTGCGCAGCCCGGCGGTGCGCTGGCGATATTGCCGCTCCGCGCCGATCAGCGTGCCGAGCAGCAGCGCAACGAGCAGAGATATCAGGGAATTGAAAAACTCCGGCGCGTTGAAGTTGGTAATGAACGCCATCTTCCCTATCCGTGTTTTCGTGCGAACGTGCTGGCGTGTCGCCGAATCATTGTAACGGCTCAGTCACACTGGCAGAGCTACGCGACGTTTTTTACTCGCAGAACAGTCGGTATGATTGAATCTTGCTCCAAAAAGCTTAAAGCTGAAATTGTTGTTGTTCCTAAACTCAGGGGGAGATTCATGGAACGTCGGCAATTTGTGACTGCAATGGGCGCATTGGCCGCCGCAACCGCCGCCACGGGGACATTGGCGGCGGAGGATCCGCACGCTCACCATCATGGCGGCGGCGCCAAATATAAGGCTCTGTTCGAATCGACTGGTAAATGCGTCGCCGCTGGCGAGGAATGCCTGCGTCATTGCTTCGAGATGCTCGCGGCCAATGACGCCAGCATGGGCGCTTGCACCAAGTCCACCTTCGAGGTCGTCGCCGCATGCAAGGCGCTGGCGTCGCTCGCTGGCGTCGGCTCGGCGCTCACCCCGGCCTTCGCCAAGGTCGTGGCCGAGGCCTGCCTCGCCTGCAAGAAGGAATGCGACAAGTTCCCGAATATCGCGGAATGCAAGGCCTGCGGCGATGCGTGCAAGGCCTGCGCCGATGATTGCCAGAAGGTCGCGGCCTAAGGTCGATCGATTTTGCGGGACGCGCCATGGCGCGTCTCGTTTTTGCTGAAGCGACGATTATATTCCGTTTTGCGCGCTGGGGCGGCCGAAGCGCGATTTGAGGCGATATCAGGAATTTCCCTGGAGCCGCCGGCCATCCCTCCCGTGTTTTGGGACACGGGTCGAAACGGAGCCCGCACAGTGACCCACAGAGCGCCGGAAATCCTTTCTCCCGAGACGCATCATCACGGCGTCGCCTCCTTCCTCCTGCGGCAGTGGCCTTATTTCGTCATGCTCCTGCTGGCGCTGTTCGGCGTTGCTTATACGAGCGTGACGCGTCAGGGCATGACGACCTATTGGATCGCGCTGGCCCCGATCTTCGGCCTCATCAGCATCGCCGGCGGCTGGCAGGAGGCGGAGACCGCGGAGGAAAAATGGCGTCTGTTGCGCACCCAGGTCCTGCATTGGGGTGCGGTCCTCGCCGCAATGTGCCTCATCTTCATCAGTGACGTCCGGCAGATCATGAATTCCGACAGCAGCGCGCTGACCGTGCTCACCGTGCTGGCGCTGGGCTCCTTCACAGCGGGCATTCACGCCGACGCCTGGCGCGTCTCTCTCGTCGGCCTGCTGTTGGCGCTCGCCGTTCCCGCCATCGCCTGGCTCGAGGAATCGACGCTGCTGATCCTGCTGATCGTCGCCGTGATCGCGGTCATCGGCGCCTTCGTATTCCTGCGCGACCGCAAGCCGGCCTGAAGCTGACATAAAGACTTGTTTATATCTTTATTGCATCTGCTCCCCCGCCTTGCTATAGGCGGCCAGCCCGTCCCGCTCGCCTTCCTACAGGCGAGACAACGCCTGAAGGGAGCGTCATGACCACGCATTTCAACGATTATGTCGTCGCCGACATCGGCCTCGCCGATTGGGGCCGCAAGGAGCTCAATATCGCCGAGACCGAAATGCCCGGCCTCATGGCGACCCGCGCCGAGTTCGGCCCTTCGCAGCCGCTGAAAGGCGCGCGCGTCGCCGGCTCGCTGCATATGACCATTCAGACGGCCGTGCTGATCGAGACGCTGAAGGCGCTCGGCGCGGATGTCCGCTGGGCGTCCTGCAACATTTATTCGACGCAGGACCACGCCGCCGCCGCCATCGCCGCCGCCGGCACGCCGGTCTTCGCCATCAAGGGCGAGAGCCTCGAGGATTATTGGGACTACACCCATCGCATCTTCGAATGGGGCGACGGCGGCACGCCCAACATGATTCTCGACGACGGCGGCGACGCCACTCTCCTCATTCATCTCGGCCTGCGCGCCGAGAATGGCGACACCGCCTTCCTCGACAAGGCGACCAATGAGGAGGAGGAAGTCCTCTTCGCCGCGATCAAGAAGCGCCTCAAGGCCAATCCGGGCTTCTACAAGCGCAACGCCGAGGCCATCAAGGGCGTGACCGAGGAGACCACCACCGGCGTGCATCGCCTCTATGTGATGCACAAGGAAGGCAAGCTCCTGTGGCCGGCGATCAACGTCAATGATTCGGTCACCAAGTCGAAGTTCGACAATCTCTATGGTTGTCGCGAATCGCTGGTCGACGGCATTCGCCGCGCCACCGATGTGATGATGGCCGGCAAGGTCGCCTGCATCGCCGGCTATGGCGACGTGGGCAAGGGCTCGGCCGCTTCGCTGCGCAACGCCGGCTGCCGCGTGCTCGTCACCGAGATCGATCCGATTTGCGCCCTGCAGGCGGCGATGGAAGGCTATGAGGTCACGACGATGGAAGACGCCGCGTCGCGCGCGGACATCTTCTGCACCGCGACCGGCAATGTCGACGTCATCACGACCGAGCATATGCGCGCCATGAAGGACCGCGCCATCGTCTGCAACATCGGCCATTTCGACAGCGAGATTCAGGTCGCCGGCCTGCGCAATCTCAAATGGCACAATGTGAAGCCGCAGGTCGACGAGGTCGAGTTCGCCGACGGCAAGCGCATCATCCTGCTCGCCGAAGGCCGCCTCGTGAATCTCGGCTGCGCGACCGGCCATCCGTCCTTCGTGATGTCCGCCTCCTTCACCAATCAGACATTGGCGCAGATCGAGCTGTTCACCAAGCAGGGCCAGTATCCGGTGGGCGTCTACACGCTGCCCAAGCATCTCGACGAGAAGGTCGCGTCGCTGCATCTTTCCAAGATCGGCGTGAAGCTCACCAAGATGACCGAGCAGCAGTCCGCCTATCTCAACGTGCCGCAGAACGGCCCGTTCAAGCCGGACCACTACCGCTACTGATTTCTCTCGCCTCGCGAGAGCGAGACGGCGGAGCGATTCTCTCGCTCCGCCGTTTTTTTTTAAGCGACGCCAGTTCGGCGAAATCCTTAGGCGCCAATCTCCCGGTCACGATCCGCGTTTCACTTTTCGACGGCGCGCTTTAGATTAGACGCGATTCGAGACGGCGCCTCGGTGGCGCGCGGACGGCTTACGGCGTTTGTTTGCGATGAGCCTTTGCAAATCGAACGTGGAGACCGGTTCGCATGTTTCACGATACGGCCTTCGGGCCGAAAGCGTTGCCGCCTGCGCGACGTCGGGGAGCGTCCTCGACGCTCGTTCGCGGCGTCACGCGCGGGCTCGCGACGGCCAGTCTGCTGCCATTCGGCGGACCGGCGCGGGCGGAAGCGCTCGCCAATCTTCTCGCCACCACGGACAACGCCGAATTCGTCAATCTCGCGCTGACCGGCGGTCTCGCGCTCTTCGCCGTCGTCGTCGCCTTCACCCATCTCGGCGAGCGCAAGGTGTGGAGCCGGCGCGAGGCGAGGCTCGCGGCGGAGCTGGAAGCGACGCGTCAGCGGCTCGATCGCGCCGAGATTTTTCTCTCCAGCGAGCCGCAACTCTTCGTTTCCTGGGACAATGCCGCCGGCGAGCCGGACATAGAGAACGGACTCAATGATCCGGCCTTCGCGCGCCGCGTGCTCGCCTTCGGCTCCTGGCTCGGACCGAATGAGGCGGCCGCGCTGCAGGAGCGCGTCGATCGCCTGCGCCAAAATGGCGAAGGCTTTCATCTCTCGCTCGCCAGCCTGCAAGGACGCCGCTTCGATGCGGAAGGCCGCGCCGTCGCCGGTCGCGCCGTGCTGCGCATTCGCGAGGTCTCCGGCGAGCGCCTCGAGCTTTTGTCCTTGCGCGAGCGCCATACGCGCAGCGTCGCCGAGGCGGAGGGGCTGCGCGCTCTGCTCGAGGCGCTGCCGACGCCGGTATGGATGCGCGACGTCGAGGGCCGGCTCATCTTCGTCAATTCCGCCTATGCGCAGGCGGTGGAGGCGGAAAGCGCGGCCGACGCGCTGCGCCGCCAGATCGAGCTGCTGGACAATGACGCGCGCCTGCAGGCGCAGACGGCGCGCGGACGCGACGAGGTTTGGCGCGCGCGCGTGACAGCGGTGGTCGCCGGCGAGCGGCATCGTCTCGATATCGTCGAGGCGCCCTGCCACGGCGCCGCCGCGGCGCTCGCCATCGATCGCCAAGAGATCGACACGACGCGCGCCGATCTCGAGCAGCAGATGCAGGCGCATTCGCGCACGCTGGATCAATTGCCGATCGCCGTCGCAATATTCGATCGCGCCAAGCGTCTCACCTATCGCAACGCCGCCTATGAGAGTCTCTGGCCGCTCGATCGCGCTTTTCTCGACCAGGGGCCGAGCGACAGCGAGATACTCGATCGCCTGCGCGCCGAGCAGCGCCTTCCCGTCGAAGCCGATTACAAGGCCTGGAAGGCGCGTCTGCTCGAGGCTTATCAATCCTCCGAGGAACATCACGAGCATGTCTGGCACATGCCGAATGGGCGCACATTGCGCGTCGTGGCCAACGCCAATCCGCAAGGCGGCGTCACCTATCTCTACGACGATGTGAGCGAGCGCTATTTCCTCGAATCGCGTTTCCATGCGCTCGACCGCATGCAGAACGAGACGCTAGAGAATTTGCGCGAGGGCGTCGCCGTCTTCGGCGCCGACGGCCGCTTGCGCTTCTGCAATCCGGCCTTTCTCGCGCTCTGGGCGCTCGAGAAGAGCATTCTGGACGAGAAGCCGCGCTTCGACGCCGTCGCCAATCTCTGCCGACCGCTGCACCTCAATGAGGAAACCTGGAGCGAGCTGCGCGGCTTCGTCACCGGCCTGCAGGATATGCGTCAGGGCTTCACGCGGCGCATCGAGCGTTCCGACGGCGTGGTGCTCGACTGCACGGCGCAGCCGCTGCCGGAAGGCGCCGCGCTGCTCACCTTCGTCGATGTGACGGCGGGCGTGAATGTCGAGCGCGCGCTCACCGAGCGCAATCAGGCGCTGATCGCGGCGGAGAAGATCCGCAATGATTTCGTCCATCACGTATCCTATGAGCTGCGCTCGCCGCTCAACAACATCATCGGCTTCATTCACCTGCTCGGCGAGAAGACGACCGGCGAGCTGAACGCCAAGCAGCTCGAATATCTCGGCTATGTCGGCAAGTCGTCGGCGGCGTTGCTGGCCATCATCAACGATATTCTCGATCTCGCCACCATCGACAGCGACGCCATGGAGCTGGAGCTCGAGGAAGTGAACGCCGCCGACGCCATGCGCGCCGCGGCCGAGGGCGTTCAGGATCGGCTGGCGGAAAACGACATAGAGCTGCAGATCGTCGCCACCGGCGACGTCGGGCGCTTTCGCGGCGACGCCAAGCGCATCCGCCAGATCCTCTTCAACCTGCTCGCCAATGCGATCGGCTTTTCTCGGCCGGGACAAACCATTACCCTCGCGGCGATGCGTCGGGAGGGGGAAATCGTGTTCAAGGTCGCCGATCGGGGGCGGGGCATCGCCCCGGAAGTCCTCGACAAAGTCTTCGACCGTTTCGAGTCGCACACCTCGGGCTCGCGCCACAGGGGCGTCGGGCTCGGCCTTTCCATCGTGCGCGCCTTCACCGAGCTGCATGGCGGGCGCGTGCTCATCGACTCCGCGCTCGGCGAAGGCACGACGGTCACTTGCATCTTCCCAGCGCAAGAGAGCGGCGGACAGCAGGGTCTCGCCACGCGTGAAAAAGGACAGGCCTCATGAGCGAAGAGGCCGAATGGCTGATCGACGTCGCCGATGAAGCGCAGACCGCAGAGCTCGCCGCCCGCCTCGCCCCGCTCATTCGCGACACGGTGAAGCTCGTCACCCTCTCCGGCGATCTCGGCGCGGGCAAGACGGCCTTTGCCCGGGCGCTGATCCGCGCGCTGGCGCAGGACCCGACTCTGGAGGCGCCGAGCCCCACCTTCACGCTGATGCAGCTCTATGAGACGCCCGCCTGCCGCATATTGCACGCCGATCTCTATCGCATCGCCGGCGGCGAGGCGGAGCTCGAGGCCATGGGCTTCGAGGAGGCGACCGAGGATGCGCTGGTGCTGGTCGAATGGCCGGAGCGCGCGCCGAGCCTCTTTGCCGGCGAGCGGCTGGAGGTGCGGCTCGCCTTCGCCGCGCCGGAGACGCCGGACGCGCGCCGCATCGGCATAAGCGCCCATGGCAAGGCGGCGGGGCGGCTCAAAGCCTTCCGCACCATGCGGGAGTTTCTGGAGCGCGCCGGCTGGGCCGACGCCGCGCGCGAATATCTGCAGGGCGACGCCTCCTCGCGCGTCTATGAGGTTCTGCGGCGCGGAGACGGCGCGCAGGCCATATTGATGATCTCGCCGGCGCGGCCGGACGGCCCGCCGATCCGCTATGGCAAGCCCTATAGCGCCATCGCGCGCCTCGCCGAGACGGTGAAGCCCTTCGTCGCAATGGCGGATGCGCTGCGCGGGCAGGGCCTCTCCGCGCCCCAGATCTACGCCTATGATCTCTCCGCCGGCTTCGTGCTGCTGGAGGATCTCGGCCGCGACGGCGTCGTCGCTGGCGGCGCGCCGATCGGCGATCGCTATTTGGAGGCGCTGGCGGCGCTCGCGCCGCTGCATGCGCGTCGCCTGCCGGATGTCCTGCCGGTCGAAGGCTCGACCCCCTATCACATTCCGCCCTATGACCTCGACGCGTTGCTGATCGAGGTCGAGCTGCTGTTGGAATGGTATGCGGCGCGGGTCGGCGGCGGCGGCATATCGTCGGGCTCCAAGGCGACCTTCGTCAATCTCTGGCGCCAGGCGCTGATCGAGATCGTGATGTCGGCGCCCACCTGGACCTTGCGCGACTTCCACTCGCCCAATCTCATCTGGCTGCCGGATCGCCAGGGAACGGCGCGCGTCGGCGTCATCGATTTTCAGGACGCGGTGCTCGGCCATCCGGCCTATGACGTCGTGTCGCTGACGCAGGACGCGCGCGTCGACGTGCCGGACGAATTGGAGATGCGCCTGCTCGGCCATTATGCGCGCAAGCGCCGCGAGGCCGATCCTTTGTTCGACATGGCGGCTTTCGCGCGCGCCTACGCTATACTCGGCGCTCAGCGCGCGACCAAAATCCTCGGCATTTTCGCGCGGCTCGATCAGCGCGACCACAAGCCGCAATATCTCGTGCATCTGCCGCGCGTCGAAACCTATCTGCGCAAGGGCCTGCGCCATCCCGCGCTCGCCGATCTCGAGGCCTGGTATGTCGCCAACCTCCCCGCGCTCTTCCATGCCTGAGGCGGCTTTCGTCTTCGCCGCCGGGCTCGGCACGCGCATGCGGCCGCTGACCGACCGGCTGCCCAAGCCGCTCGTCGCGATCGACGGCGTCGCTCTGCTCGACCGCGCGCTGGACGCTTTCGCGCAGGCGGGCGTCGGCACGGCGATCGTCAATGTCCATCATCTCGCCGATCAGATCGAGACGCATCTCGACGGCCGCCAAACTCCGCGCATAATCCTCTCCGACGAGCGCGAGAAGCTGCTCGATCAAGGCGGCGGCATAAAGAAGGTTCTGGACCGTTTTGCCGGACGGCCCTTCTTCATCTGCAACACCGACGCCTTTTGGATCGGCGCCCGTGCGGATAATCTGCGCCGCCTCGCCGATCTCTGGAACCCGGAGATCATGGATATCGCTCTGCTGCTGGCGCCACGCCTCGGCAGCGTCGGGGTCGATTGGGACGGCGATTTTCATCGGGCGGCGGATGGCCGGCTGACGAAGCGCGCCGCCGGCGAGACGGCGGATTTCGTCTATGCCGGAATCGGCATAGTGAAATCGCAGCTGTTCGAGGCGATCGAGCAGGATGTGTTTCCGCTCGCGCCGTTCTTTTTTCGCGCGGCGGAGCAGGGGCGGCTCTTTGGCGTCGCGCTGGACGGCAAATGGCTGCATGTCGGCACGATGGGCGCGATCGAGGAGGCCGAAAGCGCCGTCGCCGAGGAGAAAGACCGGCTGCGACAAGTCGCAGGAGAAGGATAAAGCGGCGGGCTCCAGGATTTTTTTACCCTTGCGACGTCTTGTCCGGCCACGACGCGGCTGCGCTGCTGTTTATGACTTTCAGACCATGGCATATTCGATGCTACGCTGACGCTCCAGGAGCGGGAACTCTCGGCATTTGTGCAATTTGCAACTCATAGGATCCTGAACCGCGATGATCGCATTGGCGCCGACGCTATATTTATTCGGCGCCTTCATGCTGTCGCTGCTCGGCGTCTTCCTCTACGCGATCTGGCGCGGCGACGAAGAAGCCGAGGAATTATGGTGGTGGGCCGCGGTCTTCGCGACGGCGGGCGCCTCGGCGCTCTGCTACGCATTCCGCAATGAGGTCGAGTGGCTCTCGATCATTTTCGGAAACGCGCTCACTTTATGGGCATGCGGTCTGCTGTGGACGGGCGTTCTCGTTTTTGTCGGCGAGCCGGTTCGGCCGCTGCTGGCCCTGCTCGGCGGCGTGATTTGGGCCGCCGGCCTGTGGCGCGCCGACATTCACTTTCGAATCTCAGAAGTCTCTGCGATCTCGGCGATCTATGAAGTCGTCGCCGCCGTCGAATTGTTCCGCTACAATCGTATCGGCGGCCAGCGCCTCGTCGTGTCCCGCGTGACGGCCTGGATCATCGCGCTGCAGGCGGGGTTCGAAATCGCGCTCGCGATCGCCGCGCCCTTTCTCGCGGTCGACGAAACCAGCTTCCTCACCAGCCCCTATTTGAAATACCGCTTCCTCGAACTCTCCGGCTTTATCGCCGTTCTCGGTTTTCTATTGGCGACGCTCTCCAAAGAGCGCCTCGCCAAGCGACGAGAAGTCGCGGCGATGATCGATCCGCTGACCGGCCTTCCCAATCGGCGGGCCTTCGACCGGGCGGTCGAGCGCGCGAAGCGATCGGCCCCTGCGCCATCGACGGCAGTGCTCGTCTTCGATCTCGACAATTTCAAATATATCAACGATCGATTCGGCCATGCCGAAGGCGACCGCGTGCTGGCCGCCTTCGGCGCGACGGCGACTCGAAACACGCGATCGAGCGACATGCTGGCGCGCATCGGCGGCGAAGAATTCGTCGCCATCCTCTCTCCGGCGGATCGGACGAGCGCATTGGTGATCGCCGAGCGCATTCGCTCGGCTTTCATCCGCGACGCCGCGCATCTCGCGGACGGCGCGGCGACCGTGAGCGTCGGCGTCACCGTGCTCGAGGATGCGACGCCGGATCTCGCCGCCATGACGCGCATCGCCGATGACGCGCTCTATCGCGCCAAGGCGGAGGGCCGCAACCGCGTGATCTTCGCGAGCGCGTAACGATGCGGGCGTCCTGAGCGTAACAGCGCATTAACCAAAGCGCATCCATACTGCCCCTACGTGCCGTGAGCCTCGCCGCGTGACGCGGGCGGCCGGCGCACGCCACGCTTGTCTCAGGGCCGTCATGGGCGAGATCATCGAATCGATAGTGATCGGCGCGGGGCCTGCGGGCCTCACCGCCGCTTATGTTCTGGCGAAGAACGGCCACGAGGTTCTCGTCCTCGAGCAGGACCGATCCTATGTCGGCGGCATCAGCCGCACCGCGAGCTACAAGGGCTTTCTCTTCGACATAGGCGGACACCGCTTTTTCTCGAAATCGAAAGAGATCGTCGATCTGTGGGACGAGATTCTCCCGCATGATTTTATCGAGCGGCCGCGTCTGTCGCGCATCTTCTATCGCGAGAAATTCTACGCCTATCCGCTGAAGGCCTTCGAGGCGTTGAAAAATCTCGGGCTCTTCGAGAGTGCGTTGTGCATGGCGTCCTTCGCTTTCGCCAAGGCGTTTCCAGTGAAGGAGCCGCGCTCCTTCCATCAATGGGTGCGCAATCAGTTCGGCGAGCGGCTGTTCGGCATTTTCTTCAAGACCTATACCGAAAAGGTCTGGGGCATGAGCTGCGACGACATCTCCGCCGATTGGGCGGCGCAGCGCATCAAGGGTCTCAGCCTCGGCGCGGCGATCATCGACGGCTTGCGTCGCTCCCTGAAGCTCCGCAAATCCAGCAGCGCCGCGAAGACGCTGATCGAATCCTTCCGCTATCCGCGTCGCGGTCCCGGCATGATGTGGGAAGCCGCCGCGCGCAAGATGCAGAAGCTCGGCGGCCGCCTGCGAATGGGCTGCAAGGTCGAGCAGCTCGCCTTCGACGAAGCGAGCGGAATTTGGACCGTCACGACGCGCGATTCGCAGGGCGCTGTCGAGACGCATCGCGCGCACAATGTGCTGTCCTCCGCGCCGCTGCGCGAGGTGATGAATGCGCTGACGCCGACGCCGCTCAGCCTGTTCAACGCGCGCGCGCTGGCCTATCGCGATTTTCTCACCGTCGTGCTGATCGGACGGCCGCAGGAGGAGTTCCCCGACAATTGGATCTATATTCATGATCCGTCGGTGAAGGTCGGCCGCGTGCAGAATTTCAAATCCTGGTCGCCGGAGATGATCGCCGATGGCGTTTCCACCTGCCTCGGCCTCGAATATTTCTGCTTCGAGGGCGATGGATTGTGGAACGCCGCGGACGCCGATCTCATCGCCCTCGCCAAGGACGAGATCGCGAAGATCGGCCTCATGAAGGCGGAGGATGTGCGCGACGCCTGCGTCGTGCGTCAGGCCAAGGCCTATCCGGTCTATGACGAGTCCTACGCCGCCAATGTGCAGGCGATTCGGCTCGAGCTCGCGGCGCGCTATCCCGGCCTGCATCTCGTCGGCCGCAACGGCATGCACAAATACAACAACCAGGATCATGCGATGATGACCGGCATGCTGACGGCGCTCAATATCATCGCCGGCCGCGCGATCTATGACGTCTGGGGCGTGAACGAGGACGCCGAATATACGGAAGCCGGCGTCTCCGGCGCCGAGCAGGCGCTGGCGAGCGAACGTCTCGTGCCGAAGCGGGTCGCGTGACGTGTCGACGCATCGCGTCTTCGCCGCGACGCGCGTGCTGCGCGATCTCATCGCCTATGGGCTGGCGAGCGGCGCGGCGCTGGCGCTCGACTATGGGCTGCTGCTGCTCTTCCACAAGACGCTCGGCGCGCCCTATCTCGTCGCGGCGGCGATCGGCTTTTGCGGCGGGCTCGCGCTCGTCTATGCGCTCAGCATAGCGGTGGTGTTCCGCGATCGGCGCAGCGTGCGGCCGGCGTCGGAATTCACGCTCTTCTGCGTCATCGGCCTCGCCGGCTTGCTCGTCACAGAGGCGCTGATGCTCCTCCTCGTCGGCCGTCTCGGCTTCGATCCCGCCTTTGCGAAAATTCCGACGGCGGGCGTCGTCTTCCTGTTCAATTTCACCGCGCGCCGCGCGCTTCTCTTCTCGGCGCCCGCCGCCAAGGCCTCTGCGTGAGCGCGCTCGCCGGCGAGACGGCGGAGCTTCCCGTGCGCACACGTCGGGAAATTCCGCTTCTCGCCGCCATTATCCCAGCGCTCGCCGGCGCCGCGCTATTGACGCTGCCTCGCGCGCGCGCCGTGTGGAGCGCTGGCGAATTCTACGATTCCGACGACGCCATGCGCGCCGTGCAGCTGCGCGATCTCCTCGCCGGGCAAGCCTGGTTCGATATGACGGCGCGACGGCTCGATCCGCCGGACGGGCTCTTCATGCATTGGTCGCGCATCGTCGATACGCCGCTCGCCGTGCTCGATCTGCTGTTCGGGCTGTTTCTCGCGCCGGAGATGGCGGAGCGCGCGACGCGGCTCGCCTTTCCCTTTCTCTGCCTCGGTCTGCTCTTCGCGCTCGCGGCCTTTGTGGCGCGCGTCATGGCGGATCGCGCGGCGCGCATGCTCGCCGTCTGGCTGGTCTTTCTCTCGGCGCCCATGTTCATGCAATTTTCGCCGGGCCGCATCGATCATCACGCGCCGCAGATCGTGCTGCTGATGGCGACATTCGGCCTCATCGCGCTCGGCCTCCATCGTAAGCGTCCTCTGGCGCTCGCGGCCGCCGCCGCGCCGCTCGCTCTGTCGCTCGCGATCAGCCTCGAGAATCTTCCCTTCTTCATCGTGCTGCTGGCGGCGCCGGCGATCCTCTTCCTCATCGAAGGCGCAGCGGCGTCGCGCCGTCTTCTCTCATTCGCTCTCGGCCTGCTCGTCTTCGCGCCGCTCTCTTACGCGGCGACTGTCGCGCCTTCGCGCTATGGCCTTTCGGCCTGCGACGCCTATTCGGCCGTCCATATTCGCGCCATTCTCGTCGGCGCGCTCGGCTTTGCCGCGCTGGCCGCCGTCGCGCCGCGCCTCGAGACGCTTCCCCGCCGCGCCCTCGGGCTCGCTCTCGTCGGCGCGGCGCCGGTCGGGACTTTCGTCGCCAGCGCGCCGCAATGTCTCGGCGATCCGCTGGTCGGGCTCGATCCGCTGCTGCGCGATCTCTGGCTCTCCCATGTCACCGAGGCCAAGCCGCTGAAGGCTTTTGCTTCCGATCCGGCCCTGCTGGTCTCCACCGCCGCGCCGGTACTGCTCGGGCTCCTCGCCGCCATTGTCCTCGCCTGGCGGGAGCATGGCCTCGCGCGCGGGCGCTGGGCCATGCTGGCGGCGGCGATCCTCATCGGCTTCGCTGCGGCGCTCTGGCAGATTCGCGTCTTTTCTTCCGTCACGCCGCTCGCCATGGTCGCGCTCGCCGGGGCCGCTGCGGCGCTATCGGCGCGCCTCGGTCATGTCATGCCGCTGCTGCGCTGGCTCTCGATCGGCCTGCTCTGCCTTTTCGTCTCGCCCATGGGCCTCGCTCTGGCGCTGCAATCGGAGGGCGAAGCCGCGCCGCGCGAGATGCGCCGCGCCTGCCTCGAGGCGAGCGCCTTCTCCGGCCTCGCGGCGCTGCCGCCGGCTCGCATCGTCGCGCCGGTCGATATGGGCGCGCATATTCTCGCCTTCACGCCGCATTTCGTCTTCGCGGCGCCCTATCATCGCGACAATCGCGGCAATCGCCTCGCGGTCGACGCTTTTCTGGCCGAGCCCGCCGCGGCCGAGCGCCTGGTGCGCGCCGCCGGCGCCGAGCTGCTACTCTGGTGCGACGGCGGCGAGACTGGCAACGCCCTCATCGAGCGCGCGCCCCATGGGCTGGCGGCCGCCCTCGCGCGTGGCGAGAGCCCCCCCTTTCTCGAGAAAATCCCACTCGAGCGCTCGCCTTTCCATGTTTTCGCCCTGCGTCCCGCGCAATAATATCCGGCGCCCGCAACAGGAATCCGATACCGCCCATGTCCACACCGCTGCTCGACCGCCGCCGGCTTCTCCTCGCCGCTTCCAGCCTGCCCTTCGCCCGCCCGTCCTTCGCGCAGCAGCCGCAAGAGGCGGAGGAGGATCTGCAAGTGCGGATCGAGAACCGATCCACGCCCGAGCTCTGCGCCGAGAAGGACAATATCGAGCTGGATTTCGTCTCGCCGCAGGTGCGGCGCATGCGCGTGCAGGCGGTTCATCCCTCCTATATCGGCATGATCGGCTCGGACCGCTGGGCGCCGGATTGGACGAGCTGCGATCTCTCGCATGATTCCAAATTCGCCGCCGACGCGCGCCGCCTCACCTTTTGGGAGACGCCGGAATTCTGGCTGGTCGGCTACACTTTCCCCTCCTTCTGGCGGCCGAACGACGTGCCCGTGCGCGTCGGCGATCGGGTGGAGAAGGGCTTTCATCTCGTGCAGCTGTGGATGACCTATCGCGAGCGAGCGGAGGAAATTCTGGTCTTCTACCCGCCGGACGGCTATTGGCGCGCCCGCCCGCTGCCTTTCGAGGATATGCGCTGGACGGCCTATGGCTCCTCCTTCCTCATCGGCCCGGTGGAGGTGCAGGAGCGCCCCATCGTCGCGCTGAAGGAAATCGTCTTCGATCCGCAGACGCGCAGCTTCACCCTGCGCTTCCGTCGTGGCGGCGAGGCCAAGCTGCGTCTCGGCTCCATCGATCAGGATCGCATCGTGCTCGATGTCTCCTATAGCGACGCAATGCCGGACGGCCTGCCCTTCGCCTCGCTGCGGTCCATGTACACCACGCAATCGATGAGCGACGCGGCGCTGGTCGCCTGGCGCACGAAGCGCGGCATAGGCTGGCAGGAGGCGCCGGTGATCGGCTTTCCCGGCGCGCCGGCGACGGAAATCTGGCTCGGCCGGCACATGCCGTCGCGGCACAATCTCTCGGCGCCGGATATGGTGTTCGGCAAGTTTCAATCGACGGCGGCGACGGCGGTCAAATGACCGCGCGCCTCATATGGCTGGATGTCGCGCGGGGCCTCGCCGTGCTGGCGATGTTCGCCTTTCACTTCGGCTGGGACCTCGGCCATTTCGGCCATATCGATCCCGATATTCCCTATTCGAACGCGTATAAGGCGTTCGGCCATGCGATCGCGGCGAGCTTTCTCTTCATCGCCGGGCTCTCGCTGACGCTCGCGCAGGGGACGGCGTTTCGCGCGCGCGCCTATTGGCGTCGGCTCGCTCTGCTCATCGGCGCGGCGCTGCTGGTGAGCGCCGGGACTTACATCGCCTTCCCGTCGAGCTTCGTCTTTTTCGGCATTCTTCATTGCATCGCCGCGGCGAGCCTGCTCGCCCTGCCTTTCCTGCGGCTGCCCTGGCCGGCGGCTTTCGCCGCGGGCGTCGCGCTGGTCGGGGCGTCCGTTGTCGCGCGCGGGCCTTTCTTCGATACGCCGTGGTTCTGGTGGACGGGGCTTTCGACCTTCGAGCCGATGACCAATGATTATCGCCCGCTCGCGCCTTGGGCGGGCGCGCTGCTGTTCGGCGTCGGCGCGGCGAAGCTGGCGCGTCTATGCCCAGCGGCCGTCGCCGATACGCATGGCAATGTGACGACGCGCAGCGTCGCCTTGCTCGGGCGGCACAGCCTCGCGCTCTATCTCCTGCATCAGCCCTTGTTCTTCGCCGGCTTCACCGCCGTCGCCATGCTGCTCGCGCCGATGCAGAATGCGCGTTTCGCGGAAGCCTGTCGCGCGCAATGCGTGGCGTCGGGCGCGAGCGTCCAGAAATGCGAGACGGCTTGCGATTGCGCAGCGCGCGAGGCGGCGCGGGAGGATGCGCCGCCTGACGCCGGGACTGAGGAAGGCCGCGCGCGTCTCGAGCGAATCGCGCGCGCCTGCGTGGCGAGGTGAGCGAAAGGGCGGGCCCAGGAGCAGACCGTCGGCGTTGCCTTTCGCATCTGCGGCGCCAGTCACCCTTGCAACCCGAGGCGAAGGCGCGTATTTTCATGCGCAGATCGGCGCAGCGCCGATGAGACCGAGGAACTGAGCTTTGGCGGCGACGGCCACCATCACGATTGACGCGGCGCGCTCCTCGGCGCTCGAGACCGCGCGTCTTCTTTCCAGCCTGCTGCTTCTTAGTCGCCCCTGAACGCCCCCAGGGCCGCCCGGCCCAGGCATTCAGGGGAAGCCGAGCTGAGACGAAACGAGAGCGCCCGCGAGCTCGGGCCGAGCAGTTCAGGACGAAGCCATGACCGACAATAATCCTTCCGCCGCCCGCGACGCCGATCGCGTCGTCATTTTCGACACCACTCTGCGCGACGGCGAGCAATCGCCCGGCGCCTCCATGACCTTCGAGGAGAAGCTCGAGGTCGCCGATATTCTGGACGAACTGGGCGTCGATATCATCGAGGCCGGCTTCCCCATCGCCAGCCAGGGCGATTTCGAATCGGTTTTCGAGATCGCCAAGCGCGTGAAGAACGCCACTATCGCCGGCTTGGCCCGCGCCGCCGCCAAGGACATAGACCGCTGCGCCGAGGCGCTGCGTCACGCCCGCAACGCGCGCATCCACACCTTCATCTCCACCTCGCCCGTCCATATGAAATACAAGCTCCAGATGGAGCCGGAAAAAGTATTGGAGATGATCGCCTCCTCCGTCTCGCGGGCGCGCAATCATGTCGCCGATGTCGAATGGTCGGCCGAGGACGGCACGCGCACGGAACATGATTTCCTGTGCCGCTGCGTGGAGACGGCGATCAATGCCGGCGCGACGACGATCAACATTCCCGACACGGTGGGCTACGCCACGCCGCAGGAATATGAGGCGCTGTTCCGCATGGTGCGCGAGCGCGTGCCCAATGCCGATAAGGCGATCTTCTCGGTTCATTGCCATGACGATCTCGGCCTCGCGGTCTCCAACTCGCTGGCCGGCGTGCGCGGCGGCGCGCGGCAGATCGAATGCACCATCAACGGCATAGGCGAGCGCGCCGGCAACGCCGCGCTGGAAGAAGTGGTGATGGCGATGCGCACGCGCCCCGATGCGCTGCCCTTCCGCACCAATATCGACGCGAAACTCCTGACGCGCGCGTCGAAGCTCGTGTCGGCGGTGACGTCTTTCCCGGTGCAATATAATAAGGCCATCGTCGGCCGGAACGCCTTCGCGCATGAGAGCGGCATCCATCAGGATGGTATGCTGAAAAACGCGCACACCTACGAGATCATGACGCCGGAGAGCGTCGGCGTGTCCAAGACCTCGCTGGTGATGGGCAAGCATTCCGGCCGTCACGCCTTCAAGGAGAAGCTCAAAGAGCTGGGCTATGAGCTGGGCGAGAATGCGCTGGAGGACGCCTTCAAGCGCTTCAAGGATTTGGCCGATCGCAAGAAGCTCGTCTATGACGAAGATATCGTCGCCCTGGTCGATGACGAGATCGTGACCGCCAATGACCACATCAAGGTCGCGGCGCTTACCGTCATCGCCGGCACAGCCGGGCCGCAGACGGCGGCGCTGACCTTGGACATAGACGGCGAGAAAAAGACGCATCAGGCGACCGGCAATGGTCCCGTCGACGCCATCTTCAACGCCATAAAGGCGCTGGCGCCGCATGAGGCCTCGCTCGAATTGTTCCAGGTCCATGCCGTCACGGAAGGCACCGATGCCCAAGCGGAAGTCTCCGTGCGTCTTTCGGAGGACGGAAAATCGGTGACGGGCCGCGGCGCCGATCCCGATACGCTGGTCGCCTCGGCGCGCGCTTACGTGGCCGCGCTCAATAAGCTGATGGTCAAGCGCAATAAGACCAAGCCCGAGGCAATGAGAGCGGGCTGAGCCCTGCGCAGATTCACTTTATGCGAGGGACGCGGCGACGCGTCCCTCGTTTCGTTTTGCCGGCTGGCCCGAAATTCTCTACAAGATGCGCGGAAGGCGCGATGCGTCGTCATTGCGAGGAGCGAAGCGACGAAGCAATCCAGAGCCGCGACAGGGCTCTGGATTGCTTCGCTTCGTTCGCAATGACTTCTGTCCGCACCTGTCATCGACTCCAAGCGAAGGAAGCGCGAAATGCCGTCACTCGACAGTTTCAAAGCCCTAGAGACGCTAAAGGTCGGAGACGACACCTATCACTTTTTCTCGCTGAAGGCGGCCGAGGCCAATGGTCTCGAGGGCGTCTCGCGCCTGCCCTATTCCTTGCGCGTGCTGCTCGAGAATCTGCTGCGCAACGAGGACGGCCGCTCCGTCACCAAGGAGCATATCGAAGGTTTCTCCAAATGGCTGACCGAGAAGGGCAAGGCCGAGCGTGAGATCGCCTTCCGCCCCGCGCGCGTGCTGATGCAGGATTTCACCGGCGTTCCCGCCGTCGTCGATCTCGCGGCCATGCGCGACGCTTTCGTCGCGCTCGGCGGCGATCCGCAGAAGATCAATCCACTGGTGCCGGTCGATCTCGTCATCGACCATTCCGTCATCGTCGATGAATTCGGCACCAAGAAAGCGCTCGACGCCAATGTGGAGCTCGAATACGAGCGCAATGGCGAGCGCTATCGTTTCTTGAAATGGGGCCAATCCTCCTTCGACAATTTCCGCGTCGTGCCGCCCGGCACTGGCATCTGCCATCAGGTCAATCTCGAATATCTCGCCCAGACCGTCTGGACGAAGAAGGAGAAGATCAAGACGGACGGCAAGAAGGAGACGATCGAATACGCCTATCCCGATACTCTGGTCGGCACCGATTCGCATACCACAATGGTGAACGGCCTCGCCGTGCTCGGCTGGGGCGTCGGCGGCATAGAGGCGGAGGCCGCCATGCTCGGCCAGCCGCTGTCGATGCTCATTCCCGAGGTCGTCGGCTTCGAGCTGACGGGCGAGCCGAAAGAGGGCGTCACCGCCACCGACATCGTGCTCACCGTCACGCAAATGCTGCGCAAGAAGGGCGTGGTCGGCAAATTCGTCGAGTTCTTCGGCAAGGGCCTCCCGCATCTCTCGCTCGCCGATCGCGCGACCATCGCCAATATGGCGCCGGAATATGGCGCGACCTGCGGCTTCTTCCCCGTGGACGAGGAGACGCTGGATTATTTGAAAATGTCCGGCCGCTCCAATTCCCGCATCGATCTCGTCGAGGCCTACACAAAGGCGCAAGGTCTTTTCCGCGAGGCCGACACGCCCGACCCGGAATTCACCGACACCATCTCGCTCGATCTTTCGACCGTGGTTCCGTCCCTCGCCGGGCCGAAGCGCCCGGAGGGCCGCGTCGCGCTGGAGGATGTCGGAACCGCTTTCGCGAGCGCGCTCGCGACCGAATATAAAAAGCCCGGCGATGTGACGCAGCGCTTCTCGGTCGAGGGGACGAATTACGATCTCGGCCACGGCGATGTCGTCATCGCCGCCATCACCTCCTGCACCAACACTTCCAATCCCAGCGTGCTGATCGGCGCCGGCCTGCTCGCCGCCGCCGCGCATGAGCGCGGGCTGAAGGTGAAGCCCTGGGTGAAGACCTCGCTCGCGCCGGGAAGCCGCGTCGTCGCCGAATATCTCGACAAGGCCGGGCTGCAGAAGGATCTCGACAAGCTCGGCTTCAATCTCGTCGGCTTCGGCTGCACCACCTGCATCGGCAATTCCGGCCCGCTGCCGGCGCCTGTCTCCAAGACGATCAACGATCATGACATTGTCGCGGCGGCTGTGCTGTCGGGCAATCGCAATTTTGAAGGCCGCGTCAATCCGGATGTGCAGGCCAATTATCTCGCCTCGCCGCCGCTCGTCGTCGCCTTCGCGCTGGCGGGCTCGGTCGCCAAGGATTTGACCAAGGAGCCGCTCGGCCATGACAAGAAGGGCGAGCCGGTGTTCCTGCGCGACATCTGGCCGAGCAACGCCGACATTCAGAAATACATCCGCAAGAATGTCACGCGCTCGCTGTTCCGCGACACTTATGCGGATGTGTTCGAGGGCGACAAGCATTGGCGCAAGGTCGATGCGCCGTCCGGCGAGACCTATAAATGGTCGGGCGGCTCCACCTATGTGCGCAACCCACCCTATTTCGAGGGGCTGACCAAAGAGCCCAAGCCCATCCAGGACATTGTCGAGGCGCGCATTCTCGCGCTCTTCGGCGACAAGATCACCACCGACCACATCTCGCCGGCCGGCTCCATCAAGGCCGCCTCGCCGGCCGGACGCTGGCTCACCGAGCGCCAAGTGTCGCCGGCGGACTTCAATCAATATGGCACGCGCCGCGGCAATCACGAGGTGATGATGCGCGGCACTTTCGCCAATATCCGCATCAAGAACCATATTCTGCGCGACGAGGCCGGCAATGTGCCGGAAGGCGGGAACACCAAGCATTTCCCCGATGGGGAGACGCTCTCCATCTATGACGCCGCGGCGAAATACGCCGAGGAGGGCGCGCCGCTGGTCGTCTTTGCCGGCGCCGAATATGGCAATGGCTCCTCGCGCGACTGGGCGGCCAAGGGCACCATGCTGCTCGGCGTGCGCGCGGTGATCGCGCAGAGCTTCGAGCGCATTCATCGCTCCAATCTCGTCGGCATGGGAATTCTGCCTCTGACCTTCGAGGCGGGAACGAGCTGGGCCTCGCTCGGCCTCACCGGCGCGGAGACGGTGACGATCCACGGTCTCGCCGGCGACACGCTGACGCCGCGCCAGACGCTTAACGCCGAGATCGTCTATCCCGACGGCAAGCAGGCGAGCGTGCCGCTGCTGGCGCGCATCGACACGCTGGACGAGCTCGAATATTTCAAGAATGGCGGCATTCTGCCCTACGTCCTGCGCCAGCTCGCCGGCTGACAAAGGCGGCGCCTCGACGTTCTCTCCTTCTCCCACTTGTGGGAGAAGGTGTCGCGCGAATGCGCGACGGATGGCTCGAGGGACCGCTGCGCGCTGCGGAAAAGCGCGAATGCTGCGAGGACCCTCATCCGACCCCGCTTCGCGGGGCCACCTTCTCCCGTGAACGGGAGAAGGGACCGTCTGTCCTGATAGATGAGTTGAATTCATTCATCATCTTACGGCAAAGCTTTTGACAAATAGCGCATTCGCCTCCATGAGATGAATAATTCTCATCCATGAGAGGCGGCGATGCGGGCTCTGCCCTCGCTTGTGTCCTTGCGCGCTTTCGAGGCGGCCGCGCGGCGGGAGAGCTTCAAGCTCGCCGCCGCCGAGCTCGGCGTCACGCCGACGGCGATCAGCCATCAGATCAAAGGTCTCGAAACCGACCTCGGCCTGCGTCTCTTCACGCGCAAGGCGCGCGAGGTCGCGCTGACGCCGCAAGGTCTGGCGCTCTATCTCGATCTGCGCGTCGCCTTCGATTCCATGGCCGAGGCCATAGATCGCGCGCGGCGCCCGACCGAGCGCAAGCAGGCGGCGACACTCTCCGCCACAGTCGCCTTCACCTCACGTGCGCTGGCGCCGCGCGCCGAATCCTTCCGCGGCCAGAATCCGGGCTGGGATTTGCGGCTGCACGCCTCCGACCGTCCGGCCAATCTGCGCGCCGGCGAGGCGGATGCGGCGATCCGCTGCGGCGTCGGCCAATATTCCGGCCAGGTGGCGACGCCGCTGTTCACCGATCGCTATGCGCCGGTGTGCAGCCCGCGGCTCGACATTCGCCGCCCCAAGCATCTTGCCGGCGCGACGCTCATTCACCGCGAATGGGGGCCGCACGCCAATGGCCCGCGCCTGGCGAGCTGGCGCCGCTGGGCCGACGAGCGCGGCGCGAAGAGCTTCGACCCGGAGGTCGGAACCGTCGTCGCGGACGAGGAGAGCGCCATACGCGCCGCCGTCGCCGGTCAGGGCGTGGCGCTGGCCAGCCTGCCGCTGGTCGCCGCCGAGCTAGCCTCCGGCGCGCTGGTGCAGCCCTTCGGCCCCGTGCTCGACGGCCTGCAATATGACTTCGTCCATCCCCTCGGCGCGGAAGACCGGCCGGCGGTCGCCGCGCTGAAGGATTGGGTCGTCGCCGAATTCGCCGCCGCCGAGCCGTCCAGCCTGTCGCGCGGCTGAAAATCAGCCGCGAAGCGTCAGTTGCCGAAGGGGCTCGTCATCGGCGCCGACTGCCAGCTCTTCACGCTGGTGACGGAGCGATAGCGCTGTCCCGGACCATAGGCGAGCGCGTGAGAGCGATGCGGCCGATGATGCAGGCCCGCGACTTGGGTCCGATGCGGCTTGTGGGCGGCGTAGCGCGTCGCGGGCGAGGAGCCGGTGATGGAGATCTGCGCGCCCTCCTCCTGCACCAGCTTGTAGAGCGTCGCGGCGTTGGCCGGGGAGACGCGCACGCAGCCATGCGAGGCGGGGCGGCCTAGCGCGCCGGTCGCATAGGTGCCGTGGATCGCATAGCCGCCGCTGAAGAAGATCGAGTGCGGCATGGGCGACATGTGATATTTGCGCGAATAATGCATTTTCTGCAGGCCGGTGGGCGCATAAGTGCCGCGCGGCGTCACATAGCCCGCGCGAGCGGTCGAGACCGGCCAGCTATAGGAGCCCTTGGAGGACTCGACCTGCATTCTCTGGGTGGAAAGATCGATATGGATTTGCACGGTCGCTTGCGCCGCGCCGATCGATGCGAACATCGCAACGAGAATGAGCCCGAAGGCTTTGAAACAACGCATCACAACACTCCCCCACGAACACGAGACACACGCCGCACAGTTAGGGCGGCATAAAATGGCGCCTCCTACGTAGGGGCAATCTATATCCGAGGGTAAGGTTGACGCGAAAGCCGAAAAACGAGGCGAATCGATTCGCCTTCTCTTTCCGATGCTGCGCGGACTGGCGAAAAGACCGCAAAGCGCCCAGAATCTGACTGATTCACGCTTCCGCTCCCTCACTTCGCCACGAAAGCCCCAGAAATGAACCTGCAAAGATCGGCCGCATTGGTTCTCTGGCTCGCCGCGATCGCCCCGGCCTTCGCGCAGGACAAGGGCACGTTGGACCCCAAGCCCTTGCCGCCGCTCGCCCATCCCGACGACCCGTCGACGCCCGCCAAGGAGCTCTTCGGCCGCGCCACCAGCCCGGCCCCGCTCGATCCCGATCCGATCGGCTTCTATTCGCATGGCTGCCTCGCCGGCGCCGAGGCGCTGCCCGTGAACGGCCCGAATTGGCAGATCATGCGCTTGTCGCGCAATCGCTTCTGGGGCCATCCGGCGCTCATCGGCTTTCTGCAGCGCCTCGCCCCGGCGGCGTCGCAGGCCTCCGGCTGGCCGGGCCTGCTCGTCGGGGATATCTCGCAGCCTCGCGGCGGGCCTATGCTCACCGGCCACGCCTCGCATCAGATCGGCCTCGACGCCGATATTTGGCTCACCCCCATGCCGCAGCGCGAATTGTCCCGCGCCGAGCGGGAGGAGATGTCGGCCACCGATATGGTGCGCGAGGATCGGCTCGATATCGATCCCAAGGTGTGGACCGAGGGGCATCTCGCCGTTCTGCGCACGGCGGCGCGCGCGCCGGAGGTGCAGCGCATCTTCGTCAACGCGGCCATCAAAAGGGCGCTGTGCCGGCAGGCGACGGGCGACCGCTCCTGGCTCGCCAAGGTGCGCCCCATGTTCGGGCACAATTACCACTTCCACATCCGGCTCTATTGCCCGAAGGATGCGGAGAGCTGCAAGGATCAGGACCCCGTGCCGGCGGGCGACGGCTGCGATTCATCCCTGGCCTGGTGGTTCACCGACGAGGCGCTGCACCCCAAGAAATCGACCAAGACCTGGCCGCCCATGACCATGGCCAAGCTGCCCGGGGAATGCCGCGAGGTGCTGAAGGCGCGATAGATGAATCGAATTCAGCCTGGATTCGCGTCCGGCTCGACGCTGAGCCCCACGGGGCAGGCGACGCCCGTGCCGCCCAGGCCGCAATAGCCGTCGGGGTTTTTGGCCAGATATTGCTGGTGATACTCCTCGGCGTAGTAGAAGCGCGGGGCCGGCGCGATTTGCGTGGTGATCGGCCCGAAGCCTCGGCCCGCCAGCGCCTCGCCATAGGCGCGCTCGGACGCCTCGGCGATCCGCAGCTGGTCGTCGGAATAGCAGAAGATCGCCGAGCGATACTGCGTGCCGACGTCATTGCCCTGCCGATTGCCCTGCGTCGGGTCGTGGCTCTCCCAAAAGACGCGCAGCAGCTCCTCATAGGAGATTTTCGCGGGGTCGAAGACGACGAGCACCACTTCCGCATGGAAGGTGCGGCCCGTGCATACTTCTTTATAGGTGGGGTTCTCCGTGGTCCCGCCGGCATAGCCGACGGCGGTCGTGTAGACGCTCTCGCCGAGCTTCCAGAAGCGACGCTCCGCGCCCCAGAAGCAGCCGAGGCCGAAGACGGCCTGTTCCAGCCCCGGCGGAAACGGGCCTTCGATCGGATGATGATTGACGAAGTGATCGGTCATTTTTGTCGACCTTTCGCGCGAGATGCGCCGAGACCCCCGATATGGCCCCGCGGCGCCGACGGCGAAAGGGCGTTCAGCGCCAGGGGGCGTCAGCGTAAGGGATAGTCGATCGGCCGGCGGCGCTTGCGGCTCAATGCAATGAGCAGGCCGCCGAGGCCGGTGAGCGTGAGGCTCAAGGGCGCGAGCAGCAGAGCGAAGACGACGGAGCCCCAGATTTGCGGGGCTTTCTGCTCCAGCGCGATGCGAAAGGCCTTCATCTGCGCCGGAAAAAGATCGGCCGCGCCTTCGCTGAGCGGGGTAACATGCAGCCCGTCCCCGGCCAGCGAGCGCGTGCCGTCGACGATGAGGGCCGCGAATCCGCCGGCCAAAAGGAGGAGACCGAGAAATCGGACGATCAATCGCAGCATGGCGCTTTCGAGCCCCAAGGGAAGGCTCTTGAATAGGATGCGCCGGGCCGTCTGTCCACGCCGGGCCGCCACGAGGCGAGAGAATGTCGCTTCGGCGTGGATTTCCCTACGGAAAGATTTGCACTCTGGCTGCTTGTGAATATAGTGCGCGCCGATCCGGGGCCGATTCCGAGCCGGCCAGGGTCGATGGAGGGGTGGCCGAGTGGTTGAAGGCGCACGCCTGGAAAGTGTGTATACGGGAAACCGTATCGCGGGTTCGAATCCCGCCCCCTCCGCCAGTTCAGCCGATTTTCCTCTACGGCCCGATATTCTTGCCGCATGACCGCAAGCGGCATGGCGAACCACAGTTTTCACTCCATCGCCTGACACTATTGCCGCCTAAAACGGCCGATCGCCGCACGGCGTCCGGCGGTAGAGCTTACGCTACACTTGTTCAGCCATTATTCTGGCGACACCCGCCAAAACACCTTCCTGCGCCGCAGTGGAGCCTGGCGCGTTTCCGAGATAGGCGGCGACCACAATCGGCTCACGGCCGGGCGGCCAGATCACACCAATATCGTTGGTGGAAATTCCCTCCCAAGTGCCGGGCTTGTTCGCAATGCGCCAACCGGCAGGCAATCCGACGCGCAAGCGTCGCGTGGCCGCGTCCTTGGCCTCGACCATCCAACTCGTCAACCTTGCGCGCGACGCTTCGGAAAGGGCGTCGCCCAATAGCAGCCGGTGCAATGTCCCGACCATGGCGCGGGGCGTCGTCGTGTCGTGCGTTTCGCCCGGCTTTACGACATTGAGCTTCAATTCGAAGAGATCTGACCGCGTGACATGATCGCCGAGGGATCGCAAATAGGCGGTAAGAGCGGTCGGACCGCCAAAGCTGGTCAGCAACAGATTGGCGGCGGTGCTGTCGCTGACGGTGATAGCCGCCTCGCAAAGCGCCTCGATCGACATGCCTTCAGGGCCGACATGAGGTTGGGTCGCCTTGTAAGGGGTCACCAAGTCATGCTCGGTGAAGACGATGCGCCGGTCGAGCCTTTCCTTTCCGAGGTCGACACGGGCCAGGACATGGGCGACGGCCAGCGCCTTCATTGTGCTGCACATGGCAAAGCGCTCGTCGATTCGGTTACCCATGATCCGACCGGTCGCACTATCCAACACGGCCACACCCAACCGCCCACCGCTGCGCGCTTCGAGCTCCTCGAGCTCGGCTTCGATGCCTCGAGGGCTGCTCAGGACATTGGAAGAGGTCGACAGCGGCGCTGCGACAGCCATTGTCATCGAGGCGATTGCGGTGCGACGGGTCAGGATTGGAGAAGACATGCGGTTTCCATACTATGTGCCCATTCCGGTGAAAGGATGATACCTCTTGAAGAATCGACTTGTCGTGATTTCCGGCTGTTCGGGTGCAGGGAAGTCGACCCTCCTGGCCGAGTTGAAGGCTCGCGGCCATGTCGTCGTGGAAGAACCCGGTCGCCGCATCATCGCCGAGGAAACCGCCGGCGGTGGCAGCGCATTGCCGTGGGGCGATCTCGCGATGTTTCTGCGTCGCGCGATCGACATAGCGTTGGCGGACCACGTGGCGGCGGTGGAGCAGAAGGGCTGGGTATTCTTCGATCGCGGCATTGTCGACGCAGCATCGGCATTGGAAGCTTTGACCGGCGAACCGGTCCTGCGTCCGTTGTGTATGACGCATCGCTATCATCGCCGCGTATTCATGGCGCCGCCTTGGCCCGACATCTATGTGACCGATACGGATCGCAAGCACGGGTTCGATGCGGCAGTGGTGGAGTATCACCGCCTCATGGAGACCTATCCGGCGTTGGAGTATGAGGTGTTGCACCTGCCGAAGAGCACTGCGGCGGCGCGCGCCGATTTCGTGCTGGCCTCCGTGGATGGCATGAACGCGGCGGTCGGACGAAGCCGAGCGGCGTCCTAGGACTATAGAGCAGGCGCAATTCTCATCTTCGTCGGATGCGGCCCGCCGCGGAATCGCCCTTCGCCGAATGAGCGCGACGCCCGCGGGCGAGCTGCGCTTTATGCGGAGACTTCCGTAACTTTCCTCGGCTATTCAGCGAATTCGTTCCGCGAAGCGCGCGCATTCCTGCGGCGCCTGCCAGTCGTGTGGAGGTGGGCGCCGATGAGAGAAGCTCGGATCGCGTGGATCGATAATGCGAAAGGGATCAGCGTCATCCTCGTCGTCATGATGCACTCCGCGCTCGGCGTCGGTGAGGCCATGGGGGGCGAGGGGCTGCTGCATTGGCTGGTCGCTTTCGCCAAGCCGTTTCGCATTCCCGGCTTCTTCGTCATCGCCGGCCTGTTTCTGTCGCGCGCCATCGATCAGAACTGGCGGAGCTATCTCGACAAAAAGGTCGCGCATTTCGCCTATTTCTATTGTCTGTGGCTTTTCATCCAATGGCTGTTCAAGAGCGCGCTGCGGCCGGGCGCCGATCCGCTGACCGCGCTCGGGCAATTGGCGCTCGCTTTGGTCGAGCCGTTCGGAACCCTGTGGTTCATCTATCTGCTGCCGATCTTTTTCGTCGCGACCAAGCTGTTGCGCTTCGTTCCGCCGCCGCTCATGCTGGTTTCGGCCGCTCTGCTGGAGATAGCGCCGATCGAGACTGGCTGGGCGGTTCCCGACGAATTCGCCGCACGTTATGTCTATTTTCTGTCCGGCTATCTGTTCGCGCCGCAGGTCTTCGCTCTGGCCGAATCGGCGCGGCGGCATCCGCGCGAGGCGCTCTGCTGGCTGCTCGGCTGGGCTATGGCCGATGCGGCTCTGGCTTTCTCGCCCTCGCCCTCGGCGGATTATCCGACGCTCGCCTCATTGCCGCTGGTCAGCCTCGTCACGGGCTTCGCCGGCGCTGCGGCGGTCATCGCCGGGGCGGCTCTGCTCGCCGATCTTCCGTCGATGGCATGGCTCCGCTACTGCGGCGCCAATTCGCTGGCCATTTATCTCGGATTCTTCCTGCCGATGGCGGCCGCCCGCAAGCTGATCGTCGATCATGATCTCGTGGACAGCGTGGGCTTGGCCTCGCTCATCGTCACATTGGCCGGCGTCATCGTCCCGCTGCTGCTGCATCGCATGACCGAGCGGGGACGACTGCGCTTTTTGTTCGAGAGGCCGCGGTCCTTCCGGCTCCCGCATGCCGACTCGGGCGCGCATTCCGCTGGGCAAAAGGTGGTCTAGAGGAAGAAACTCTCTTTTTTGGGTGGGGGAGCGCCGTCGGCCTCGGGGCGGACGGCAAGAAAAGGCCCAGAGGGCTTCGCCTATCATCTGAAGCGATGATTTTTGGAGCGGGCGAAGGGATTCGAACCCTCGACCCCAACCTTGGCAAGGTTGTGCTCTACCCCTGAGCTACACCCGCATCCGTGTCGCGGCGACGCGACGGGGGTCCTTATGCCGTAATCGAAGCGTGATTGCAACTGTCTCGACGACAGTCTCGCACGGCTTCGCGCAGGCTGTGGATGATCTATCTTTTCGCCGCCGGCTGCGCTAATCCCTGCGATCTCGCGCCGGCGCCCGAAATGGCGGCCCGGCGCGCGAATTCTTGTACTCGGCCCCTGTCCGCCCGCGGATTTCCGCCCTTGAGCCACTCGACGCCAGACGATTCCGATATCCGCCGCAAGCGCATAAAAATTCGCGCCTGGCGCCGCGGCATGCGCGAGATGGACATATTGATGGGCCGTTTCGTCGACGCCACGGTCGATTCTCTGCCCGAGGCCGAGCTCGACGATCTCGAAGCGCTGCTGGACGTCGAGGATGACGTCGTCTTCCGCTGGCTGTCGCGCGCCGAGCCGGTTCCCCCACGCTATGACACGTCCCTCTTCCGCCGGATCGCGGCTTTCCACACGCATGAGAAGCCGATCGATCTTTGAGAGCATGCTCCTCGAGAACATGCGAATTCGAACAGCGATAAAAAGCCCGACCTTCCGATGACCGATCTCAAATCCGCGGTCGCCCGCCTGGAAAGAGGCGACAAGCTCCGCTTCGTGAATGTCCCGGACGGTTTCGACGCTTTCGTCGCCGCCGATCTCACCCGCGCGCTGGCCCGCGTCGCGGAGGGGCGGCCGGCCGTCTTCGTCCATGTGGCGCGCGACGCGCAGCGCTCGGCGGCCTTTCGCGAGGCGCTGCGATTCGCCGCGCCCGAGGTGGAGGCGCTGGATTTTCCCGGCTGGGATTGCCAGCCCTATGATCGCGTCTCGCCCAACGCGGCGATTTCCGCCCGCCGCATGACGGCGCTGGCGCGTCTCGCCCGCTCCAAATCCTCGGCCGAGCGGCCCCGCGTCGTCATGACGACGGTGGACTGCCTGCTGCAGCGCGTGCCGCCGCTGGAGAATGTCGCCGCCGACACTTTTTCCGCCGCGCCCGGCAATGTGGTGCGTCTCGACGAGCTGGCGCTCTGGCTGGAGACCAATGGCTTTCTGCGCTCCTCCACCGTGCGCGAGACCGGCGAATACGCCCAGCGCGGCGGCATCGTCGATCTCTACGCGCCGGGAATGCCGGGGCCGATCCGCCTCGATTTCTTCGGCGACACGCTCGAATCGATTCGCAGTTTCGATCCCGAGAGCCAGCGCACCATCGGGCAGCTGCGCTCGCTCGATCTCGTGCCGATGAGCGAATTGCGCCTCACCAGCGACACGATGCGGCGCTTTCGCCAGGCCTACACGACGCGCTTCGGCGGCCAGACGCGCGGCGACGCTCTTTATGAGGCGATCAGCGAGGGCCGCCGCCATCAGGGCGCCGAACATTGGCTGCCGCTGTTCTATGCGCGCATGGGCAGCGTCTTCGATTATGTGGGCGAGGCGCCGCTGCTGCTCGATCCGCTGGTCGAGGAGGCCGCCGGCGAGCGGCTGACGCAGATCGCCGATTATTACGACGCGCGCAAATTCGCCTATGACGCGGCGCCGGCCGACTCCAACTACAAGCCGCTGCCGCCGGATCAGCTCTATCTCACCATAGAAGAATGGCGCGGCAAGCTCGAGGGCCGCAGCCTCGCGACCTTCTCGCCCTTCGCCGCGCCGGACGGGGCCGGCAAGGAGACGGTGGATTGCGCCGCCCGCGCAGGCCGCGATTTCGCGCCGGAGCGCAATGACGAAAACGCCAATGTCTTCGAGGCCGCCGTCGCGCATGTGAAATCGCTGCGCGGCGCCGGCAGAACCGTCGTCGTCGCCGGCTGGTCGGACGGCTCCTGCGAGCGTCTCGGCAGCGTGCTCGCCGAGCATGGGCTGCGCGACCTCAAAACCGTCGCCTCTCTGCCGGCGGCCTTGGCGCTCGGCAAGGGCGCGGCGGCGCTGGCCGTGCTCGGCGTGGAGCATGGTTTCGAGACGGAAGGCCTCGCCATTCTCGGCGAGCAGGACATTCTCGGCGACCGCCTCGTGCGCCGCCGGCGCAAGACCAAGCATACGGAGAATCTGCTCGGCGAGGTGGCGGCGCTCTCGGCCGGCGATCTCGTCGTGCATGTCGATCACGGCATCGGCCGCTTCATCGGCCTCGAGACGATCACGGCCGCCGGCGCGCCGCACGACTGTCTCGAGATTCACTATGCCGGCGGCGACAAGCTCTATCTGCCGGTCGAGAATATCGAGCTTTTGACGCGCTATGGCTCCGAGGATACGGAGGCGGTTCTCGACAAGCTCGGCGGCGTCGGCTGGCAGACGCGCAAGGCGCGGCTGAAGAACCGCATTCGCGAGATGGCCAAGGGCCTCATCGCGATCGCGGCGCAGCGCAGCCTGCGGCAGGCGACCAAGCTCGTCCCGCCGGAAGGGCTGTACGACGAATTTTGCGCGCGCTTCCCATACGACGAGACGGAGGATCAGGCCGCGGCGATCGAGGCCGTGCTGGACGATCTCGCCTCGGGCCGGCCGATGGATCGGCTCGTCTGCGGCGACGTCGGCTTCGGCAAGACGGAAGTGGCGCTGCGCGCCGCCTTTTGCGCGGCGATCAACGGCCGGCAAGTGGCCGTCGTCGTGCCGACGACCTTGCTCGCGCGCCAGCATTACCGAACCTTCTCGACGCGTTTCTCCGGCTTGCCGATTCGCATCGCGCAATTGTCGCGCATGACCAATAGCGCCGATACGCGCCTCGCCAAGGCCGGCATTGCGGATGGCACGGTCGATATCGTCGTCGGCACGCACGCCGTGCTCGGCAAGGCGATCTCCTTTAAAGACTTGGGCCTCGTCATCATCGATGAGGAGCAGCATTTCGGCGTCGGCCATAAGGAGCGCTTAAAAGAGCTGCGCGCCGAGGTGCATGTGCTGACGCTCTCGGCGACGCCGATACCGCGCACATTGCAGCTCGCCATGACAGGCGTGCGCGAATTGTCGCTCATCGCCACCGCGCCGGTCGATCGCCTCGCCGTGCGCAGCTTCGTTTCTCCCTTCGATCCGCTCATCGTGCGCGAGGCGCTGCTGCGCGAACGCTATCGCGGCGGCCAGGCTTTCTTCGTCTGCCCGCGCATCGAAGATCTGGAAGACGCCGCCGCATTTTTGCGCGAGGCCGTGCCGGAGGCGAAATTCGTCATGGCGCATGGGCAAATGGCGGCCGGCGATCTCGAAGAGCGTATGACGGCTTTCTACGAGGGAAAATTCGATATTCTCCTCTCGACGACCATCGTCGAATCCGGGCTCGACATTCCGACCGCCAACACGCTCATCGTCTGGCGCGCCGATATGTTCGGCCTCGCGCAGCTCTATCAGCTGCGCGGCCGCGTCGGCCGCTCCAAGACGCGCGCCTATGCGCTGTTCACCACGCCCGCCAATAAGACGATCACGCCGCAGGCGCAAAAGCGTCTCGAAGTGCTGCAGAGCCTCGACACGCTCGGCGCCGGCTTCCAGCTCGCCAGCCATGATCTCGACATTCGCGGCGCCGGCAATCTCCTGGGCGAGGAGCAGTCCGGCCATATCAAGGAGGTCGGCTACGAGCTCTATCAGCAGATGCTGGGCGATGCGATCACGCTGCTGAAGGCCGGCATAGAGGAGCCGGAGGAGGAGGCGTGGTCGCCGACCATAGCGATCGGCGCGCCGGTGACGATACCGGAAGATTACGTTCAGGACCTGACGTTGCGCCTGCAGCTCTATCGGCGTCTCTCGACGCTGGAGACGGATCAGGACATCGAATCCTTCGCGGCGGAATTGATCGACCGCTTCGGCCCGACGCCGCCGGAAGTGGAGCTTCTGCTCAAGATCGTCGCCATCAAGGCGCTCTGCCGCCGCGCGCATGTGGAGAAGCTGGAAGCGGGGCCGAAGGGCGTCATCGTCGCCTTCCGCGAGGGCAATTTCGCCGATCCCGCCGGCCTCGCGCGTTATGTGATGGAGCCGAGCACGCAGGCCAAGGTGCGGCCGGACATGCGAATCGTCTTCATCCGCGAATTCGCCGATATGAAGAGCCGTCTCGAGGGCGCGCGCCGCATATTGCGCACTCTGGTGTCGATCGCGGAGAAGAAGAAGGCGGCGTGATCTCGTCGCGCTCACGCGCGACGAGCCGGGTAGCCTCGGTCAATGGCCGCCCTTGGCCTCGTGATAATTCTCCACATTGGTCTGGAAATCGGCGACGCATTTTTGCGGAATCTCGTCGGCGATCGCGGGCCGCGCGTCGAAGCAGTCGCCGAGCATTTCCGGGCCGGGCGCAAATCCCTTGCAGAGCGAGACATAGATGGCGTTGCATTCGCGCGACAGCTTTTCCTCCAGCGTTCTGGCGACGAGCATGCCGTCGATCAGGCCGCGCGCCTCCTCATTCGTCTTCGCCGCGCCGATGATCGTGGGCTCGCTGCGCAGATCGAAGACCATGAGCGTGGAGGCGGCCGCGCCGTCGGCGCGCTGATAGGCGACGCGCACGATCAGCCCGGCCAGCGCGCCGGCGGGATCGAGCCGCCACTCGGCCTGCTTCGCGCCCGTGACATTGGGAAAATTGCCGAGCGAGAAGGCCGAGGCCATGGGCCGTTCCAGCGAGTAGAGCGTTTTGCCGCGCTCCAGCACGAGGAAGCTGCGCGGATCATCGTCCACGACATAGACGGAAAAGCCGCCGACGCCGGCGCAGTGGAAAATCGCGGTCCTGCCGCTCCTCTCCAGCGTGCGGCTCGCGAGCTTCAGCCGATCGACCGCGGGGCAGTTCTGGAGAGAGCTATATTGCGATTTCGGCTCTGCGGCGTAGGCGTGGGAGGCGAAGGCGAGAAGAGAAAGGGCTATTACGCGGATCATGCCGGCGTGGCCTTTCGATGCGAGGTGGGGCGACGACTATATAGCGTTCGGCCGAGCGCGGCGCGACGGTCGGCGCTCAGCCCTGGATCTCCTTCAGTCTCGCCCCGCGGGCGACGCAGACGCGATCACGGCCCAGCGTCTTGGCGCGGTAGAGCGCTTCGTCGGCGCGGCGCATGGCGTGGGAGAAGCTCTCGTCCGCGGCGATTTCGGCGACGCCTATACTGACGGTGATCGGGGGCAGGCGCGGCGTGACATGCAGCGCCGCCGCCTGCCGGATCATCTCGGCGACGCGCCGTCCGCGAGCGAGCGGCGCGCCTGCCAGGAAAATGACGAACTCCTCTCCGCCCAGGCGGCCGGCGAGCGCGCCTTCGGGAGTCGTCAGCCGCAGCAGCGCGGCGAAATATTGCAGAACCTCGTCGCCGACCGCATGGCCGAATCGATCATTGACCCGCTTGAAATGATCGAGATCGAGGAGAACGACCGTCGTCGGATCGCGCTCGGCCTGCGCGCTCGCGAGCCGAGGCGCGCAAGCGAGGTCGAAGCCGCGCCGGTTCAAGAGCCCGGTCAATTGATCGATCTCCGCCGCGCGGCGCGCCTCGCGGATCGCCTCCTGCGCGACGATGAGCAAGGTGAGCAGCCCCGCCGCGATCAGCAGAACGCCGGTCGCCGATTGCGAGGCGATCGCATAGGAGCTGGCGACATATTCGCTCGGCGTGCGGCCGACGCCGAAGGCGGTCGCGAAAAACGGCTTTATGATGAAATGCGCCGCGATCACCCCATAGAGGCCGGCGAGCGCGATCTCGAGCGCCCCGCGTCGGCTCGCGAGCAGGATGATCCAGCCGCAGCAGGCGGTCGCCAGAGCATAGGGCGTCTGATAGACGAGGTTGAAGGCGAGACTGTCTTGCGGCCATTCGCCGATCGCCGCGCCGCTGAGCAGCGCCGCGCCATAGAGCCCGGCGACCGCGCTCCAGCGCGGGCCGCGGCCGTAGAAGCGGGCGAGAGAGCCCGTCATCAAGAAAAGGCCCGCGCAAAAGCCCACATAGTTCAGCGCGCCGAAGAAATCGGGCCAGAGGCCGAAGCGAATGACGAAAAGGCTCAGCGGGGCCACCATTCCGAGCATATAGCTCGCGGCGAACCACAGCGCCCGGCGATCGCCTGGATTGGTCAGCGCGACGAAGGCGAAGCTCGCAGCGAACAGCGCCGCGATCATTATGTTGACGATGAGAGCGAAGGACGCGCCGAGCATGGGACTCCCGAGACGCCGGGACTAGGCCTATAAGGTTGACAATTCGCGTCATTTTCATGTCGGCGATCATTGGAGGACGAAAGATTGCGATCGAACGAGACAGAGACGACGACCGGCCTCATCGCGCATTGGCGCGCCATTCCGCTCTATGCGCGCATCATCGTCGCCGTGGCGCTCGGCGTCGTCGCCGGCCTCGCGCTCGGCGGCTCTGCGCATATCCTCGGGACGCCGGCCAAGCTCGTCCTGCGCCTGCTGGGCGCGCTGGCGCCGCCGCTGATCCTGCTCGCCATCGTGCAGGCGCTCATGCGCGCGCATCTCGCCGGCGGGCAGGCGATGCGCCTCGTCATTCTGCTCTTCACCAATACTCTGGTCGCGACCCTCATCGGCCTCGCCGTGGCCAATGTGCTGCAGCCCGGCGCCTGGACGACGGCCGCCCCCGGCGCTCCGGCGGCGAAAGCCGCGGCCTCCGGCGCCGATCCGCTGACGCAATTTCTCGACAGCGTGCCCAAGAGCCTTCTGGGGCCTTTCGGCGACAATGGCGCGGTAATGGGCGTCATCTTCATCGCCGTCGCTTTCGGCGTCGCGCTGCGCGGGCTGCGCACGCATGAGGTGCGCACGGTGGAGGATCTCGTGCATGTGGCGCTCACGAGCCTCATCACCATTCTGCATTGGATCATCGATGTGGTGCCGCTCGCCGTCTTCGGCCTCATCGCCAGTATCGTCGGGGTCGGCGGCTTTCGCGATTTTCTCGCGCTCGGCGGATTCTTCATCGCCGTCGTCACCGCGCTGGCGCTGCAATTCCTCTATTATCTGCTGCGCATCAGGCTCGGCTCATGGGCGCGGCCGCTGCATGTGGTCGCCGGCGTGCGCGACGCATTGCTGATGGCTTTTTCGACCGGCAGCTCCACGGCGACCATGCCGCTCACCTATGAGCTCTTGCGCGAGCGCGTCGGATTGCGCGAGCAATCGGCGAGCATGGGCGCGCTGGTCGGCTCCAATTTCAACAATGACGGCACGGCGCTCTATGAGGCGATGGCGGCGCTCTTCGTCGCGCAATTGCTGGGATTGCATTTGACGCTTGGCCAGCAATTTCTGGTGGTGCTGACCTCGGTCGTCGCTTCTGTGGGCGCGGCCGGCATTCCAGAGGCCGGCCTCGTGACCATGACCATGGTTTTTCGCGCCGTCGCGCTGCCGACGGATTATATCGCGCTGCTGCTGACGATCGACTGGCTGCTGGATCGCTGCCGCACGGCGATCAATGTGATGGGCGATGTGACCGTGAGCTGCCTGCTGGACGGCAAAACGCGGGAAGGCGAGGGCGCGTCGCCCTCGCCTCTTCGATAGCCCTCCGCTCAGGCCGCGCCGTAGAGCGCCAGCGTCCGCCGCGCGCCGTCGAGATGCAGGCGCTCCACCATGCGGCCGTCGATCTGCGCGACGCCGATCGCCGCATTCTCCGGCGCGTCGAACAGCTCGACGATCTTGCGCGCGAATTCGATCTCGGACGGCGAGGGCGCGAAAACCTCGTTGACCGTGGCGATCTGGCCCGGATGAATCAGCATCTTGCCGTCCATGCCGAGGTCGCGGCCCTGCTCGGCCTCGCGGCGCAGCCCTTCGAGATCGTTGAAATCATTGTAGATGCCGTCGATGATATCGACAGTGTGCAGACGCGCCGCCAGCACCGAGGCGGAGAGCCAGGCGACCAGCGCCGGACGGCCCGGCGTCAGCCGCGCCCGCGTCGATTTGGCGATGTCGTTCGGCCCCAGCATCATGGCGGAGAGCGGCGCTTCCTCGGCTGCGCTGGCGATTTTCTCTATGTCGAAGAGCGCGCGCGGCGTCTCGATCATCGCCCAGAGCGTGGTGTGGGCGGGGGCGCCGGCGGCTTTCATATCGCGCGCGGCGCGCAGAATATCCTCGCGGCTATTGGCCTTGGGGACGACGATGGCGTCCGGCCCCGCCGCGGCGACGGCCGCTATATCGGCGGCGTACCAGGGTGAATCGAAGACGTTGACGCGCACGATGATCTCGCGGGAGCCATAGCCGCCGCCCTTCACCGCGGCGACGACCTGCTCGCGCGCCGCCTCCTTGGCGGCCTCGGCGACGCCGTCCTCGAGCTCGAACATCAGCACATCGGCTGCGAGCGTCTTGCCCTTCTCCAGCGCTCTGGCATTGGAGCCCGGCATGGCCAGCACGCTGCGTCGCGGTCGCGAAATCATGGCTCTCTTTTTCTCCCCTTGCCTCGTCGGTCGCGCTCCACAATAAAGGAGCCGCCGCCGGCGCGCCATCGCCGGCCGTCACGAGGAGCGAATATGACCGAAGCCGGCCCGACAGAGCAGCCCGGCGACATTCTCCCCGCCCATCTCGAGAAAGGTTACGAGACCTTTCTCGCCGGGCGGTTTCGCAGCGAGCAGGAGCGATTCCACCAGCTGGCGGCGGAAGGCCAGAAGCCACGGACGATGGTGATCGGCTGCTGCGATTCGCGCGTCGCGCCGGAGGCGATCTTCGACGCCGGGCCGGGCGAGCTGTTCGTCATTCGCAACGTCGGCAATCTCGTGCCGCCCTATGCGCCGGACAATCAATATCACGGCACCTCGGCGGCGCTGGAATATGCGGTGATGGCGCTGAAGGTGAATCATCTCGTTATCCTCGGCCACGCCCAATGCGGCGGCGTGCGCGCCTATGCGGAGAGCCAAGCCGATCCCTACACGCGGCCGCTCTCGGCCGGCGATTTCATCGGCAGCTGGATCAAGCTGCTGGCCCCGGCCGCCGAGCGCGCCGGCGCCATTCCAGACCCTCTCACGCCGGATTATGTCGAGCGACTCGCCTTCGAATCGATCAAGCAGGGCGTCGCCAATCTGCGCAGCTTCCCCTGGATCGCGACTTTGGAGCAGCGCCATTATCTCTCGCTGCATGGCGCCTATTTCGGCGTGATGGACGGAAGGCTGCTGGCGCTGGACGAGGCCACGGGCGAATTCTCGCAGGTCGCGCCGCAGGCCCATGCCGCCGCCTTTGCGCAGCCGCGGTTCTGATATGACGATTCCGCAGATTTCCGGCCTGGCGCAGCTCGCCGATCGCTATGATGCGATCCTCTGCGACGTCTGGGGCGTGCTCATCGACGGGCGCTCGCATTTTCCCGTCGCGGCCGAGGCGCTGGAAAAATTCCGCGCCCGCGGCGGCAAGGTGGCGCTCGTCACCAACGCCTCGCGGCCGAGCGAGGAGGTCCGCCGGCAGCTCGACGGGCTCGGCCTGCCGCGCGCCGCCTATGACGATCTCGTCAGCGCCGGGCAATTGACGCTGGAGCAGATGGTCGCGCGCGACGGCGAGGCGTGCCATCACCTCGGCCCGCCGCGCGACAATGGGCTTTTCGAGGCCGCCGATCGGCTGCTCGGCGGAAAATTCCGCCGCGTCCCGCTCGAGGACGCCGATTATGTCGTCTGCACCGGGCTCATCGACGAGCGCCGCGAGACGCCGGACGATTATGCGGGAACGCTGGAGCGCATGCGCGCGCGCGGCCTGCCTATGCTCTGCGCCAATCCCGACATTGTGGTCGGCATCGCCGGCGAGCTGGTCTATTGCGCCGGCGCTCTGGCCGAGCGTTACGCCGCGCTGGGCGGCGAGGTGGTGATGGCCGGTAAGCCCTATCCGCCGATCTACGCCGCCGCTATCGGCCGCATCGCCGCTCTCGCCGGCGAGGCTCCCGCCCGCGTTCTGGCCATCGGCGACGGAGTGGCGACGGATTTGCTGGGGGCTTCCCGCGCCGGCCTCGACTCGCTGTTCTTGACCGAGGGCGTGCATCGCGACGAGCTCTACCCGCCGCCGGACCGCCGGCTGGACGCGGCCGCAATGGGGGCGCTTCTGGCCGGGGCCGGAGTCAAACCGGTTGCATTTGCGCCGTTTCTGGTGTGGTAGATGGAGAAACGGCCCAGCGGCCTCTTCCGCCTGGGCGAAAATGGCCGGTGACCGCATCCATGTCGACGCCCTTCAAGACCTATTATTTCGAAGACCTCGCCGTCGGAATGCGCGAGACCTTGATGAAGGCCGTCATGGACGACGACGTGATCGCCTTCGCCGATCTCTCCGGCGACCGCAATCCGATCCATCTGTCGGACCATTTCGCCAGCAAGACGCGCTTCGGCGAGCGCATCGTGCATGGGCTCTACACGGCCTCGCTGATCTCCACCGTCATTGGCATGTATCTGCCGGGGCCGGGCGCGGTCTATCTGTCGCAGACGCTGAATTTCCGCGCTCCGGTCAAGATCGGCGACGTGATTCACGTCGTGGTCGAAATCGTCGAGCTGATCGAGAAGGGCCGTCGCGCCCGCCTGCACTGTGAGTGCCTGGTGGACGGCAAGGTGGTGCTGGACGGCGAGGCCTGGGTCATGGTGCCGAGCCGCGAGCAGGCGACCCGCGCCGCGCAATTGGCCAAGCCCGCCGCCTCCGCCTGAGCCGCGGCGCGCTCGCGCCCGCTCATTTGCGGCGCGCCACGATGAACAGCCGCGGAAAGAGCAGCAGGACCTTTCCGTCCGCCCGGCGCGGATAGGCTTTGGCGAGCGCCGCTCGGTAAGCGGCGACGAAGCCGCGCGCCTCCTCCTCCGTCAGCGGCGCGAGAAACGGGCGCAGCCCGGTCGCTCTCACCCATTCCACGATCGCGTCCGCCCCCGCCAGCGGATGGGCGTAGGTCGTGCGCCAGACATCCGTCTCGCAGCCGGCTTCGTGCAGAAGATCGTAATAGGCCTCGGCGGCGAGGATTTTCGTCCGAATCGCCGCGGCGTCGCCGATCTTCTGCGCCCAGGGTCCGGCGGCGGCGGCCTCCCGCATCAGCCGATGGCTCGGCTCGTCCTGATTGTCGGGCATTTGCATGGCGAGGACGCCGCCGGGCGCGAGCGTGGCGACGAGGCGCGGAAGCAGCGCGCGATGATCGTGGAGCCATTGCAGCGAGGCGTTGGCGAAGAGGAGATCGGGCGCCGCGTCGGGACGAAAATCGGCGATGTCCGCCAGCGCCAAATCGGCGGCGGGAAGGCGCGCGCGGGCGGCGGCGATCATGTCCGGCGAAGAATCGACGCCGAGCAGACGGGCTGTGGGAAAACGCCCTGCCAGCAGTTCTGCGCTATTGCCCGGCCCGCAGCCGAGATCGATGATGAATCTCGGCGCCTCGAGCGGAATGCGAGCCAGCAGCTCGCGCGCGGGCCGCGTGCGTTCTGTCTCGAAAGTCGAATAGAGAAGCGCATTCCAGTCGGCCATGATCGAACCAGCTCATCCGTCGCGGCTTCTGCGAGTCCGGCTCGCGTGGCGCCGCTCGGCCGCATCCTCTCTCGCCAATGCGGCGAGGATGCGGTCCTCGGGCGGTCTTGGGCTCCATCGCGCGCGAGCTTGCGCGTCGCAGACACGGGGCGGCCCTTCCAGCGCCGAACTCGCGCCCTTTTTCGCCGCCACGCTCACGTAGGAAACCTCTTCGGCGCCAGCATGATAGAAATCGAGACGCGGCAATGTGGGACATGAGGCGAGGAGATAGGGGCATGAGCGCGGGCATGAGCGTCAGACCTGCGCTGGCCGGCGCGCTATTGGCCGCCGGCCTCGCCGCCACCACGGCCGTGGCGGGCGATCTCGGCTATCCGGCCTCGGCGCTCGGCGAATTTTCGAGCAAGCCGCGCGGCGCCTTCGACAATGCGCCGCCGCTCGCCGCGCCTTTCGTCCCGCCGGCGGACCCGGAGCCGACGGCGACCACGGCTCCCGCCCAACCTCCAGTCCGAGCCCCGGTCCGAGCTCACGCGCCGCCTCCGGCCGCCGCCGCGCCGGCGCCGGTCGCCGAGGCCGAGGAGCCGGCGCCGCCGCCCTCCGATCCGGCCCCCGCTCCTGCGGGCGCGCTCGAGGAATATGAGGCGCGCTGCTTCGTGAAGCTCCAGGGCCGTGTCGTGATCGCCAAGTCGTGCCGTATCCTGCGTGAGCCGAAGGAGGTCATCTTCGAGATCGAGGAAGGCCCGCTGACGATCAAGCTGCGGCAGGGTCGCGTCTGGACCGCGCGGCTCAAGGATCGCGATCTCGGCGCCGTCTACCAGACCGGCCCCTGCTGGGGCGCGAAGGGCTTCTACGCCTGTGACCGCGGAAAGCTCTGATTTTTACTGCGATTTGACGCCCCGGCCTTCCTCCTGCGGCTCGCTGCGCAGGCCCTTGGGGCCGAGCGTCTTGGCGATGATCGCCTCGGTCGCCGAGGTCCAGCCGGGCTTGGCGCGGGCGATCGGCGTCGGTCCTTCGCCGGGGACGATGTGAACGAGGCGGAAGCCGCGCGCTTTCAGCTCGCGTAGAAAATCCGGCATCATCGCCGCCGTCGAGGGCCGCGGATCGTGGAACAGCACGATGCCCTTGCCGGCCGCCTGCAGCCGCGACATCACCAGCTCCAGCTCGGCATGCGGCGACATTTCCTGCCAGTCCGAGGCCCACAGATCGGCGCCGAAGACCGAGACGTCGCGGTCTTCCAGCCAGCGCACCAGCTGCGGCGTGTCGGCGAAGCCGGGGAAGCGGAAGAAGGGGAAATGCGGGCTGTCGGCGGGAGGAAAGCCGGCGGCGGCGTCGACGGCGCGGAAGCCTTTTTCTATGTCGGCCTGCGCCGCATCCTCGCTCATCAGCCGCAGCGTGCGGGCGGGGTGGCTGTAGGAATGATGTCCGGCGTTGTGTCCTTCTGCGACGATGCGGCGGACCAGCGCCGGCGATTCCGCCGCATGGGAGCCGACGAGGAAGAAGGTCGCCCGCGCGCATTCCGCCTTCAGCGCATCCAGCACGCGCTCGGTCGCGCCATGGGCCGGGCCGTCGTCGAAGGTGAGGACGACCTCGTGATCGGCGAGCGCCAGCGTGCGCGGATAGGTCTGCAGGCCGAGCGCCAATCCCTCGCTTCCGTCGATCGCGATCGTCCGCGAGACGCCCAGAGCCTGCGCGCCGCATTCGGCCGCGCCGGCGGCGGCGGGCATGAGGGCGAGCAGAGCCGCAGTAAGACGAAAGAGAGTCGAAAGAACATGCATTGGCGGTTTGCTTTCCCGGCGCGGCGCGTTAAGGGAGCCCTGTCCCGGTCTCGCCGGCCGGTAGGCTCCCCTCGCGCATCGATCAGGCCCCCATATGTCGCAAGACCATGAAAAATCGGCGCCTGCGGAAGGAAATTTTCGTGACGAGGAAACCGGCGAGCCGCGCGCCGATTTCGTCGCCGCGGTGGAAGAGGCCATCGCCGAAGGCGATTCCGGCCATGTGAAGGAGCTGGTCTCTCCGCTCCACGAGGCGGATGTCGGCGCGCTGATCGAATTGCTCGATCACGAGGAGCGCCCACGCCTCGTCGAGCTGATGGGCGACGAGTTCGACTTCGCCGCTCTGACCGAGGTCGGCGAGACGACCCGCGAGGAAATTCTCGAGGAGCTGCCGGTCGCGACGCTCGCCGAGGCGATGCGCGAGCTCGAGAGCGACGACGCCGTCGCCATTCTGGAGACGCTGGAGCCCGAGGAGCAGGCCGAGGTCCTGGAGGCGCTGCCGGCCCAGGAGCGCATCATTCTGCGCCGCTCGCTGGAGGCCGCCGAGGGCACCGCCGGGCGCCTGATGCAGACGACGCTGATCGCCGTGCCGCCCTTCTGGTCGGCGGGCGAGGTGCTGGATTTTTTCCGCGCGACGGAGCCGGACGAGCTGCCGGACAATTTCTTCGAGGTCTTCGTCGTCGATCCGGCCTATCGGCTGCTCGGCACGGTTTTTCTCGACGCGCTGGTGCGCGCCCATCCCCAGACCCGCGTCGAGGAGATCATGCAGGCGGACCGCCGCCGCGTGCAATTCGACGAAGACACGGAGGAGGTGGCTCGCCTCTTCGAGCGCTACAATCTCGTGTCCGTTCCCGTGGTGGACGAGGCGGAGCGGCTCGTCGGCGTCATCACCATCGACGACGTGGTCGACGTCATCCAGGAGGCGGCCTCCGAGGAGATCAAGGCGCTCGGCGGCGTCAGCCCGGACGAGGAGCTGACCGACAGCTTCTGGTGGATCGTCAAGAGCCGCTTTCTCTGGCTCCTTATCAATCTCGGCACCGCCTTCATCTCGGCGAGCGTGCTGAAGACCTTCGAGTCGCAGCTGCAGCAAATGGTGGCGCTGGCCGTGCTCGCGCCCATCGTCGCGAGCCAGGGCGGCAATTCAGCGACGCAGACGATGACGGTGACGGTGCGGGCGCTGGCGACGCGCGAGCTCTCGCGCTCCAACGCCATGCGCATCATATTGCGCGAGCTGGCGACCGGGGCCTTCAATGGCGCGGCTTTCGGCCTGCTCACCGGGCTCGTCGCGGCCAATTGGTTCCAGACGATCGGCCTCGGCCCGGTGATGGCCATGGCCATGTTCACCAATCTCGCCGCCGGCGCGCTGGGCGGCATTTTGGTGCCCATGCTGCTCGAGCGCTGGAAGGTCGATCCGGCCGTCGCCTCCAGCGCCTTCGTCACCACCGTCACCGATGTCGTCGGCTATGGTTCCTTTCTGGGCATAGCCACGTTATGGTTCCGCCTGGGATGAGTCGTGCGGCCGAGACTGCGGCGAATCGCGCGGGCTTTGGGGAATTAACGCTTCGTTACCGGCTTGCGGGATATTTTCGCGCAATGCGATCGAACGAGATTTTCGCGGCTGCGGCCGCCGTCCTTCTTTCCACGGCCCTCTCCGGCTGCGGCAGCGCCGTGGATCCGTCCTATAGCGCGCGCCCGCGCTTTGCGACCAGCGCGCCGCTGGTCAACGCGCGCAAGGACCCGACCTATCTCGCCTATGCGGTGCCGGAGTCGCAGCTGCACGCCTATCCGGCGACGCGCAGCGCCGAATTCGCCGTGCATGGCGTCGATGTCTCCAAATATCAGGGCGACATCGACTGGCAGGCGGTGAAGGAGTCCGGCGTCGGCTTCGCCTTCATCAAGGCGACCGAGGGCGGCGACGCGCTCGATTCCAAGTTCCAGCGCAATTGGGCGGCGGCCAAGGCGGCCGGCGTGCCGCGCGGCGCCTATCATTTCGTCTATTGGTGCCGGCCCCCGCATGAGGAGACCGGCTTCTTCAAATCCGTCGTGCCGGTGGAGCCGGACGCGCTGCCGCCCGTGCTGGACGTGGAGGCGACGCCCACCTCCCGCAGCTGCAAGCGCACGCTCTATCGCGACGAGGTGCTGCGCGACATGCGCGTCATGCTCGAGGATATGGAGCGCCATTACGGCAAGAAGCCGATCATCTACAGCTCGGTGGATTTCTATCAGGCGATCCTGCATTCCGGCGCGCTGGCGGAATATCCGATCTGGGTGCGCTCGACGAAATATCATCCGGCGGTGCGCTATGGCGACCGCAAATGGACCTTCTGGCAATATCGCTCCGACGGCCATGTCCCCGGAATTCCCGTCGCCGTGGATCAGAACACCTTCAACGGCAGCCATGCGCAATGGCGGGAATGGCTCGCCGATCAGACCGGGCTGAAGGCGCAGCCGGTCGCCACGGCGGCGGCCAAGCCGATCGACGATCGCAGCATAGAAAAGCTGATCGAGGAGGATCCGGCGATGCTGCCCTCCGCGATGAAGAACGCGCAGTGATCCCCCGCCGGGCGGCGCGCGCGCGAGCCTTTTGGCTCGCCCTCGCGGCGACGCTGCCCGCGGCCGAGGCGGCCGGCTGCGAGGCGGGCGATCCTTCGCTCGTGGGCCATTATTATCTCAGCGGCGTGATGGAGACCGGCTCCGAACTGCTGCTGCGACCGGACGGGCGCTTCGACTATATGCTCGCCTATGGCGCGCTGGACGAGATCGCCTCCGGCTGCTGGTCGCGCCGGGGCGATATGGTGACGCTCGCTGTCTCGAAGTTCGAGGCGAGCATGGACGATCCGATGAAATTCGATCGGCTCGAGCTCGCCGTCACGCCGCGAGGCGGCCTGTCGCGGCGCTTCGAGGGCGGCCGAACCGGCGTCTATTCGCGGCCGCGCGGCGGGCGTTGAGCGCGCCCGGAGCTGAAAAAGAAATTCCAATAGGGATCACCGCCGCTCGTCTGTCCAGCGACCGCCGTTACGCCAATTCTCGTAGCGGGCGCGGGTAGATGGCGGCCAAGAGGCGAGCGGGGGCTCGACCTGCGCCTTTTCTCTGTCGCGGCCGTTGTCGCCGAACTTGTTCAGCGCGAAGTAGAATCCGCCTCCGGCGCGATCCCACACGGCGAGCGCGTCGCCTTCCTCGCAACCGAAGTGGGCGCCTCCGCGCCATACTGCGCCGCACCCCGAATACGCGACCGTATTCTGGTCCATCGCCAGACCGTAGAGTTCCGGTTGCGGCATATCGGGGCTCCGATTTCGATAACCGCCGTTTGTCAGCTCCCACAAGGCGTCGGCCATGCGTCTTCTGTCGAGCGTCGCGAGGCGAGACACGGCGGCGAAAAATTCCGCGTTACGCAGCGGCTCTATGACCTTCGGCTCCTGGCTCTCCGCGAGGCTCTGCATCGTCGAGCCGGGCGTCGGAAGAAACTGGATGACGCTCGTGGTCAAATCTCCCGTTTTCGAGCGCCACTGCCTGACCTCGCCGTTAGAGAATGGACGCGCGGGCGAGACGAAGGCGAAACCATCCGCATTGCGCGTCGACCAGGGGTCTGGATCATTGTCCGAGTCGTCGTCGCTCGAACGGTCGCCGCAGATCTTTCCAAGCTCGTGACGCGCGACGGCGCCGGGCTTCCTGCTTTCCACGACATAGAATGTCGAGCAATTATTGTAATCGGCGGCGCCCTCCTCCACCAAGACTGCATCTGTCTGGCCGTCCTTCCAGCGGTCGTGAATTGTGAATGGCGAGTCGACGAGTGAGTTGCGAGGCTCTTGCAGAACGATACGTCCGCGATGGTCGAGCGTGCGCAGACCGTCTTTCGGTTTGCCCCAGGCAAGGATTTCCGTCCCGATTCTGAGGCCGGCCGGCGGAACCGCTCCGGCCTCGGCAGTCGGGGCCGGCAGACGCCCCAGTCGCTTACTCGTTGTCTCCTCGATACAGTAGTCGAGCCCTCCTGCCGCTTTCGAGCCGCAGGCATTACGTGCCGCGAGCCATCTTCGCTGCGTCTCCTGCATTTGGGCGTGCGCAGGCTTGTCGCCCTTTTCTCGCAGGGATTTCAGCGCGGCGAAGTAGTTGCGCGATATGACATCGTCTTGCCATTTGATGTGCGGATCGGCGCAGATGGTTTTTTCGACGAGCGTCGTCGCCTTGGCGCAGTCCATGGCCCGGGCTGTGGCGCCTGAAATCAGCAGCACTGTCGCGATGAACGAAACGCGCAAAAAATGAGGTATCAAAAGAAAAACCCTTACGGCGGTCTCGCCAGATCGTTCGCGGCGAATTATGAAAATTTCTACGCCTCCGGTGTGATCATTTTCAAGCTACGATGGCGCTGATTTCCGTTATCGAGACCGTCCGCCCATTGCCGCCTCGGCGAAGTTCGACATGCCCACCGCCACTCTGCCGCCCGCTCGCCCAATCGCTGGCCAAGGCGGGCGAAATCGTCTAGTGTGGCCGCTCATTCGAGAGCATCAACGCTTTTGAAGGGTTCTCGGCGTCGTAATATCGACGCGGTTTCGAGCGTGTGCGCCGTTCAACGTATTTTCCAAAGGCCCGGACGGGGGAACGTCCGAGGCGACGTTTCATAGACGAAAGGATGAGGCCATGCGGCTTGCTGCGGCGATCTTCGCCACTTGCGTATCTTTTTCCGTGCTGGCGCTCGAAATGCCCGCTGCATCCCCTAAGGATATGGCGCCCGCCGCTATCGCCCAGCTCGATGTCCGCGTCCCCGAGACCGCTCCCGTCGCCGATGTCGCGCCTCTCCCGCCGGTGATCGAGCGCGCGCGCGTCGCGCGTCCCTCCACGGCCGCTCCGCATCGCAGGATTTGCAGCGCCGCTCGCCGGTCCGGCGCGCTCGCGCATCATCCGCTGCCGACTCGCCGCCGCATCGAGGCGCGCGCGCCGCTTCTTCCGGCGCCTGTGGCGGAGGCGCTGCATCCGGCCGCGCGTCGCTGCGAGGCGATCACCTGCCCCCGCTTCGTGCTCGTCGGCGTGGGCTTCTGAAAACGAGCGATCTCACGAAATGACGCGGCCGCGCCGAAGAGGCGCGGCCGTTTTCGTTTCGGGTCCGAGAGGGACGAAAAGGCCCGTCGCATCGGACGCGGCCTCGGCTCGCTCGTCAGCGATCACGGCCGTGATGATGGTGACCGTGATCGTGATCGTCGTCGTGATCGGCGAAGACGAAGAGATCGACGAGATCGCCGATCGCCGGCCGATTGGCGGGAATATAGGGATTCTCGCGCGAGGGAATCGGGTTTGGCAGATTGTCGCGGCTGAGATGCGAGACCGTCGGCAGCTTCCAGTTCCGCTCGATGAATTTCAGCAGCGAGACATGGTCGTAATAAGTGTGGTCGACATAGCCCTTCTTGGCGTAGGGCGAGACCGCGATGAACGGAATGCGCGTGCCGTCGCCGAAGAAGTCCACCGGCTGGATATAGCCCGAATCATAGTAGCCGCCGCCTTCGTCCGTGGTGATGAAGATCGCGGTCGAGTCCCAGGCGGAGGAGCTCTGCACGCGCGCGATCAGCGTCTTCAAGAATTGCTCATAGAGATGGCTGGTCGAATCGGCCGGATGCGCGGCGAAGGCCTCGAAGGGACGCACGAAGGAGACGGCCGGCAGCGCGCTGTCGGTCAGATCCTTCAAGAAGGCGCCATAGTTCTGCAGCTTGGCGTATTCGCTCGTCGTCATCACCTGCAGATAGCCGGTGAGCGGATCGCAAATGCCGCAATAGGCGTGGAAGGGCGTCCCGCCCGCCACGGGGAAATTCACGCCGTCGACGGAATTGGCGAAGACGGTGGGATCGTCGCCGCGATCGGCGCTGTAATATTTCCACGACACGCCATGCGCGTTCAGCACATCGACGATGGTCGAGGCCTTCTGCGGCGGCAGGGTGAAGTTCGTCGCGCCGAGTGCGCGCGTCACCGAGGGCTTCTCGTTCCAATACATGTTGTAATTGTTGACGAGGTAGTAATGCCCCGGCGCGCATTTGCGCTCGAACGCCCCGTTTCTGCGCAGTTGCTGATCGACGGCCGCGACGCCCGGCTGCGAGAGATCATGGCAATTCACATAGGAGCCGCCGCTATAGCCGTCCTGTGTGTAATAATTATTCGTGCCGCTCACCGGATCGGGATTCTCGATCTGATTGACGGGCGGAGTCGCCGGCGAGCCGTCGAGACGCGTGGGATCGGTATAAAAGGCCGCATGGCCGGTGACGATCGCCTGGAAATTGGCGCCCGTGCCGCCCATCACCGCCTGATGAAAATTGTCGCTGATCGCATAAGAATCGGCGAGCGATTTGAAATAGGGCGCGTCGCCGGTCTGCGCGACGCCATGCGCATCCGTATAGGCGTTCATATTGAAGAAGCCCATGGAGATCGCGCCTTCTTTGGGATCGAAGCCGGCGGGGGGCTTGCCGTTGGAGCCCGTGCCGATCGTCTTCTCCACCCAGACGAATTTGTCGAGCTTGCCGCCGTCCCACTGCTGCCACATCTGGAAGAAGCGATGCACGGGGTCGCCCGTGTAAGCGGCGTAGGAGACATATTTGCTGATCTGATAAGGCCCGTTGGGCAGATCGGCGGGGAAGCGCGTATCCGGCACGCCCTGGGGAACGCCGGCCGCATAAGTGGTGTAGGGCTGCGGCAGCGTGGCGTAGGCGCCGGTCGAAGGCGTCGCCACCTCATAATGATAGAGATCGGAGCCGATGTTCTGCGCCGCCTCGGAGAAATGCGGGCCGGGCGTTCCATCCGCCTTGATGATGCCCTTGCTCAGCAGATTGTCGACGCTCTGACCGGCGGCGGGACGATAGCCGCCGAAGAGATTGTCGAATGTGCGATTCTCGCCGACGACGATGATGACATGCTTGATCGGCGTCCGCGTGGACGAATCGGCATTGGCGACAATCGCGGTCGACGTCGCGGTGAGCGCCGTCGTCGCGAGACAGGCGCTCTTCAAAAACAATCGTATGTTCATGCGGCCCTCGCATTTTCCAACGAAAAAGCAATTTTCCAATCTCGAGGCCGGCGCTCGCCGTGAGCGTCGCGGCATGCCAAGCTAGCGACGCCCGATCTCAGCGCGATGGCTGCGCAATGAAGCTACGATGACTGCGGCCGCTCGTTCGGACTTCGCGCGCCGAGGCGCGGCGTGCGACTTTGCCGCATGCTTGACGCGCCCCGCTCCGCGACTAGCTGACAGTCGAGAAATGCGCGTTTTTCGTTGTTTTTTCCGACAAAGTAGAAGAAGGCGGAAATTTGCGGCTTTCCCGCCAAGCACGCACCGTTTTCGCATATTGCGAGAATCTTCAACGCGTTCTACCTACACGCATGATAGTCGACGACAGCAGAAACAACGACGAAAGGCGTCACTGATGGCACATACGACAGCGGAGCTCGAGGCGATCCTCATGCAGCGCTCGCTCACCGACGTCGAGCTTCTCGCGGCAGCGGACAAGGCCGAGGATTTTCGCATCTTGCCGGACGCGTCGGTGATCAAGATCGGTGGCCAGAGCATTATCGATCGCGGCCGCTCGGCGGTCTATCCGCTGGTCGATGAGATCGTCACCGCGCGCAAGACGCATCAAATGCTGATCGGCACCGGCGCCGGCACGCGCGCGCGTCATCTTTATTCCATAGCGGCGGGCGTCGGCCTGCCGGCGGGCGTGCTGTCGCAGCTCGGCGCCTCCGTCGCCGATCAGAATGCGGCGATGCTCGGCCAGCTTCTCGCCAAGCATGGCATTTCCGCCGTGGAGGGCGCCGGCCTCTCGGCGGTGCCGCTCTATCTCGAGGAGGTGAACGCCGTGGTCTTCAGCGGAATGCCGCCTTATAATCTGTGGATGCGTCCGGCGGCCGAGGGCGTCATTCCGCCCTATCGCACCGATGCGGGCTGTTTCCTCATCGCGGAGCAATTCGGTTGCAAGGCGATGATCTTCGTCAAGGACGAGCAGGGCCTCTTCACCGCCAATCCCAAGACCGACAAGAATGCGAAATTCATCCCCAAGATCACGGTCGATGAGATGAAGGAGCAGGGACTGCAGGATTCGATCCTCGAGTTCCCGCTGCTCGATCTGCTGAAATCAGCGCGTCACATCCGCGAGGTGCAGGTCGTCAACGGCCTCGTGCCCGGCAATATGACCCGCGCTCTTTCTGGAGAGCATGTCGGCACCATCATCACCGCGAGCTGAGATAGATCATGACCCACACCTACAACATCAAGCATGTCGCCTCTCCGCTCGCGCGGCAGACCCTTCTCGACTCCGAGCTGACGCGGCCCGTCGCCGGCAAGCGGCCGATCCGCGTTCTCCCGTGGCTGCAGGTGGTGAAGATCGGCGGCCGCTCCATCATGGATCGCGGCGCCGATGCGATCCTGCCGCTGGTGGAGGAGATCCGCAAGCTCATGCCCGAGCATCGGCTGCTCTTCCTCACCGGGGCCGGCGTGCGCGCGCGCCATCTCTATGGCGTCGGGCTCGATCTCGGCCTGCCGGTCGGCTCGCTGGCGCCGCTCGCCGCGAGCGAGGCCGGCCAGAACGGCCACATACTCGCCTCGCTGCTCGCGCCGGAAGGCGTTTCCTATATCGAGCATCCGACCATCGCCAATCAGCTGGCGATTCATCTCAGCGCGACCCGCGCCGTGGTGGGTAGCGCCTTCCCGCCCTATCACCATCATGAGTTCCCGGGCTCGCGCATTCCGCCGCATCGGGCCGACACGGGCGCCTTTCTGCTCGCCGACGCCTATGGCGCCGCAGGCCTCACCATTGTGGAGGATGTGGACGGCCTCTACACGAGCGATCCCAATGGTCCGGACGGCGAGAAGGCGCAGCTCATCGGCGAGACGAGCTTCGCCGAGGTCGCCGAGCACAAGGGCACGCTGCCCTTCGATCGCGCCTTGCTCGAGGTGATGGCGACGGCGCGCCATATCGACCATGTGCAGATCGTCAACGGCCTCGTCCCCGGCCGCCTCACCGCGGCGCTGCGCGGCGAGCATGTCGGCACGATCATTCACACGGCCGCGCGCCGGAACAGCTGACGAAAGCAACACCGACATCTCGCGCCGTCGATTTTCGATGGCGCGAGATATATGCAACATGGTGAGGCGACGCTCACCCCTCCCCGTGCAAATTCCTCTCCTCCATGCGCGCGAGGAAGAAGAAGCACAAAGCGATGAACATCGCGCCTACCAGAAACGCCGTGCGGAAGGTCTCGCGCAGCGCTTCCACGCCGGCGCCGGCTTCGGCGATGAGCGCGCCATGGCCGGCGCCGATGACGATCGCGCCGATGATCGCGACGATCAGCGCCGCGCCGAGCTGACGCGAGAATTGCATCACAGCGGTCGCCGTTCCGAGATTATGCCCGGGCGCCGCGCTCTGCACGCAGACCGTCGTCACCGGCAGCATGGCTCCGACGCCGAAGCCGACGATCGCCAGCAGCGCATCCAGCGCGGCGAGCGGTAGATCGGCGAGAAATTGCCGCGCGATGAGCAGAGCGACGAAAGCGAGCGCGAGCGCCGCCAGCGGCGGCGCCTTGTAATGGCGTAGACGGCCGAGCAGCCGTCCTGAGATGGCGGCGCCGGTCACTGTCGCCACGGTGAGCGGGATCAGCGCGAGGCCGGACTGGTCGGCGGAGAGGCGCAGCGCGCCTTCGAAGTAAATCGGCATATACATCGTCAGCGCGACGAAGGTTCCGAGCCCAAAACCGCCTGCGAGAATGGCGTTGCGAATAACGTCGTCGGCCAGCACGGCGAGCGGGATCAGCGGCTCCTCCGCCGTCTTGGTGCGCCAGGCGAAGATCGCCCAGCCGGCGAGGGCGGTGGCCAGCATGGCGAGAATGGGCGCCGAGCCCCAGGGATAGCGCACGCCGCCCCAGGAGAGCGCGAGCAGCGAGGCGACCGAGGCGACGATGAGCATCGCCGCGCCGGCGATATCGACGCGATGCGGATGGCGGCGCAGCGGCAACCGCGCCAGCTTGAAATAGGTCATGAAGAAAGCCGCGAGGCCGAGCGGAAGATTGATCCAGAAGATCAGCGACCAATGCAGATATTCGGCGAAGACGCCGCCGAGGATCGGCCCGCCGACGCTGGCGCCGGCGAAGACGACGGAGAAATAGGCGAGGGCGCGGCCGCGTTCGCGCACGCTGACGAGATCGGCGATGATCGTCTGCGCCAGCGCGATGAGCGCGCCGCCGCCCGCGCCCTGCGCCGCGCGCGCAATGGCGAGCAAGGTGAGGTTCGGCGAGACGGCGCAGGCGAGCGAGCCGAGCACGAAGGTGAAAATGCCGATCAGCAGCATCACGCGCACGCCGTGAATATCGGCGAGCTTGCCATAGAGCGGCGTCAGCGCGGTCGCGGCCACGAGATAGGCGGTGACGATCCAAGGCAGATGCTCGAAATCGCCGAGGTCCTTGCCGATCGTCGGCAGAGCGGTGGCGACGATGGTCTGGTCCAGCGCCGAGAGCAGCATGGCGAGGCCGAGCCCGATCATGATCTGCAGCATCTCGCCTCGGCTGAGATGGGCGTGCGAGAAGCCGGCGGCGGGCTTGTTCACTTTTGGGTGTCCTCTGCGCGAATCGCTGGGCGAAAGCTTGAGCGTGCGAGTATGGCGCCGTCGCGGCCGACGACGATGATCTCGAGCGCGGTCGCCGAATTGGCGAGCGCCGCGGCCGCCGTGAACCATGCGCGCTGCGCGATCGGCGCGGCGAGGTCCACGCCCGCCGCGCGGGCGGTCGCCTGCGCCTCCAGCGCGCTATTGGCCTTTTCGATCGCCGCGCAGAGCCCCTCGCCGGCGCCGGCCGCGCGGGCGGTCGCCGCGAGATCGGGTAGATCGACCGAGGAGCGGCTGGAGTGAAGATCGAGCCGCCCCTGCGCCAGCTTGGTCAGCTTGGCGAAGCCGCCGGCGAGGGTCACGCGCGGGACCCTATGCTTGCGCAAATATTTCAGCAGGCCGCCGGCGAAGTCGCCCATTTCGATCAGCGCCTCCTCCGGCAGGCCGTAGAGCTTGCGCACGGCGTCTTCCGAAGTGGAGCCGGTGGTCGCGGCGATATGGTCGAGGCCGCAGGCGAGGGCGACGTCGACGCCGCGGTGGATGCTGTCGATCCAGGCGGAGCAGGAATAGGGCACGACGATTCCCGTCGTGCCGAGAATGGAGAGCCCGCCGATAATTCCGAGCCGTCCGTTGAGCGTCGAGCGGGCGAGTTCCGCGCCGTTTTCGACAGAAATCTCGATTTGCGCGTCCGGCGCCGCGCCGAGCTCGGCCGCGGCTTCCGCTATCGCCTGCCGCATCATGGCGCGGGGAACGGGGTTTATGGCCGGCTCGCCCGGCGGCAGCGGCAGGCCGGGGCGCGTCACCACGCCAACGCCGGGGCCGGCCGCAAAGCTCACCCCCGCGCCCGCCGGCGCGCGCCGCACCTTCGCGCGGATCAGCGCGCCATGAGTGACGTCGGGATCGTCGCCGGCGTCCTTCACCACGCCGGCCTCGGCATAGTCCGCGCCGCGGGTGAATTGCGCGAGCGCGAAGGCGACGCGTCTTCCGCTCGGCAGGCCGATCTCCACCGGATCGGGCGGCTCGCGCCCGGAGACGAGCGCGACGAAGGCCGCCCGCGCCGCCGCAGTGGCGCAGGCGCCGGTGGTCCAGCCGCGGCGCAGCGGGGGCTTTGTCGGGTCCGCGTCTGTCATGGGCGACACATAAACCGCATTCTCTCCGCGCGACACTGCGCGCGAGTTGGACTAGAAGAATGTCCTCGTCCAAAGCAGCGAGACAGGGGGCCGAAATGACGCGCAATCTCCTCGATTTCCATATTCTCCTCGCGCCGGCGGAGGCCGCAGGCGGCGGCTTTTCGCTCACCAGCCCGGATATCGCCGAGGGCGCGACCATCGATCGCAAATTCGTTTTCGACGATTTCGGCGGGACGGGCGACAATGTCTCGCCGCAGCTGAATTGGAGCGAGCCGCCGGCCGGAACCAAGAGCTTCGCGCTCTTCTGCCACGACCCGGACGCGCCGACCGGCGGCGCCGGCTTCTGGCATTGGCTCGTCGTCGATATTCCCGCCTCCGCGCGCGCGCTGGCGCAAGGCGCCGGAGCGGCGGGCGGCGCCGGCCTGCCCGCGGGCGCGAAGCCCATTCGCAATGATTACGGCTTCTCGCATTGGGGCGGTCCTTGCCCGCCTGTCGGCGATCCGCCGCATCGCTATGTCTTCACTGTCTATGCGCTGAGCGTCGAGAAAGTGGAGGCGCCGGAGGGCGCGACGGCTTCGCTCGTCGGCTTCATCGTCAATCAGAACGTCCTCGCCAAGGCGAGCCTCACCGGCCTCTACGGCCGCTGAGCCTTGCTCGCTGCTCTCGCGGAAAATCTGGCGCTCGCCGCGCTCGGTCTTTCGATCGAGGCGGCGATCGGCTATCCGCCTCGCCTCTTCGCCGCCATCGGCCACCCGGTCACTTGGATCGGCGCGTTGATCGCGGCGCTGGATCGCTCGCTCAATCACGATGGCGCGCCGCCGCTGCTGCGCCGCCTCGCCGGCGTCGTCGCGATCCTCCTCGTCGTCGCCATCGCCTTCGCCATCGGCTGGCTGCTGCAGGCGGCCTGTCTCGCTCTGCCTTTCGGGATTCTCCCGCTCGCCGTGCTGACATCCAGCCTCTATGCGCAACGCAGCCTCTATACGCATGTGAGGGATGTGGCCGAGCAACTCGATCGCTCGCTCGAGCGCGGCCGCGCCAGCGTCGGAAAAATCGTCGGCCGCGACGTCTCGCGGCTCGATGAGGCGGGCGTGAGCCGGGCGGCGATCGAAAGCCTCGCCGAGAATTTCTCGGATGGCGTCATCGGCCCGGCGCTCGCCACAGTCTTGTTCGGACTGCCCGGCGCGCTCATATACAAAAGCGTCAATACGGCCGACAGCATGATAGGCCACAGGACGATGCGACATGAAGCGTTCGGTTGGGCGAGCGCCCGATTGGACGATCTCCTCAATCTTCCCGCCGCGCGCCTCTCGGCGGCTCTCATCGCGATCGGCGCAGCGCTGACGGGGACCTCCTTTCGGGCCGCGATTTCGACCTGCCTGAGCGACGCGGGCGCGCATGCCTCGCCCAACGCCGGCTGGCCGGAGGCGGCGATGGCCGGCGCCCTGGATTTGCGGCTCGGCGGCCCGCGCGCCTATGGCGCGCATGAGGTCGCGGGCGTCTGGCTCGGCTCGGGCCGCGCAGAGGCGACGCCGGCCGATATTCGCCGCGCCTTGCGGATTTTCAGCTGCGCCGCGGCGACGACGATCTGCGCTTTCGCAGGCGCCGCTGTGGTGCTGCTCAGTAATTGAGCAGATTAGCTGGTGCTTGGGCGGGTGGAGTGAAAAATTTTTGGCGCCTAGCGCAAAACATCACCAGATTTCATTTCAGGAGACATTGACTATGCTATTATTTCTTTTTTGTGCGTCGCAGCACAGCTCGAAGAGCGGCCGCTGCGCATGAAGGGAGCGTGGAGAGATGGACCGGATATCGTACCAGTTCTATGAGATGATGCATCTGGCCTTCGCCCCGGCGCGGGCGATGTCGGACGCGACTCTCACGACCTTCAAAAATCCGTTCAATCCCTTCGCGCACACGTCGGTAGGACGCAGCGTCGCGGCGGCGGCCGAATTGTTCGAGCGCATGACGCGCCGCTACGGCAAGCCGATCTTCGACCTTCCCGAGACGCTGATCGACGGCGTGGCGACGCCCATCGTCGAGGAGGTGGTGTGGGAGCGGCCCTTCTGTCGGCTGCTGCATTTCCAGCGAATCTTCCAGGGCGAGGCGCCGCGCCAATCCAAGCTGCTGATCGTCGCGCCAATGTCCGGCCATTACGCCACGCTGCTGCGCGGCACGGTCGAGGCATTCCTGCCGAGCCATGACGTCTACATCACCGATTGGTGCGACGCCCGCGCCGTGCCGACCGAGAAAGGCGTTTTCGGCCTCGACGATTATGTCGATTATCTCGTCGACATGCTGCGCCTGTTGTCGAAGCGCGACGATGGCGTTCCGCTGCATACGCTCGGCGTCTGCCAGGCGTCCGTGCCGCTCGTCTGCGCCATTGCGGCGCTGGATGGCGAGGGCGGCGTCGACGCGCCCGAATCCATGGTGCTGATGGGCGGGCCGATCGATCCGCGCCGCAGCCCGACGGCGGTCAATCGCCTCGCGGTGGAGCGCGGCGTCGACTGGTTCCACCGCAATTGCATCCATTCCGTGCCCTTTCCGCACGCCGGGCTCGGGCGCAAGGTCTATCCGGGCTTTCTGCAGCTCTCGGGCTTCATGGCGATGAATCTCGAGCGCCATGTCGCCGCGCATTTCGATATGTTCAACCATCTCGTCGAGGGCGACGGCGATTCCGCCGAGAAGCATCGCGACTTCTACGACGAATATCTCGCGGTCATGGATCTCGCCGCCGAGTTCTATCTCGAGACGGTCGAGAAAGTGTTCATCCGCCACGAGATTCCGCAGGGCCTGCTGCGCCATCGCGGCGAGATCATCGATCTTTCGGCCATACAGCGCACCGCGCTGCTGACAGTGGAAGGCGAGAAGGACGACATCTCCGGCGTCGGCCAGACCTACGCCGCGCAAGAACTGTGCGCCAATATTCCAGACGTCCGCAAGCAGCATTATCTGCAGGAGGGCGTCGGCCATTACGGCGTTTTCAACGGCTCGCGCTTCCGCCGTGAGATCGTTCCGCGCATCCGCGATTTCTTTGCGCGGGTGGAGACCTATTCCAGCTGAGCGGCGCGCATCCACTCTCGCCACCTCGACGTGGCGCGAGAGATTTCTGCGCCGGCCTCCGCGATAAAGCCATGCCCAAGAAGGCGGGGCCTCCGGGCGGGGCGCCGCGCTTTTCCGCATGGATCTGCCCCATTGGCGCGGAAACGATCTTCTCCGTGACGCCCGGTCCCGATAAGCTTCGTCATGTCGCCGGCGGCGAACCGAACGCTCTCGAGGAGGACGCCATGACCAGCGGAGATCAATTCCCCGTCACCCGCACCGAGGAGGAGTGGCGCGCGCGCCTCACTCCCGATCAATATGTCATCATGCGCCGCCATGGCACGGAGCCGCCGGGCAGCTGCGCGCTCGATCAGGAGAAGCGCCCCGGCGTGTTCTCCTGCGCCGGCTGCGATCAGCCACTCTTCGCCACGCGCCAGAAATTCTCGAGCGGCACCGGCTGGCCCAGCTTCTTCGATCCGCTCGACGGCGCCATCGCCACCTCCGTCGATCACTCCCATGGCATGACCCGCACCGAGGTGCATTGCAGCCGCTGCGGCTCGCATCTCGGCCATGTGTTTCCCGACGGTCCGCCGCCCACGGGCCTGCGCTATTGCATCAATGGCCTCGCCCTGACTTTTTTTCCCGAATGACGGGCGGGTAGGCGCTATCCCATTCGTCTTGCGACCCTCCCCTCCCCCGCTCGAAGGGGTACGGGTGGGCCGCGGCGACCTTCTCGCGCGAGCTTATACGCTCCTTTCGATCTGGAGGGTCGGCGCGAGCGACTGTATCTTCCCCTGCGTATGTTGATTTTCAAACTGATATGGGCCGATCCGGCCACGGCGTGCGCGCCATGCAAGTCGATCTGGAGCCCTCTGATCGGATAGGCAAAGGGTGGGCCAGCAGCCCCGGCTATTCGAATGTGCGAAGCGAGTCGGGCGCTTCTCCGAACGAAGAGGAGAGCGCCGCAATCGCGCGATTTCCGCGGAAACTCTGGGCTATATCGCCCGATATTTTCGCTTGACGAGGAATTTCGATCTCTCCATAGCCACTGGGCCGCGGATATCGATCGGCGTCTTGCAGGCAGGAGACGATGTCGCAGGGCCCGATGTCCGCCAGCCGTGGTTCTTGATGAAACTATCGGAAGGTTCTAGTTTCGCGGAACAATGACGGCGAAGACCGGGTTTCCCGGTCTTGGCCCGACGGCCGTTGGCGGCGCGCGCAGGGATTTTCACTGCGCGGGGCAAAGCCATTCGGCCCGGATAAATCTTCGAGGGCGGGCGAAACGCTTTCTGCGAGGGGAGAGAAATTGTAATGTCCGATACGTCCATCCCGGCCAGCGGGAAAGGCAACCAGCATCTTTCTCCCAAATCCGATATCGAGATCTCTCAAGCGGCGTCCATGCGTCCGATCGTCGACGTCGCCCGCGAGAAGCTCGGCATCCCCGCCGAACATGTGTTGCCTTACGGACATTACAAGGCGAAAATCTCCCTCGATTATCTCAATTCCCTGCAGGACCGCCCGGACGGCAAGCTGATCCTCGTCACCGCCATCACGCCGACGCCCGCCGGCGAAGGCAAGACGACCACCACGGTGGGCCTCGGCGACGCGCTCAATCACATCGGCAAGAAGGCCATCATGTGCCTTCGCGAGCCGAGCCTCGGCCCCTGCTTCGGCGTGAAGGGCGGTGCCGCCGGTGGCGGCTATGCACAAGTCGTGCCGATGGAGGACATCAATCTCCATTTCACCGGCGACTTCCACGCCATCGGCGCGGCCAATAATCTGCTCTCCGCGCTCATCGACAATCACGTCTATTGGGGCAATTCGCTCGGCGTCGATCCGCGCCGCATCTCCTGGCGCCGCGCCGTGGATATGAACGACCGCTCGCTGCGCTCGATAGTCTCCTCGCTCGGCGGCGTGGCCAATGGCTTCCCGCGCGAGGACGGCTTCGACATCACCGTCGCCTCCGAGGTGATGGCGATCTTCTGCCTCGCCACCAGCCTCGAGGATCTTCAGCGCCGGCTCGGCGACATCATCGTCGCGCAGACGCGCGACAAGAAGAGCATTCGCGCCTCCGAGCTGAAGGCGCAGGGCTCGATGGCCGCGCTGCTGAAGGACGCCATCGCCCCCAATCTGGTGCAGACGCTCGAGAACAACCCGGCCTTCATCCATGGCGGGCCTTTCGCCAATATCGCGCATGGCTGCAATTCGGTCATCGCCACCAAGGCGGCGCTGAAGCTCGCCGATTATGTGGTGACGGAAGCCGGCTTCGGCGCCGATCTCGGCGCGGAGAAGTTCTTCGACATCAAATGCCGCAAGGCCGGAATCAAGCCGGACGTCACCGTCATCGTCGCGACAATTCGCGCGCTGAAGATGCATGGCGGCGTCGCCAAGGACGATCTGAAGGTCGAGAATGTCGCGGCGCTCGAGAAGGGCTTCGCCAATCTGAAGCGCCATATCGCCAATGTGCAGAAGTTCGGCGTGCCGGTGATCGTCTCCGTCAACCGCTTCAGCACCGACACGCAGGCGGAGATCGATCTGCTGCAGAAGCTTTCCGAGGCCGAGGGCGTCGATTGCGTGCTCGCCGATCATTGGGGCTCGGGCGGTCCGGGCGCGGCGGAGCTCGCCCATAAGGTCGTCTCGACGATCGAGACCAAGCCGTCGCAGTTCAAGCCGCTCTACGCCGACGATCTGCCGCTCGTCGAGAAGGTGCGCACCATCGCCCGCGAGCTCTATGGCGCTTCGGATATCGCGCTCGATCCGTCGGTGAAGACGCGCTTCGCGGAGCTGGAGAAAGAGGGCTTCGGCCACCTGCCGGTCTGCATCGCCAAGACGCAATACAGCTTCTCGACCGACGCCAACGCCAAGGGAGCGCCCTCGGGTCATGTGATTCCGGTGCGCGAGCTGCGGCTGTCGGCGGGCGCGGAATTCGTCGTCGTCGTCTGCGGCGACATCATGACCATGCCGGGCCTGCCCAAGGTTCCCGCCGCCAATAATATCGAGGTCGGCGCGGACGGGCGGATCGCCGGCCTGTTCTAGAGCGCTCTTCGCTCGAACGATCTCGTTCGAGTGATCGGAGCCGGCTCTGAGCGCGGCCGCCGCGGGAAGAAGCAACGGGCGCCGGGCCTCGTCGCCAGCGTCCAACGAAAACAAACTCGAACCGATGAGCTCGAAGGGAGCCCTAGACATGTCGAATTCCAGAATTCCGGGCCGCAATTTTCTGTTCGTTCCGGGCCCGACCAATATTCCCGATCGTATCCTGCGCGCGATGAATGTCGTCTCCGAGGATCATCGTTCGCCGAAGTTCCCCGAGCTGACGCTGCCGCTGTTCACCCAGCTCAAGAAGGTCTTCAAGACCGAGAGCGCTCAGGCCTTCATCTTCCCGGCTTCGGGCACCGGCGGCTGGGAAGCGGCGATCACCAACACTCTGTCGCCCGGCGACAAGGTCATCGCGCAGCGCTTCGGCCAGTTCACCCATCTTTGGATCGACCTCGCCAAGCGCATCGGCCTCGATGTGATCGAGCAGGACGAGGAGTGGGGCGTCGGCAACAATCCCGACCGCATCGAAGAGACGCTGAAGGCCGACAAGAATCACGAGATCAAGGCCGTCTTCGCCACGCATAACGAGACCGCCACGGGCGTGACCTCGGACATCGGCGCCGTGCGCAAGGCGATCGACAACGCCAAGCATCCGGCCATGCTGTTCGTCGACGGCGTGTCCTCGGTCGGCTCGCTGGACTTCAAGCAGGACGAGTGGGGCGTCGACGTCGCCGTCTCCGGCTCGCAGAAGGGCTTCATGCTGCCGGCCGGCCTCGCCATCATGAGCGTCAGCCAGAAGGCGCTGAAGGCCGGCGAGACCGCCAAGCTGCATCGCGCCTATTTCGACTTCCAGGATCATGTGAAGGCGAACGCCACCGGCTACTTCCCCTACACGCCGGCGCTGCCGCTGCTCTACGGCCTGCGCGAGTCGCTCAATGTTCTGTTCGAGGAAGGCCTCGATCAGGTCTATGCGCGTCATCACCATCTCGCCGAGGGCGTGCGCGCCGCGGTCGCGGCCTGGGGCCTCAAGCCCTGCGCCAAGGAAGCCAAGTGGAACTCCGACACTGTGACCGCGATCGTGGTGCCGGAAGGCTTCGACGCCGCCAAGGTCATCGAGATCGCCTATAAGCGCTACAATCTCGCGCTCGGCGCCGGCCTCAACAAGGTCGCCGGCAAGGTGTTCCGCATCGGCCATCTCGGCGATCTCAACGAGCTGATGCTGCTCGGCGCCATCGCGGGCGCGGAAATGGCGATGCTCGACGTCGGCATTCCGGTCACGGCCGGCAGCGGCGTCGCGGCGGCCCAGGCCGTCTATCGCGCCAATCCGATCCTCCAGGTCTGATGTTTCGCGGCCTCGCCCTCGCGAGGGCGAGGCCGCTTCTTCAATACGAGGCGCGACGATTGACGTCGCAAAATGTCGAGCCGAAACGGCCGAGCGACTTCGGGGGAAGCAGCAAAAATGTCGCACAAAATCGTCTTTCTCGATCGCGAGACGCTCGACGCCAATTTGCGCAAGCCGAATTTCCCGCACGACTATACGGAATATGCGCAGAGCTCTCCGGCCGATGTCGTCGAGCGCCTGAAGGGCGCGACCATCGCCATCACCAATAAGGTGCCGCTGCGTGAGGACGCGCTGAAGCAGCTTCCCGACCTGAAGCTGATCGCGGTCGCCGCGACGGGCACCGACGTGATCGACAAGGCCTATACGACGGCCAATGGAATCACCGTCTCCAACATCCGCAATTACGCCTACAACACGCTTCCCGAGCATGTGATCGCGCTGATCTTCGCGCTGCGCCGCAATCTCGTGAACTATGTGGATTCGGTGCGCCGCGGCCGTTGGCAGGAGGCGAGCCAGTTCTGCTATTTCGACTATCCGATCTATGACATCGCCGGCTCGACGCTCGGCATCATCGGCTATGGCGCGCTCGGCAAGTCGATCGCGACGCGCGCCGAGGCGCTGGGCATGAAGCTGCTCATCAATGATGTCGTTCCCGGCCCCGGCATCGTCGACATTCCGACGATTCTGCGCGAGGCCGATGTCGTGACGCTCAATCTGCCGCTGACGCCGCAGACGAAGAATCTCATCGGCGCGAAAGAGCTCGCCTCGATGAAGAAGACGTCGATCATCATCAACACCGCGCGCGGCGGCATCGTCGACGAGCAGGCGCTCGCCGATGCGCTGCGCAATGGCGTCATCGCCGGCGCCGGCTTCGACGTGCTGACCGTCGAGCCGCCCAAGCAGGGCAATATTCTGCTCGATCCGACGATCCCCAATCTCATCGTCACGCCGCATGTCGCCTGGGCCTCTAGGGAAGCGATGCAGGTGCTGGCCGATCAGCTGATCGACAATGTCGACGCTTTCGTCGCCGGCGCGCCGCGTAATCTGGTGACGGCGTAAACGCAGTCGCAGTCTCGCGCCCGGTCGCGGAGCGGTCGAGACGAAACGGGAATGACTCGGCGCATGTCGGGCGCCTTGCGTGGCCTCGTGGCGTGGATGGCCGGGACGAGCCCGGCCATGACGGACAGCCTTTCACAGGAACTGCTATGACTCAAAAGCTGCTCTTCCTTCTCGACACCGATGCGGTCCCGAGCGTGTTCGACACGGTCGTCGCCTATGACGGCGGCGCGGATCATGTCATCGGCTACGCCAATGTGACGCCTGCGAATGTCGGCGCGCTGGTCGATGGCGCGATCTACACGCGCGGTCCGAAGGAGAAGCAGTTCACCGCGCTCTTCGTGGGCGGCGGCGATATGGTCGCCGGCGAGACCTTGTTCAAAGCGGTGCGCAAGCGCTTCTTCTCGAATTTCCGCGTCTCCGTGATGCTCGACTCCAACGGCTCCAACACGACGGCCGCCGCTGGCGTGGCGCTGCTCGCCAAGGCCAAGCCGCTCGCTGGCAAGAAGGCCACCGTGCTGGCCGGCACCGGCCCTGTGGGTCTGCGCGCCGCCGCCTTCCTGCATTCGGAGGGCGCCGAGGTCGCCATCACCTCGCGCCAGAAGTCGCGCGCCGACGCTGCGGCCGCTGCGCTGCAGGAGCGTTTCGGCTTCACGCCCACCGCGATCGAGGCGGTCGATAACGCCGCCCGCGCCGCGGCGGTGAAGGGAACCAATATCGTCTTCGCGGCGGGCGCCATCGGCGTGCAACTGCTGGAAGAGAAGGATTGGCAGAACGATCCGACGATCGAGCTGCTCGCCGACGTCAATGCGCAGCCGCCGCTCGGCATCGGCGGCGTCGAGGCGACCGACAAGGCCAAGGAGCGTCACGGCAAGATCGTCATCGGCGCGCTCGGCGTCGGCGGCTTGAAGCTGAAGCTGCATCGCGCCTGCATCGGCCAGCTGTTCGAGTCGTCCGACAAGGTGCTCGACGCCGAGGAAATCTACGCGCAAGCAAAGGCCAACGCCTGACCCGAGGATCGACGAGAATGACCAAGGACGAAACGATCGGCAAATTTCTCGACGATCTCGCCAGCGAGCGTCCGACGCCGGGCGGCGGCGGCGCCGCTGCGGTGATGGGCGCGATCGGCGCGGCGCTGGTGTCGATGGTCGCCAATCTCACCATCGGCAAGAAGAATTACGAAGCCGTCGAGGAAGATCTCAAAGCTGCGCGAGCAGAAGCCGAGCGCGTCCGCGCCGAGCTGACCGCGGCGATCGACGAAGATGTCGTCGCCTTCAATTCCGTGATGGGCGCTTACGGACTGCCGCGCGCTACCGATGAGGACAAGGCTGTGCGCACGGCCGCCATTCAGGTCGCGCTGAAGGACGCCACGCTCGCGCCGCTGCGCGCCGTGAAGGCCTGCTTCGAGGTGATCGTCCTCTCCGAGGCTGTCGCCGACAAGGGCAATCTCAACGTTATCAGCGACGCCGGCGTCGCCGTCCTCGCGGCCAATGCCGGATTGCGGAGCGCCGCGCTCAACGTCTACATCAATGCAAAGGCGATCAAGGATCGCGAGTTCGCAGAGAAACAGATCGGCGAGGTCGAGGCTCTGCTGGCCGCCGCCGCCGAGAAGACCGAAGCCGTCTACAAGGTCGTGAGAGACAAGATCGGCTCGTAATTTCACTCTCGAGCCGGCGATAAAACTGCAAGGGGAGAGGAAACATGGACGTCCATGAGTATCAAGCCAAAGAATTATTGGCGAGCTGCGGCGTCGCGGTGCCCCCCGGCACCGTCGCTTTCAGCCCCGATCAGGCCGTTTACGCGGCGACCGAGCTCGGCGGCTCGCATTGGGTGGTGAAGGCGCAGATTCACGCCGGCGCGCGCGGCAAGGCGGGCGGCGTCAAGCTGTGCCGCACCTATCACGAGGTTCAGCAGGCCGCGCGCGAATTGCTCGGCAAGCGTCTCGTCACCAAGCAGACCGGGCCGGAAGGCAAGCCGGTGCAGCGCGTCTATGTCGAACTCGCCGACCCCTATGAGCGCGAGCTCTATCTCGGCTTCGTCCTCGACCGCAAGCTCGAGCGCGTGCGCGTCATCGCCTCCAAGCATGGCGGCATGGAGATCGAGGAGATCGCCAAGACCGATCCCGACGCCATTCTCCAGGTCATCGTCGAGCCGGCCGTCGGCCTGCTGCCCTTCCAGGCGCGCGAGCTGGCCTTTCAGCTCGGCCTCAATCTCAAGCAGGTGTCGCGCGCGGTTCAGTCGATCCTCGGCGCCTATCGCGCCTTCCGCGACAATGACGCGACCATGCTGGAGATCAATCCGCTGGTCGTCACCAAGGACGACAAGGTTCTCGCGCTCGACGCGAAAATGTCCTTCGACGACAACGCTCTCTTCCGTCGCCGCAACATCGTCGACATGAACGATCCCTCGCAGTCCGACCCGCGCGAGGCGCAGGCGCTCGAGCATTCGCTCAACTACATCGGCCTCGACGGCGAGATCGGCTGCATCGTCAATGGCGCGGGCCTCGCGATGGCGACGATGGACATGATCAAGCACGCCGGCGGCAATCCGGCGAACTTCCTCGACGTCGGCGGCGGCGCCTCGGCCGAGCGCGTCGCGACGGCGTTCCGTCTCGTGCTCTCCGACGCCAATGTGAAGGTGGTGCTCGTCAACATCTTCGCCGGCATCAATCGCTGCGACTGGGTCGCGCAAGGCGTCGTCGACGCGGTGAAGGCGACCAACATCACTGCGCCGCTCGTCGTGCGTCTCGCCGGCACCAATGTCGAGGCCGGCCGCAAGCTGCTCGACGAGAGCGGCATCAATGTCATCACCGCCGATTCGCTGGCCGACGCCGCCCAAAAGGCCGTCGCCGCTTGGCGCTCCGTGAAGTGAGCGGCGAGGCCGGGAGGAAACAATGAGCATTCTCATCGACGAAAAAACGCCCATCCTCGTCCAGGGCATCACCGGCGACAAGGGCAGCTTTCACGCCAAGGAGATGATCGACTACGGCACGAATGTCGTCGCCGGCGTCACTCCGGGCAAAGGCGGGAAGACCGTGCATGGCGTGCCGATCTTCGACACGGTGCGCGAGGCGGTGAAGCAGACCGGCGCGACCACCAGCATCACTTTCGTGGCCCCGCCATTCGCGGCCGACGCGATCATGGAGGCGGCGGACGCCGGCATTCATCTCATCTGCTCCATCACCGATGGCATTCCGGCTCAGGACATGATGCGCGTGAAGCGCTATTTCCTGCGCTATCCGCGCGAGCGCCGGCCGATGATGGTCGGGCCGAACTGCGCCGGCATCATCAGCCCCGGCAAGGCCATGCTCGGCATCATGCCCGGCCACATCTACAAGCAGGGCAACGTCGGCCTCATCTCGCGCTCCGGCACGCTCGGCTATGAGGCGGCCTCGCAGCTGAAGGAGCTCGGGCTCGGCATCTCGACCTCGGTCGGCATCGGCGGCGATCCCATCAACGGCTCGTCCTTCCTCGATCATCTCGTGCTGTTCGATCAGGACCCGGAGACGGAAGCCGTGCTCATCATCGGCGAGATCGGCGGTCCGCAGGAGGCCGAGGCCGCGGCCTGGATCAAGGAGAATTTCTCCAAGCCGGTGGTCGGCTTCGTCGCCGGCCTCACCGCGCCCAAGGGCCGCCGCATGGGCCATGCGGGCGCCATCATCTCGGCGACCGGCGACAGCGCCGCGGAGAAGACCGAGATCATGAAGTCCTACGGCCTCGCCGTGGCGCCGAGCCCGGCCGAGTTCGGCTCCGCCGTCGCCGCCGTGCTGAAGCGCGCGTGACACGACACGCGCCTCTTCCCGCGCCGCGGGGAGAGGCGCCCATCCGCCTCACCATAGCCAGGGAGACTGCATGACCGCCGACCAGAAGGTCTTGTCCGAATCGACCTCGTCCGCCGCCCCTTCGGCGCTGGCGACGCGATCGGTCAAAGAGGCGGCGGCCTTTCTGCTCGATCAGCTCGTGGGCGTGGTGAAGCGCCATCAGCCCGAGATCGCACCCGTTCTGAGCGGCTTCGGCTCCTCCGCCGGAATGCCGCCGGCGCTCATGGCGCGGGCTCTGCAGGCGCAGGGCATATGGTTTCAGCTGCTCTCCATCGCCGAGCAGGCCTCGGCCATGCGCCGCCGCCGCACCATAGAGCGCGCCAAGGGCCGCGACGAATTGCTCGGCTCCTTCGCGCATGTTCTGGCTGACGCCGCCAAGGCCGGCGTCACCGCGGACGAGATTCGCGCGCAGCTCAAATCGCTGCGCATTCGCCCGGTCATCACCGCCCATCCGACCGAGGCCAAGCGCGTCACCGTCCTCGAGAAGAATCGCAAGATCTATCTGCTGCTGAAGGATCTCGAATCCTCGCGCTGGACCGATCGCGAGCGCGCCAGCCGCATCGGCGCCGTCGGCGATCAGATCGAGCTCTTGTGGCTCACGGGCGAATTGCATCTCGAGAAGCCGACCGTCGAGCACGAGGTCGCCTGGGGGCTGCATTTCTTCGCCGAGAATCTCTTCGATCTCGCGCCGGAGATGCTCGCCTCCTTCGAGAGCGCGCTCGCCGCTCATTATCCCAATGAGCGCTTCGACATCACGCCCTTCTTCCAATTCGGCTCCTGGATCGGCGGCGACCGCGACGGCAATCCTTTCGTCACCAATGCGGTGACGCGCGAGACGATGATCGTCAACGCGCTCGCCAGCCTCGACTATTATCGCCAGCGCATTCTCGATCTCGCCCGCGTATTGTCGATCAGCGAAGGCTCGGTGACGATCCCGGCCGAGTTCCGCGCCGCGCTCGAGGCGGAGCTGGCGCAGGTCGAGGACGCGGACAGAATCAAGACGCGCAATCACGGCGAGGCCTTCCGCCAATATCTCACCTGCGTGCTGCGCAAGCTCGACGAGACGATCCTCACCACCAAGGGCGAAGGCCGCGGCAAGGCGCGCTACGCCAATGCCGATGAGCTGATCCGCGATCTGCGCATTCTCGAGCAGGCGCTGATCGAGAGCCGCAGCCCATCGCTCGCCAATGATCTGGTGCGGCCGGTGCGGCGCGCGGTGGAGATTTTCCGCTTCAGCACCGTGCGTCTCGATCTGCGCGAGAACACGACGCGCACCAATAATGCGCTGCGCGACATTCACCGCATCAAGACCGGCAAGGATGCGCCGGACGTCGACTCGCCCGAGTGGCAGGCCTGGCTCATCGCCGAGCTGGCGCAGCCGCGCAATGGCGTTGCGCTTACCGGCCTCGCGCCGGAGTCGCAGGACACGCTCGACATGTTCGCGCTGGTCGCGGACATGCGCTCGCGGCTCGATCGCGAGGCCTTCGGCAGCTTCATCCTCTCCATGACGCATTCGGTCGCCGATGTTCTCGGCGCCTATGTGCTGGCCAAGCACGGCGGGCTCTATCTCGACGACGCCGGCCTCGAGCTATGCACCCTGCCGATCGTGCCATTGTTCGAGACGATTCCCGATCTGCGCGCCGCGCCGGTCATCATGCGCGAGCTTCTTCGCGTGCCCGTCGTGCGTCGCAGCACGCGCTGGCAGGGCAATGTGCAAGAGGTGATGATCGGCTATTCCGACTCCAACAAGGACGGCGGCTTCATGTCGTCCAACTGGGAGCTGGCGAAAGCGCAATCCAAGCTCACCCGCCTCGGCGAGGAGCTGGGCGTCGCCATCGCCTTCTTCCACGGCCGTGGCGGCTCGGTCAGCCGCGGCGGCGCGCCGACCGGACACGCCATCGCCGCGCAGCCGGCGGGCTCGATTCGCGGCCGCTTCCGCGTGACGGAGCAGGGCGAGGTCGTCTCCTTCAAATACGCTAATCGCGGCACGGCCTCCTATCAGCTGGAGCTGCTGGCGAGCAGCGTCTTCGCCCATGCGCTGAAGTCCGAGCGCGAGGATGCGCTGGTTCCCCGCGCGGAGTTCGACGATGCGCTGGAGGCGCTTTCCGGCGCTTCGCTCGCGGCCTATGGCAAATTCATCGCCGATCCCGATCTCGTCGCCTATTTCCAGGCGGCGAGCCCGCTCGAGGAAATCTCGATGCTCAATATCGGCTCGCGGCCGGCGCGGCGTTTCGGCGCGCGCAGCCTCGCCGATCTGCGCGCCATTCCTTGGGTCTTCGCCTGGGCGCAGAATCGCCACGCCATCACCGGCTGGTATGGCGTCGGCTCCGGCCTCTCCAGCTTCATCGAGGTGCGCGGCGAGCGCGGCCTGCAGCTGCTGCATCGCATGTTCGAAGATTCACGCCTCTTCCGCCTCATCCTCGACGAGGTGGAGAAGACGCTGGCGATGGTCGATCTCGGCATAGCGCGCCAATACGCTTCGCTGGTCGCCGACGAAGCCGTGCGCAAGAAGATCTTTTCGGCGATCGAGGCCGAATATCACCTCACTTGCGAGAGCGTGCTGCGCATCACCGGCGGCGGCGAGATCGGCGCGCGCTTCACCGACTATCAGGCGCGGCTCGCGCATCGCCTCGCCACCATCAACGAGGTCAACCGCGAGCAGGTGGAATTGCTGCGCCTGTTCCGCACCACCGAAGAGGAAGCGCTGAAGGAGGAATACAAGTCGGCTCTGCTGCTGTCGATCAGCTGCATCGCCGCCGGCCTCGGCGCCACCGGATAAACTCTCACACAGGGAAAGGAAAAATCATGAGCTTCACTTTGATCGAGCAGGCGACGCCGCGTCTCCATCGCTCCGAGCTGGCCGTTCCGGGCTCCGCCCCCGGCATGTTCGAGAAGGCCGCGACCTCCAAGTCCGACCAGGTCTTCCTCGACCTCGAGGACGCCGTGGCGCCGGACGACAAGGAGCAGGCGCGCAAGAACATCATCCAGGGCCTCAATGAGATCGATTGGGGCAATAAGACGATGACGCTGCGCATCAACGGCCTCGACACGCATTTCTGCTATCGCGACGTCGTCGACGTCGTCGAGGCCTGCCCGCGTCTCGACGTGATCCTCATTCCGAAGGTCGGCGTTCCGCAGGACGTCTACGCCATCGACATGCTGGTCACGCAGATCGAGAGCTACAAGAAGCGCACCAAGCGCATCGGCTTCGAGCTGCTGATCGAGACCGCGCTCGGCATGGCCAATGTCGAGGCGATCGCTCAGGCGAGCAAGCGCAATGAGGCGCTCTCCTTCGGCGTCGCCGATTACGCCGCCTCCACCCGCGCCCGCACCACCGTCATCGGCGGCGTGAACCCGGATTACGGCGTTCTCTCGGACAAGGACGCTGAGGGCAATCGCCAGTATTTCTGGGCCGACCAGTGGCATGCGGCGCAGACGCGCTTCCTCGTCGCGGCGCGCGCCTATGGCCTGCGTCCGATCGACGGTCCCTTCGGCGACTTCGGCGATCCCGATGGCTATATCGCCGCCGCCAAGCGCGCCGCGGTCCTCGGCTTCGAGGGCAAGTGGGCGATTCATCCCTCGCAGATCGATCTGGCCAATCAGGTCTTCACCCCCTCCGAGGCGGAAGTGAAGAAGGCCCGCCGCATTCTCGAGGCGATGGAGCAGGCGGCCAAGGAAGGCCGCGGCGCGGTGTCCCTCGACGGCCGCCTGATCGACATCGCCAGCATCCGCATGGCCCAGGCGCTGATCGACAAGGCGGATCAGATCGGCGCTGCGTAAGGTCCGGCGATCGGCCCGGCCCTCCTCCGAGCCCGCTTACGCGGGGCTGCCTTCTCCCGCCCTGCGGGAGAAGGGAGAACGGCGCGGCGCCGCAAGCTTACGATCGTTTCGCGGAATCGTCGGGTTCATATCCTTCTCCTACTTGTGGGAGAAGGTGGCCCGGCGAAGCCGGGTCGGATGAGGGTCCTCGCATGCCGACGCGAGTCTCGAAGTCCAAGACTGCTTTCGCAAGACGTCTGCGGCGCGAGATGACGAACGCGGAGGAAATCCTCTGGCGTTCCTTGCGCAATTCTGGGCTCGACGGATTGAAATTCCGGCGGCAAGTCCCGATCGGGAATTATGTCGCCGATTTTCTCTGCACCGAGCACCGGCTGATCGTCGAGCTGGACGGCCGGCCGCATGAACACGAAGACCAACGCCGCCATGACGCCATTCGCGATAAGTGGCTGCGTGAGCGTGGCTATCACGTCCGTCGCCTAGACAATGACCTTGTCATCGGCGGTGGCAATATCCCGCTGGAGCGGATTCGGGAAGCGATCGCAAATCGTCGCGGACCCTCATCCGACCCGGCTCCGCCGGGCCACCTTCTCCCGCAAGCGGGAGAAGGGAGAACACGACGGTCGTAGCGCTCTCCTCCTTCTCCCGCAGGGCGGGGGAAGGCGGCCCCGCGTAGCGGGGTCGGATGAGGGCCGGCGAAGAGAATCGGATTCCGTTGGAAACTCTTCGCGAGGCGGATAGAACGATCGCGAAGCGGCGAGGACCCTCATCCGACCCGACTTCGTCGGGCCGCCTTCTCCCACGAATGGGAGAAGGGAGAACACCGAGGCTTAGGAATGTCTGACGACTATCGCACGCTTCTCCGCGCCATGTTCGACGCCGCTGTCGGCGCGGCGCATCCGTCCGTCTGCCTGCCGGCCTTCCTCGAGAAGATCGCGCCGCCCAAGGGCCGCACCATCGTCGTCGGCGCGGGCAAGGCGGCGGCCTCCATGGCCGCGGCGGTCGAAGCGCATTGGCCGCATCCGATCGAGGGCCTCGTCGTCACCCGTTACGAGCATGGCGCTCCGACTTCCAAGATCGAGGTGATCGAGGCCTCGCATCCGGTGCCGGACGCCGCCGGCCGCGCCGCCGCGGGCCGCATCCTGCAGAAGGTGCAGGGCCTCACCGAGGACGATCTCGTGCTCGCGCTGATTTCCGGCGGCGGCTCGGCGCTGATGGCGCTGCCGGCCGATGGCGTGACGCTGGAAGAAAAGCAGGCCGTCAACAAGGCGCTGCTGAAGAGCGGCGCGACCATTTCCGAGATGAATTGCGTGCGCAAGCATCTCTCGGCGATCAAGGGCGGACGCCTCGCCCGCGTCGCGGCGCCGGCCAAGGTCGTCGCGCTGATGATCTCCGACGTGCCGAATGACGATCTTTCCGTCATCGCCTCCGGCCCCACAGTGCCGGACCCGACGACGCGCGAGGACGCGCTCGCCGTCATCGCCAAATATAAGATCGACGCGCCGCCCGCCGTGCTCGCCTATCTGTCGAGCGACGCCTGCGAGACGCCCAAGCCCGGCGACAAGATTTTCGATCGCGTCGAGAATATTCTCATCGCGACGCCGCAAGGCTCGCTGGACGCCGCCGCCGCAGTGGCGAGCAAGGCCGGCTTCACGCCGCTCATCCTCGGCGATCTCGAGGGCGAATCGCGCGATGTCGCGCTGGTCCACGCTGGCATCGCGCGGCAGATCGCGCGTCATGCGCAGCCGATCGCGCCGCCCGTCGCCATCATCTCCGGCGGCGAGACCACCGTCACCGTGCGCGGCAACGGCAAGGGCGGCCGCGACGCGGAGTTCCTGCTGGCGCTGACGCTGGCGCTCGAGGGCTTTGGCGGAATCTCCGCCATCGCCTGCGATACGGACGGGATCGACGGCAGCGAGGACAACGCCGGCGCCATAATGACCGCTGATTCCTTCGCGCGGGCGGCGGCGCAGGGCGTCGATCTCAAGGCGCTCTTCGCCAATAACGACGCCTATACCGCCTTCGAGAAGCTCGGCGATCTCCTCGTCACCGGCCCGACGCGCACCAATGTGAACGACTTCCGCGTCATTCTGGCGCCCAGGCGCGCCAGTTGATGGCATTCCGGGCTTGCCGGCCGCATCTGTTATAATATAACATTTGGAAATGAACCGACCGCAATCGGCGATTTTTCAAAAGGACGCGCCCGCCGCTCATGCGCATGGCGAGCGCGCCGACGGCCGCGTCTCGCTGCTGCGCCTTTCGGCGGGCGAGCGGCTTCTCGCCGCCGCCGCCGTGCTGGCGCTGCTCTGGGCCGCCGTCTATTGGGCGCTGAGCTGAAGGCGCGATCGATGAGAGCTGGCGCGATCCGGCTGGAGAATGTGACGCTCGGCTATGAGCGTCGCCCAGCCGTTCATCATATTTCCGGCGTCGTCGAGGCCGGCGCCGGGCTCGCCGTTTGCGGGCCGAACGGCGCCGGCAAATCCACTCTGCTCAAAGCGCTCGCCGGCCTGCTCCCGCCGCTCGGCGGCCGCATCGTCTATGACGGCCTCGCGTTGCGCGATATCGCCTATCTGCCGCAATCGGCGGAGATCGATCACGCCTTTCCGATCGATGTGCTGGATTTCGTCTCCATGGGCGCGATGCGCCGCATCGGGCTTTTCGGCCGCGTCGGCGCGGCGGAGCACGCGCGCATTGCATCGGCGCTCGCCGCGGTCGGGCTCGAGGGTTTCGAGGACCGCGCGATCGGCACGCTCTCCGGCGGCCAGATGCAGCGCGTATTGTTCGCAAGGCTGCTGGTCGAGGATTGCCCGGTCATTCTGCTCGACGAGCCTTTCGGCGCCATCGACGCCCGGACCATCGACGATCTGGTGAAGATCATCGCCCGATGGCGGGAGGAGGGCCGCAGCGTCGTCGCGGTTCTGCACGAACTCGATCTCGCCCGCCGCGCCTTTCCGCAGGCGCTGCTGCTGGCGCGCGAGCCGATCTTCTGGGGCGCGACGCGAGAGGCGCTGTCCGAGGCGCATCTCGCGCAGGCGAGCCGCATGGTCGAAGCTTTCGATCGCGAGGCCGAGGAATGCCGGCGCGACGAGACTCCCTATGCTGCATGAGCTCTTCATCGCGCCTTTCGTCGATTACGAATTCATGCGCCGTGCGCTGGTCGGCGCAATCGCTCTCTCGATCTCCGGCTGCCCGCTCGGCGTCTTCCTGATTCTGCGCCGCATGTCGCTCGCCGGCGACGCGCTCTCGCACGCTATTCTGCCCGGCGCGGCGCTCGGCTATCTCGCCTGCGGCCTGTCGCTGCCGGCGATGACCTTCGGCGGCCTGCTCGCCGGCCTCGCCGTCGCCGTGGCGTCGAGCGCGGCGGCGCGCTGGACGGCCCTACGCGAGGACGCCTCGCTCGCGGCTTTCTATCTCGTCTCGCTGGCGCTCGGCGTCGCGCTCGTCTCGCTCAAGGGCTCGAATGTCGATCTGCTGCATGTGCTGTTCGGCTCGGTGCTGGCGCTCGACGACGCCACGCTGATCTTCCTCGCCGCCATTGCGAGCTTCACGCTCGTGGCGCTCGCGCTCGCCTATCGGGCGCTGGCGCTGGACACTTTCGATCCACTCTTCGCCCGCCGCGTCAGCCCGCTGGGGGAATGGATTCCCTTCGCCTTTCTGGCGCTGGTGGTGCTCAATCTGGTCGCCGGCTTCCATGCGCTGGGCACGCTGATGGCGGTTGGAATCATCATGCTGCCGGCCGCCTCGGCGCGGCTGTGGACGCGCGATCTCACCGGGGCGCTGCCGCTGGCGGCGGCGATCGGCGCGGCCTCTTCTTATTTCGGCCTCGTCCTGTCCTTCCGCACGGGCCTCGCCGCCGGACCCGTGATCATCCTCATGGCGGGCGGCGCTTATTTCCTCTCATTGATTTTCGGAAAGACCGGCGGCTTGATTCGCTTGCGGAGGCCCAAGCGACATTTGGAGGGGTGACGGATGGATTCATCGCGCGCGACGTCCTCGGATTTTCGCCTTTTGTCGCGCCGCGCCGCGCTCGCGACGCTCGCGCTCCTCGCTTCGCCGCTACGCGCCCAGCCTGCTCCGCCGCCGCCGAAGCTGCCGGTCGTCGCGAGCTTTTCCATTCTCGGCGATCTCGTCCGCATCGTCGGCGGCGACCGCATTGAGGTCGCGACCATCGTCGGGCCGAACGGCGACGCCCATGTCTATCAGCCGAGCCCGCAGGACGGGCGCCGCCTTGCCGCGGCCAAGCTCGTTTTCGTCAATGGCCTCGGCTTCGAAGGCTGGATCGACCGGCTCGTCGCCGCCTCCAAGACCAAGGCGCGCATCGTCACCGCGAGCCGCGCCGTCACGCCGCGCAAGGACGGGGAGGGCGTCGACCCGCATGCTTGGCAGGATGTCGCCAATGTCAAAATCTATGTCGCCAACATAAGGGACGCGCTCATCGACGCCGATCCAGACGGCGCTGAGCGCTATAAGGCCAATGCGGCGGAATATCTTCATGCGCTCGGCGGGCTCGACGCCGAGATCGTCGCGGCGATCGACGCCATTCCGCACGCGCGCCGCCGCGTCGTCTCCACCCATGACGCTTTCGGCTATTTCGCGGCGCGCTATGGCGTGGAGTTCATCGCGCCGCAGGGCGTCTCCACCGACGCCGAGGCGAGCGCGCGCGATATCGCCCGCATCGTCGATGCGGTGAAGATGCACAAGGTCGCGGCCGTGTTCCTCGAGAATATCGTCGATCCGCGCTTCGCCAAGCGCATCGCCGCGGAGACGGGGGCCAAGGTCGGCGGCACGCTCTATTCCGACGCGCTCTCTCCGCCGGACGGCCCGGCGCCGAGCTATCTCCGGCTGATGCGCTTCAATGTGAAGCAATTGACCGAGGCGCTCGCGCCCTGAGGCTCGCGCTCGCCCGACGACTTTCGGCCGGATTTTGGTCTATACTCGACGCTGACGCGTCGGCGAACCGCGCGCCGCGGAGCCTTCTTCTCATGCATCGTCCCTTCTTCCCTCTCGGCGCAGCTCTCCCCATCTTCGCTTTGGCCGTCGTCGCGGCCGCGGCGGATGAAATTCCGCGCCGCAAGGCGGGGCTGTGGCGGATCGAGCATGCGCAGGGCGCCGCCGCGCGCGTCGCCGGTCCGATCGAGACATGCGTCGACGAGAAGACCGACGATCTCCTGCGCCAGCGCTTCGGCGCGCAGGAGCAGCAATGCGAGAAGATGAGCTTTCGGCGCGAGGGCGACAAATATCGCATGAGCTCGGTCTGCAAGATCGGCGACCGCGTGGCGACGACGGAGGGAACCTTCACCGGCAGCTTCGACTCCGCCTATCGCGCCGAGCTGCATGTGACCTTCGACCCGCCGCTCTCGACGCGCGCCGCCTCCGACATTGTGATGGAGGCGAAATGGCTCGGTCCCTGCAAGCCGGGGCAGAAGCCCGGCGACGTAGACGCGCCGGCGCTGAAGGCGCTCGGCGGCACGGGCGGAAAGATGAACATGCAGGAGCTCATGAAAATGCGCGATCAGCTCCGCAAAGGCGCGCAATAGGAGCAGCCCCTTGACCGACAAGATTCCCGTCACCGTCCTCACCGGCTATCTCGGCGCCGGCAAGACGACTCTGCTGAACCGCATCCTCACCGAGCAGCACGGGCGGCGCTACGCCGTCATCGTCAATGAGTTCGGCGAGATCGGCATAGACAATGACCTCGTCGTCGGCGCCGACGAAGAAATCTTCGAGATGAACAACGGCTGCATCTGCTGCACCGTGCGCGGCGATCTCATCCGCATCGTCGAAGGTCTGCTGAAGCGCCGCGGCAAGTTCGACGCCATCATCGTCGAGACGACCGGCGTCGCCGATCCCGCGCCGGTCGCGCAGACATTCTTCGTCGATCAGGATGTGAAGGAGGCGGCGCGGCTCGACGCTGTGGTGACGCTCGCCGACGCCAAATTTCTAGTGCAGCGTCTCGCCGATGCGCCAGAGGCGAAGAATCAGATCGCCTTCGCCGACGTCATCGTGCTGAACAAGACCGATCTCGTGACGCGCGAGGAGCTCGCCGAGGTCGAGGGCCGCATTCGCGCCATCAATCCTTATGCGGCTCTGCATCATGCGGTGAAGGCGCAGGTGCCGATCGAGGCGGTGCTGGAGCGCAATGCTTTCGATCTCGATCGCATATTGGAGATAGAGCCGCGCTTCCTCGAGGCGGAGGATCACGATCATCACGATCATGATCACGGCCATCATGAGCATGACCATGACCATGACCATGACCACGAGTGCGGGCCGGATTGCGGCCACGATCATCATCACGAGGACGAGCATCACGACCATCATGCGCATGCGCATCACGACGATCACGGCCATGGGCTGAAGCATTATCATGATGAGGAAATGGGCTCGGTCTCCATCCTCCATGAGGGCGAGCTCGATCCCAATGTCTTCGTACCCTGGCTCAACGAGTTCGTTCAGCGCGAGGGCGCGGATATTCTGCGCTGCAAGGGCATCGTCGCTTTCACCGACGAACCGAAGCGCTTCGTCTTCCAGGGCGTGCATATGATCCTGGACGGCGATCTGCAGCGCGACTGGCGCCCGGACGAGAAGCGCAGCGCGCGCCTCGTCTTCATCGGCCGCAAGCTGAAGGAAGAGACGATCCGCGAGAGCTTCGAGACGGAAGTGCTGCGGCGCAAGTGATCTTTTCGCAATTTTGCGCGCGGCGAGGGCGTCTCGCCGCGCGGTTCCGTCGGCGCCGGCGAGCCATCAGATAGAAACAGTCGTCGCGATCCAGCAAAGAATTAGAAAATCGTTTCGCTCATTCTGGTCCGCTCGAGACGTGGCGCCGCCCGTCTTGCGATCGGGGTGAGAGCTTGAAGGAATCGCTCGCGCATTGCGCTGTGGCGGGATTGCTGCTTGTCGCGCTGCTGCGGCCGACATCGGGAGCCGATCCGGCCCACGCCTCCGCCTATGCTTGGGTTCCCGAAACGATTTCGACGGACGGCAAGCGGCTGCTGGCGAAAATCGGCGGCGATCACGCCATCATCCCCACTCTGCCGGAGCCCGGCGATCATGATGGCTGGGCGCGGCTGCAGGCGGCGGCCGCTGCGGCGCGCGAGGTCGATCTCGCGGCCGTGCGGGCGAAGGGCGTCGCCGTGTCGCGGATCGAGACCGACGGCGTCTCTTATTTCGACATTGCGCCGAACGGGCTCGTCGATGATGGATCGGTTGTCGTCTATCTCCATGGCGGCGCCTTCGTGTTTTTCGACGCGCGCGGCGCGCTCGAGGGAATGGCGAAGCTCGCGCGCGTCTTCGGCCGTCGCATCGTCGTCGTCGATTATCGCCTCGCGCCTGCGGCGAAATGGCCGCAGATCACCGCAGATGTTGTCGCCGTCGTGAAGCATTTGCTCGCCGGCGGCGCGCAAATGCGGCGCATCGCCATGTTCGGCGATTCCGCCGGCGGCAATCTCGCGGTCGCGACGACGCTGAAGATGCGCGACGAAGGCCTCGGCCTGCCGGGCGCAGTGGCGACATGGTCGCTGACGGCGGATTTCCGCAACGCCGCCGACACGCGCGTCACGCTGCGCGACGCCGATCCGATCATGTCCTATGAGCGCCAGATCAAAAACGCCATGCTCGCCTATGCGGACGAAAAGGATTGGGCGCATCCTCATGTGTCGCCGGTCCATGGCGATTTCGCGAAAGGCTTTCCGCCCGCTCTCATTCAGGCGGGCACGCGGGAAATTCTGCTCAGCGATTCGGTGCGGCTGTATCAGGCGATCGAAGCGGCGGGCGGGACCGCCAAGCTCGACGTCTATGAAGGAATGCCGCATGTGTTCCAGGGGCAGATTCCGAACGCGCCGGAATCGCGCCTCGCCGTCGCCAAGATGAAAGCCTTTTTCGACCAGCATCTCGCGCGCTGAGCGAGGCCATGCTCACCCGTGCACGCCCGGCGCCTCGCGCCCGGTGCGGGCGACATATTCCGTATAGCCGCCGCCGAACTTATGCACGCCCTCCGGCGTCACCTCCAGCACGCGATTGGAGAGCGCCGCCAGAAAGCGCCGGTCGTGCGAGACGAACAGCATGGCGCCCTCATAGGCCGCGAGCGCCTCGACCAGCATCTCCTTGGTGCCGAGATCGAGATGGTTCGTCGGCTCGTCCAGCACCAAAAAATTCGGCGGATCAAAGAGCATTTTCGCCATCACCAGCCGCGCCTTCTCGCCGCCGGAGAGCACGCGGCATTTCTTCTCCACATCATCGCCGGAAAAGCCGAAGCAGCCGGCGAGCGTGCGCAGCGCGCCTTGCCCCGCTTGCGGAAATGCGTCCTCCAGCGCCTCGAAGACGCTGTGCTCGCCATTCAGCAGCTCCATGGCGTGCTGCGCGAAATAGCCCATCTTCACATTGGCGCCGAGCGCCGCCGCGCCTTCGTCCGGCTGGGCGGCGCCGGCGATGAGCTTCAATAGCGTGGATTTGCCGGCGCCATTGACGCCCATCACGCACCAGCGCTCCTTGCGCCGCACCTGAAAATCGAGCCCCTCGTAGATGCTGCGCGAGCCATAGCGCTTGGAGACGCGCGAGAGCGTCGCCACCTCCTCGCCGGAGCGCGGCGCCGGCGCGAATTCGAAAGCGACCGATTGGCGCCGGCGCGGCGGCTCGACGCGCTCGATCTTGTCGAGCTTCTTCACGCGGCTCTGCACTTGCGCGGCGTGCGAGGCGCGCGCCTTGAAGCGCTCGATGAATTTGATCTCCTTGGCGAGCATGGCCTGCTGGCGCTCGAATTGCGCCTGCTGCTGCAATTCATTCTGCGCGCGCTGGCGCTCGTAGAATTCATAATCGCCGGAATAGGAGTTGAGCGAGCCGCCGTCGATCTCAATGATCTTGCCGACGATGCGATTCATGAACTCGCGATCATGCGAGGTCATCAGCAGCGCGCCGGGGTAGCCTTTCAAAAATCCCTCGAGCCAGATCAGGCTCTCGATATCGAGATGGTTGCTCGGCTCGTCGAGCAGCATGGCGTCCGGGCGCATCAGCAGAATGCGCGCCAGCGCGACGCGCATCTTCCAGCCGCCGGAGAGCGCGCCGACGTCGCCGTCCATCATGTCCTGGGAAAAGCCGAGACCGGCCAGCACCTCGCGCGCGCGGCCGTCCAGCGCGTAGCCGTCCAGCTCCTCGAAACGCGCCTGCACCTCGCCATAGCGCTCGAGGATCGCGTCGAAATTTTCCGCCGCGTCGGGATCGGCCATGGCGGCCTCGAGCTCGGCCAGCTCGGCGGCGACGGCGCTCACCGGGCCTGCGCCGTCCATCACCTCGGCGACGGCGCTGCGGCCCGCCATCTCGCCGACATCCTGGTTGAAATAGCCGATGGTGACGCCGCGATCGACCGACACCTGGCCCTCATCCGGCCGCTCCTGGCCCGCGATCATGCGGAAGAGCGTCGTCTTGCCGGCGCCATTGGGGCCGACGAGGCCGACCTTCTCGCCGGGCAGCAGCGCCGCCGACGTTTCGATGAAGAGGAGCTGCTGGCCGTTCTGCTTGCTGATGTTCTCGAGGCGTATCATGTCCGCGCGCTTATCGGTGAATTGCGCGGGTCTTATGACATAGCGAGGCGGATTCCCGAAACCGGGCCGGTAGAGGGCGAATTCGTCCTCTCCCCGCGGGCGCGGGGAGAGGAAAAGCGCGCGCGGCTTACGCCACGCCCTTCTCATTGAGGAAGGAGCCGTAGAGCTTGTCGATTTTCGGAATATGGTCGGTCAGCCAGCCGACGAGAAAGGCCGCCGTGTCGGCGGTCACTTCCGCCTCGCCGGCGTGGAACTTCTTCTGCAGATCGAGCGCGGCGGCGACCAGCTTGTCGTGCTCGGCCTTGTGGCCCGGAAAGGCCGGATAGCCATAGGCTTCGAAATTCGCTTCTTCCGAGGCGAAATGCTCGGCCACATAGGCGATGAGCGCGTCGAGATCGCGGCCGACGGCGTCGCGGTCGCCGCTCGCGACCGAATCGCCGAGAACATTCAGCAGACGGAAAATTTCCTGATGCTCTATGTCATGCTTGGAGACGTTGGTGGCGAATTGCTCCGGCGTCCAGGTGATGAGCGACATGCCCTTTCCTCCATCGAATGATTGGTTCGATCGAGGCGCGCCGCGACCGAACGAAGAGTCGCGTAAAGGGCGCGTCGCCGCGCGTCGTTGACGAGCGTCAATAAAGGACGAATCGCCGCTGCGGCATGATGAGGCCTTAGGGGCGCGCCAGACGAAAGCCAGCCTTTAGAGGCTCGTATCTCGGGCGGCTGTCACGCCTGCGCTTTGACGGCGTCTTTCCTCTGCTTGCGCCTGCGCTTCTGCTCCAAGACGCCGGGGCGCGCGGAGGCGGCGGCGGCGCGCTCCTTCTCCTGGCGCAACGAGCCGGTCATGGCGGCGACGAGCCTCTGCGCGGCGCGCGGCGGCGTCGAGCGCATCAGCGCGATGAGAGAGCGTATGCGCTCCACATCCGGCGCGGCGCGCTCGGCGCCGAGGAAAATGCGGATCGCCGTGTCCTCGCATACGCCGAGCGCGAGCAGGGCGAGCGCCAGCGCCTCTCCGCTTTTGTCCATGAGAATAGCGCGCGCGCGCGACTTGCGGCAGTCGAGCGCCTCCGCCAGCGCCTCGGCCAGCCCCTCGAAATCGCGGGCGACCGCGCAGGCGTCGATCTCCTCGGCCAGCGCCGGCGCCGGGCGCGCGACATATTCCGGCCCATTGGAGACGAGAGCCTGCGTCGCCGCCTCCAGCAATATGCGCGAGCGCTCGCCGGAATCGGCGGCGAGGAACAGCGCTTCCGGGTCCACCGCGAGATCGGCGCGGTCCAGCAATATGCGGGCGAGCCGCAGATCGTCGCGCGCGGCCTGCAGCAGCGAGCGCCGCGCCGCCTGATCGAGATGCAGGCGCCGATTGGCGGCGAGGGCGCAGAGCACCTCGCTCTCGCCGCGCGAGGCGAGGCCGGCGACGATCTTGCGCTCGAGCGAGGAGCGGCGCGCGATGGCGACGGCGAGCTCCGCGGAGCCATGCTCGGCGAGCGCGCGCACGAGGCCGGCGTGAATGACCGGCGCATATTCTATGGCGATGCGCGAGACGCGCCCGCCTTTGTCCAGCAGCCGCGAGACGATTCCGCGCGGCGTGTCCGGATGGCGGCACAATTCCAAAGCCCGCTCGGCGACCACATCGGCGTCGAGCACATCGATGAAGCCTCCGACGAGCGTCTCGAACTGGTCGATATCGGCCGCCGGATGCAGCGGACGCGCGACGAACTGGTCGACGATCTCGCGGAACAGAGCCGCCTCGGCCTTCCGATTTTCGCTTTCGCCTCGTGGCATATACGCACCAATCGCAAACTTAATACACGAACGGCGAATTTAGCGCGTGGACATTGACGCAACATTAACCCTCGGCGTCCCCTAATCGCCGTATCGACCGATCGCGCGATTTGCGCGGTTCATTGCGGGGGCCGGTTCATTGCGGGGGCGATGAAATGGGCGAGCTCATAGCCTTCTCCTCGCGCGCGAGGTCGGCGGCCGTCGCGCCGCCCATCGTCGGCGAGGCGCAAATTCTTTTCTTTCTGGGCGTGCGCTATGTGCGGCCGGAGGATACGGCGACCAAAACGCCGGGCGGCGGCGGCAAAGCGTCGAGCGGCGGCCGCAAGCGCAAGCGCCGGGCCTGAACCTTTAGAGCGTCATCCAATCGGATCGGACGACGCTCTCAATTCTCTTTTGGAAGCGAATTCTGATCGATCGAACGATTCCGTTCGATCGGAAAGCGCTTCTAGTCGGCGAGAATCAAAGCCCAATAGACCTTGTATTTCGCATTGGGCGCATAGGCGGTCGCAATGCCCATGCGCTTTGCTTTCTTCATCAGCAAATTCTTATTGTGCGGCGGCGACTGCCGCCATCCCGAGAACGCCTCGGCGAGCGTGTGATAGCCGGCCGAGACATTCTCCGCGGCGCTGACGCTGCGCATTCCGCGCGCGGTGAGGCGCATGTCCAGCGTTCCGCGCACCTCATGGCTCAGCGAATTGGCGGAGGCCATGGCGCTCGCCTGCGCCTGCGCGGCCTCTTGCAGCGCGGGGTCCAGCGCCAGCGCCGAGAGCCCATTGTTGCTGCGATAGAGCGAGATCATGTCCCGCGCCGCCTCGGCGTCCACGCGCGCGTTCGGCGCGGCGAGCGAGCGATAGAAGCTCGGCTGCTCGGGCTCTTTCGGCAGGCGGGGCTCGCTCGTGCAGGCGGCGAGCGCGAGAAGCGCCGCGGCTGGCGCGAGGAAGCGAAGGGAAGGAGACATGCGCTTTCGTCTGTGAACGAGATGAAGCGGAACGCGCGCGCCTTCTACACTCATTCGCCGGCGACAGCATAGTCCCGCTCGCGTCCGCTCTCCAGCACGCGCGGCGCGGGCGCGAAAGGCTCCAGCCCCATCACCTGCACCACCGCCGGCGCCGGCGCGGGGGCGGAAATCTTCACGCCCGCCTCGGCGAAGCGGCGGTAGATGTCGAAATGCAGATCGCTCTTCACCCGTGTCGCCTGCTCGACATCCTCGACATAGCACCAGAGCTCGAAACGGAAGGCGCTCTGCTCCATGGAGAGGAACATCACTTGCGGCGCTGGAATGCGCAGCAGCCCGTCCTGCGCCTTGGCGGCGGCGAGCAGCAGCTCGCGGATCTGCTCGGGGTCGACGCCCGAATGCGGGGCGATGGCGATCTTGATGCGGCCGATGCGGTCGTTGCGCAACCAATTCTTCACCACGCCGGAAACGAGATTGGAATTGGGCACGATCATCGTCGCGCGATCGAAGGTCTCGATCTCGGTGGAGCGCACATTGATGCGCTTCACATAGCCCTGCTCATCGCCGAGCACGACCCAGTCGCCGACGCGGATCGCCCGCTCCCACAGCAGGATCAGGCCGGAGACGAAATTATTGACGATCGACTGCAGGCCGAAGCCGATGCCGACCGACAGCGCGCCGGCGACGATGGCGAGGCGCTCGAGGCTGAGGCCGAGCTCGGCCAGCGCCACGGAGACGGCCAGAATGAATCCGGCATAGCCGAGGCTGGCGCCGATGGAGTGGCGCAGGCCCATGTCGAGCCGCGTCAGCGGCAGCAGGCGCTGGTCGAGCCAGCGGCGCAGCGCCTTGGTCGCCCCATAGGTGAGGGCGAAGAGGGCGAGCGCCGTCGCCATGCCGGCGGGCGAGATGGTGACTTCGCCGATCTTGAAGCCGGCGAAAGCGGTCTGGAGATTGCCCAGGAAATCGCCGGACTGAAAACCATAAGGGACCAGTGCGACGAAGAGCGCGAAGCCGTAGAGCGCCAGCGTCGCGACGCCGGTCGAGAGCACGGCGAGCTGGCAGAGCGATTCGCTGCGCACGCCGAAGCCGGAGACGAGCGTGCGTCCGAGCGTCGTCTCCGGCTGGAAGAGATGTTGAAGGCCGGTCTCGACAAAGGCGAGCAGCAGATAGAGCGCCGTGCCGACGGCCGCGAGCCAGGCGAGCTGCAGCACCAGGAAATTGGCGAAAGCCACATAGCCCGCCGCTAGCGCGCCCGTGATGACGACGATCTCCACCCAGGCGAGCAGGCGCAGCGCATAGATGCGGTCGCGTCCGTCGAGATCGGCGCCGGGGTCGTCGTCGCATGTCTCATGGCGCGTCGCCACGGTGACGATGAGAAAGACGATGGCGATGAACAAGGCGCCGCCGCCGCGCGTCAGCACGATGACCGGAAGGCTCGCCTGCACGAATTCGGCGATCTGCTCCAGAACGCGCGTCGCCGCGGCGACGAAGCCGATGAGAACCGCGAGATAGAGCAGCCGCAGCGAGAGCCGGTTGCCCAAGCCGACGAGCCGCCATTGTGGCAGGCCCGGCGCCAGCAGCCCGCGCGCCAGCCCATAGGAAACGGCGACGAAAGTCACCGATTCGGACAGGCGTCGGCCGAGCGGCGCGAGAACGGCGTCCTCGAGCTGAAAGGCGTCGAGCGCCAGAGCGATGGCCGCGACGATGACGATCGGCAGCGCCGCCGTCACAATGGTCGTCGTCACCGCCGCCGTGGCCTTGTGGAACTGGTCCGGCGCCGCGACCGTGGCCTCGCGCTTGGCCAAGCGGCGGGCGAACAAGGTCGCCGGGACGGCGAGCAGCAGCACGAAAAATATCGTCGCCAGAAAGCTCTCGAGCTGCCCGTTGCGAAGCCGCGTCGAGACGGTCTCTGCGCGCTGCTCCAGCAGCAGGCCGAAGATTTTGGCGTCATAGGGCAGCTCTTGCAGAGCGGCGCTCCACAGCGCCGGCGAGAACAGACCGCTCGTGCGCAGGAACAGGGTCTTGGCGAAGAGCGCCCGCTGCCGCGCGCGGATCGTCAGAGCAGTCTGCCGCGTCTCGATCGACAGCGCCCGCGCGCGCTTCAGCGTCGCGTCCACTTCCTCATAGAGCTTTTTCTGCTCGTTGAATTCGGCGTTGACGCTCGCCGTCGCCAGCGAGCCGCTATCGACCGCCGGAGCGGGGGCAGGCGCGGGCGCGGGGACGACCGTGGGCGACGAGCGCGTCTCGGCCGAGGCTTTGGCGATGACCGCTCTGCCATTGCCGGGCGCGCGCGCGCCTTTGCCGGGGGCGGGCTCCTCCTTCTTGGGCGGCGCCTCGGCCGGCGCGGCAGGCGGCGCGGCGACGGGCGCCTCCTTCGGCTCGCCCGCGGGCTTGGCCGGGCCGGACAGCTCGTCGAGCCGCGCCTGCAGGGCGGCGAGGCGCGGCGTCAGCCGGTCGATCACATCCTGCAGCTCGGCCGGCAGCGCGTCGACGCGATCACGCAGGCTCTTGAGCGTGGCGTCATTGAGCGAGGGATCGGCGAGGGCTGTCTCCACTTCCTCGAGCGTCGCGCGCGCGGCGTCGAGCCGCGTGTTGAACTGCTCGAGCGTGGAAGAGGGCTCCGCGGCGACGGCGGCGCCGGCGAAGAAGAGGACGAGGCAGAGGGCGAGAAAACGGCGCAAGGCGAAGCTTTCGTTGGTGAGACGAGCCATATACGCGCAATGAGACGAACAATTTGCCAATCTTGCGGCGATGCCGATGGCGACGCGCCTTCTATTGGCCGCGATCTCCCGGCGGATAGGGCCTTCGCTCCCCGGCGCGGTCGCGGACGAGCCAGCTGCCGTCCGCGTCGCGCTCGAGATGGGATTGCTGAAGCGGAACCTTACCGTAGCCGCCCGGAATGTCGAGAACGTAAGAGGGAAGCGCGACGCCCGAGACCCGGCGCGCCAGCTCCGCATAGAGCGCCCGCCCGCGCTCCAGCGGGAGGCGGAAATGGCCGGTGCCCGGCGCGAGATCGGGGTGGTGCAGGTAGTAGGGCTTGATCTGCGCCTTCACCAGAGCCCGCATCAGCTGCTCGAGCGTGTCGGCGGAATCGTTGACGCCGGCGAGCAGAACGGTCTGCGCCAGAGTCGAAATCCCCGTCCTTTGAATGTCGGCGACCGCCTCGCGCGCCGCGGCGGACAGCTCGCGGGCGTGATTGACGTGCAGCACCATATAGACGGCCTTGCCGCTCGCCTTCAGCGCCGTCAGCCGCTCCTGCGTGACAAGGCGCGGCGCGGCGGTCGGCGCGCGCGTGTGGATGCGCAGAACGGCGACATGCGGAATGGCGGCGAGCTTTTCGGCCACCATGCGCAGCCGCCGGGCCGAGAGCGCCAGTGGATCGCCGCCGGTCAGAATGACCTCGAAAATCTGCGGCCGCTCGGCGACATAGGCGAGCGCCTTGTCCACGGACTCGCCGGAGAGCATGGCGCCCTTGCCGAGACCCACCGTCTCGCGGCGAAAGCAGAAGCGGCAATAGACCGGGCAGACCGAGAGCAGCTTCAGCAGCACGCGATCTGGATAGCGATGCACCAGCCCTTCCACCGGGCTGAAGGCGTCGTCGCCGATCGGATCGTCTCGCTCCTCCGGGCGCGTCTCCAGCTCGCGCAGGTCGGGCAGAAATTGCCTCGCGATCGGGTCGGCGGGGTCGGCGCTGTCGATCAGCGCGGCGATTTCTGGCGTCACGGCGACGCTATAGCGCGCCTCGACGGACGCCAGCGCCGCCGCTCGCGCCGGCTCCACCAGGCCGGCGGCGGCGAGATCGGCCACGGAGGTCACGGTCGCGGCGCGCGGCGCGCCGGAGCCCTGGGGCTCCAGTATCGTCTCGTCGCCCCGCTCCTGGCGATAACGGGCGCTGTCCTCGGTCATCGGGCCGCTTATACGGCCGAATTCACGCGTGGCAACGGGACTTTCGGCGGCGTGACGCGCTCAATTTCGCGAGCGCGAGCCGAAGAGCCGCTCGATCTCCGGCGCCCATGCGATCGAAATCGTCGGGCGTCTGAAAATGGCCGGCCATGAAGCCGAGCCGTTCGACCCGGCCAGACGGTGTCGCCGCGAACGCCGAGACCTCGACGAGGGGCTCGCCGTCTTTTGCAATGACGAAGGATTCTCCGCGAGCCGCCTCGTCGACGAGCTTTGACAGTCGTCGCTTCGCTTCGCGGATATCGATGATGCGCATGGCGGCGATGCTATCCCGGGCGGTTCGCCGTGACGAGGGATATTCGCTTATAGTGCCGCAGCACGTCCCCTCGCTCTCGAGCCCCTATGCCCGTCACCACCCAAAGCGCGCCATGGGAGATTCTGGCGCTGCTGCGCTTCTTCCTCGCCTTCGTGGTCCTCTCCGGGCATTTGAGCTGGTATCCGGCGGCCTCCGGCGGCTTTGTCGAGACATTCGACGATTTCGGCGGCAAGGCCGCGGTGCTCGGCTTTCTGCTGATGTCCGGCTTTTCCATCGCCGCCTCGCTGGAGCGCGACGAAAAAGGCTTCTATCTGAGGCGCTTGCTGCGCATCTATCCGCTCTATCTCGGGGCGGTGGCGCTGTCGCTGCTGGTCGAGGCCGCCACGAACGGCCATGTCCAGATCGGCGGCTTCTCGATCGAGGGCGAGAAATATTCGGCCGCGCTCGGCAATCTGTTCTTCTTGCAGGCCTTTTTCGTGCGGCCTCTGCAATTCGACGGGCCGCTGTGGTCGCTGGCGATAGAGGTCTTCTATTATCTGCTCGCGCCTTTCTTTCGGCGCATGGAGCAAAAGCGCCTGCTCGCGCTGATGGCTCTGTCTCTCTGCTGCTTTCTGCTGCCGCGCGGCGCCGATTTCGGCCTCGCCTATCGGGCGCTGCTCAAAACCAATGCGCTGGATTATCTCTGGTGCTGGCTGCTCGGCTTTCTTTTGTGGCGGGAGCGGTCCGTCGCGACGCTCGGCTTCGCCGTCCTCGGCGCGACGGCGGTGCGCTTCGGGCCGATGACGCCGGAGCCCTTGGCCATAATCACCTTTCTCGCGCCACTCGCTGCGCTTCTCCTTCGCGGCAGAATCGCTTTTCCGCAGCGGCTGCGCGGGGCGGCGGCCTATCTCGGAGCGTTCTCCTACCCGCTCTATCTCTTCCATTTTCCGGCGATGATCATGGGCTATGCGATCTTCGGCCTTCGCGCGCCGGAGGCGCTGCTGGCCCTCGCGCTGGCGACGGCGCTGCTCGCATTCCACGCCATCGATCGCCGCCTCATGCGCGAAAGGCGCGGCGGCTACGTCCCCTTTTCCGCCACCGGCGTCCACAAGACCTGCTCGATGCGCTCCGCCCCGCTGGCCAGCATGACCAGCCGATCGAAGCCGAGCGCAATTCCGCTCGCCGGCGGCATATGGGCGAGCGCTTCGAGAAAATCCTCATCCACCGGATAGCGGTCGCCATAGATGCGGGCGCGCTTTTCCATCTGCTCCTCGAAACGGCGGCGCTGCTCGGCGGGGTCGGTCAGCTCGCCGAAGCCATTGGCGAGCTCCACCCCGCAGGCGAAAAGCTCGAAACGCTCGGCGAAACGCGGGTCGTCGGCCTTGGGCCGGGCCAGCGCCGCCTCGCTCGCGGGATAGTCGCAGAGCAGCGTCGCGCGCGTCCGGCCGAGCTGCGGCTCCACTTTCTGGGAGAGAATCTTGCTGAAGAGGTCGGACCAATCATCGTCCTCGGCGACGCGTATCCCGTCCAGCGCGGCGGCGCGGGCGAGGTCGTCGCGGTCGCCGAGCAGAGCGGCGAGGTCCATGCCGGCGTAGCGGTCGAAGGCTTCGCGGCAGGAGATCGCCTCCGGCTCCTCATAAGGATCGACGCTCGCGCCTTTGTAGGCGAATCGCTCGACGCCCAGCGCCTCGGCCGCGGCGGCGAGCAGGCCGGCGCAATCCTCCATCAGCCGCTCCGGCGGCTCATTCGCCCTATACCATTCCAGCATTGTGAATTCGGGATGGTGGAAGGCGCTGCGCTCGCGGTTGCGGAACACGCGGGCGAAGGTGAAGATGCGCTCCTCCCCCGCCGCCAGCAGCTTTTTGCAGGAAAATTCCGGCGACGTATGGAGATAGAGCCGGCTCGCCGCGCCCGCGTCCGAGACGAGATCGACGCCGAAAGCGCTGATATGGGTCTCATTGCCGGGCGAGAGCTGAAGGGCCGCCGTCTCCACCTCGGCGAAGCCTTGGGTGGAGAAAAACTGCCGCAGGGCGGCGGCGATCCGCGCGCGAGCCTTGAGAAATGGCTTGCGATCGGCGTAAACATCCCTGGCCCACCAGGGCGACACTCGCGTCATTCGTCGAGCCATAGGGTTCGAGGGCGGCGGCCGGGTCCCGCGCGAGAGGCGCGGACGAGCCTTTTTCGAGCGATCTGATCGCTCCAATGCGAATCGGACCCTTTTTTGATCCGACCGGATCAGAAAAGGGTCCGAGCCGTTCATAGACCGGCCGAACGCGGCCAGCAATCGAGGATAAACAACGTGAAAGTCATCGCCAGCTCGATCCGCAAGGGCAATATCATCGAGAAGGAGGACGGCCATCTCTATGTCGTTCTGAAGGCCGAGAGCTTCTTCCCCGGCAAGGGCACGCCCACGACGCAGATCGACATGCGCCGCCTCGCCGACGGGGTGAAGGTCGCCGACCGCTACAAGACCACCGAGCAGGTCGAGCGCGCCTTCGTCGAGGATCAGGACTTCAGCTATCTCTTCGGCGATGACGATGGCTACACCTTCATGAACACCGCGACCTATGATCAGGTCATCGTGCCCAAGGACGTCATCGGCGATCAGGCGCAATGGCTGCAGGAGGGCATGGTCTGCATTCTGTCGCTGTTCAACGGAACCGCGGTGGCGATCCAGCTCCCGGCCCGCGTGACGCTCGAGATCACCGAGACCGAGCCGGCGATGAAGGGCCAGACGGCCTCCTCTTCCTACAAGCCCGCCATCGCCTCCAACGGCGCCCGCGTGATGGTGCCGCCGCATATTCAGGCCGGCACGCGCATCGTCATCCAGACGGAAGACGGCTCCTACGTCGAGCGCGCGAAGGATTGATGAAAGGCCCCCTCCCTCACCCTCCCCCGCTTCGCGGGAGAGGGGGGCGGCAATGTTTCGCGAAGCCTCGATGAAGCGCCGAATCTGCCCCCTCTCCCGCAAAGCGGGGGAGGGCCGGGGAGGGGGCTCGAGCGCCTTTCACTTTCGGCGTCGGCCCGCCTCCGCTACTCGCTCAAAAACGCCCGCAGCCGCGCCTCCAGCGCCGCACGATCCTTCAGCTCGCATTCCCACACGATGAGCGCGCGCCAGCCGAGGCTCGCGAGCTTTTCCTGATGCGCAATGTCGCGCGCGCGATTGCGCGCGATCTTGGCGCGCCAATAATCGGCGTTGGTTTTCGGCGTTCGCGCGCCGCGCGCGCAATCATGTCCGTGCCAGAAGCAGCCATGCACGAATATGGCGCGCTTTCTCCCCACATAGGCGATGTCCGGCTTGCCCGGCACATCCTCGCGATGCAGCCGATAATGCGGCGCGAAGCCGCGCAGCAGCGCGCGCACTTGCTTTTCGGGAGAAGTGTCGCGCGATTTCACCGCGCGCATGATGGCGGAGCGTTTGGCGGGGTCTTCCGCCATCGCCGTCAGGCGGCGGCTCTCGAGCGGCCGCGCAGCGCAATGAGCAGCGGCTCGAGAATATGCGCGGCGAGATGGCGCGCCACGGGCGCGACGACGCCGTCGCCGGTGAGGTGATAGGCCTCATTGTAATTGCGCGGCAGGATATAGTCTTCGGGCAGGCCCATCAGCCGCGCCGTCTCGCGCGCCGAGATCAATCGCGAGCGCATGCCGCCCTTCTCGACGATCAGCACGATCTGTCGGCTGGAGCCGCCGGCGGGCGTGCGCAGGCAGCCGGCGAGATCGTCGAAGCGCGCCTCGGCGCGCTGAATCTTCACCCCATCGGCGCCATAGCGCGTGCGGCGATAGAGCGTTCCCACCATGCGTCGTCCGGCGCGTTTCGCCGCTTCCACCTTGGCGCGATTGAGATCGCTCATCTTGGCGAGCAGCGCTTGCGTCTCCTCGCGATCATGCCAGGCGACGCCTTCCGGCCGATCGTCGATAAGATCGGCGAGGCGCGTGTTGCGCACGGCGGGCGCGGCGAGGCGCCACCAAATCCACTTCTCGCGCAATGCGCGCGGCAGACGCTCCTGCGCCGTGAGCAGCGCGCGCGTGTGCCAGAGCGGCGAAGGCTCCGTCGTCGCCAGCGCGGCGGGAACTGTGAAGTCGCCATGCAGCGCGACGATGAACAAGCGGGGCCGCGATTGCGGCACGAACAGCGCCGCGTCTATGACCAGCGCGCCGAACCGATAGCCCTCGCCGGCGAGCGCGCCGCAGAGCGCCTCGAAATCCTTCCCTCCATGCGATGTCAGCGCGCCGCAGACATTCTCCAGCACCAGCATTGGCGGATGCCGTCCTTCCTTGCGCAGCGCTTTGACGATCTCGAAAAAGGGCCAGAAGGTCCCGGAGCGCTCGCCATTCAGCCCGGCGCCGGCGCCGGCGAGCGAGAGGTCCTGACAGGGGAAGGAGGCCCAGACGAGATCGGCTCTACCGGGCAGATCGGCGGTCGTCACCTTGCGCACATCGCCGGGGAAGAGTTCCTCGCCGCCCCAATTGGCGCGATAGCTCTCGCATTTCTTCAGGTCGAAATCATTGGCGAAGAGGCATCGCCAGCCGTCGCCGAGCCCGGCGCGCGCCATGCCGCCGCCGGCGAAGAATTCGTAATAGCTCGGCTTTTCCATGCGGCGAGTCTAGCGCGATTCGAGAGGCGGCGACATTCCCCCTCCCCAGCCCTCCCCCGCTTCGCAGGAGAGGGGGCGGACTCGGCCCTTCAGGAAGGGTTTGCGGAACTCTCGTCGCTTCCCTCTCCCGCGCGAGCGGGGGAGGGTGAGAGAGGGGGCTCGACGCCCAGCGCCTGCAATTGCGCGCGCTCTTCCGCGGTGAGGGCCGCGGCGGCGGCGCGGCGATTGCGGCGCGTGGCCGCGAAGATCGCCCAGACGCCGCCGATCAGCGCCAGCGCCGGAGCGGCCCAGAGCAGTAGGGTCTCCCGCTTCACGGGTGGGCGCAGCAGCACGAAATCGCCATAGCGCGCCACGACATAATCGCGCACATCGGCGTCGCTCGCGCCGTCCTTCAGCCGCTCGCGCACGATGACGCGCAGGTCCTTGGCGAGCGGCGCGTCGGAATCGTCGATCGATTGATTCTGGCAGACGAGGCAGCGCAATTCGCTGGCGATGGCGCGCGCGCGCGCCTCGAGCTTGGGATCGGCGAGCTTTTCGGAAGGCTCCACAGCGAGGGCGGGAGACAGGAGCATGGCGCCGAGCGCGAGTGACAAAAGAAAGAGCGCTCCCCTCTCCCACGAGTGGGAGAAGGATCGCTCCCATAGATTCCGCGACATCTGCATCACTCCGCCGCCTGTGGCTGCGCAGCCGTGCGGGCGCGGCTGGCGACGCCGATGCGCAGGCGCCGATCGGCCAGCGACAATCCGCCGCCGAGCGCCATCACCACGGCGCCGAGCCAGATCAGCAGCACCAGCGGCTTGTAATAGAGCCGCGCATCCAGCGTGCCGTCCTCATGCTGCTCGCCGAGCGCCGCATAGACCTGGCCGAGGCCGAGCGTGACGATGCCCGCCTCCGTGCGCGCCATGCGCCGCGCCTGATAGAAGCGCTTCGCCGGCTCTATATGCGCGATCGTCTCGCCGCCCTTGCGCAGCGCCATCACGGCGTAGGTTTCCGCATAATTGGGGCCGGCGCGGGAGGCGATGTCCTCGATCGTGACTTGATAGGGGCCGACCTCTTGGGCGACGCCGGGCTTCATGGCGACGATCTGCTCGACGCCCCAGCCGGTCGCGGCGAGGCCGAGCAGCGACAGGCCCATTCCCGCATGGGCGATCGACGTTCCCCAGGCCGAGAGCGGCAGGCCCTTCAATCGCGCCAAGACATTCCCTTGCGCCGCGCGCTGGGCAATGTCGGTGAAGGCGCCGATGACGAGATAGACGGCGAGGCCGGCGCTCACAATGGAGAGAACCGGCGCGCCATAGAACGCGCCGAAAGCCGCCAGCGCGACGACGCCCGCCGCAAAAGCCGCGCGCAGACGCTGCAGCGCGGCGGCGAGATCGCCGCGCTTCCAGGCGAGCATTTGGCCGATCGGCATCAGCAGCACGAGCGGCAGAGCGATCGGGATCAGCACCGTATCGAAGAAAGGCGCGCCGACGGAAATCTTGTCGCCGGTCAGCGCCTCCAGAGCCAGCGGATAGAGCGTGCCGATGACGACCGTCGCGCAGGCGACGGTCAGCAGCAGATTATTGACGACCAGCGCGCCCTCGCGCGAGATCGGCGCGAAGAGGCCGCCCGTCGGCAGAGCGCTCGCGCGAAAGGCGAAGAGCGCCAAAGCGCCGCCGATGAAGGCGACGAGTATGGCGAGAATGAACACGCCGCGCTGCGGATCGCTGGCGAAGGCGTGCACCGAGGTGAGCACGCCGGAGCGCACGAGGAATGTGCCGAGCAGCGACAGCGAGAAGGCGAGAATGGAGAGGAAGATCGTCCAGACTTTCAGCGCCTCGCGCTTTTCCATCACCGCCGCGCAATGCAGCAGCGCCGTGCCGGCGAGCCAGGGCATGAGCGAGGCGTTCTCGACCGGATCCCAGAACCAGAAGCCGCCCCAGCCCAAAGTGTAATAGGCCCAGTAAGAGCCCATCGCTATGCCGAGCGTCAGGAAGATCCAGGCGGCGAGCGTCCACGGCCGCACGAAGCGCGCCCAGGCGGCGTCTATGCGTCCGCCGATCAGCGCCGCAGCGGCGAAGGAGAAGACGATCGAGAAGCCGACATAGCCGAGATAGAGCAGCGGCGGATGAATGGCGAGGCCAGGGTCCTGCAGAATGGGGTTGAGGTCGCGCCCCTGCCAGGGCGGATCGGCGACGCGCGCGAAGGGATTGGAGGTCAGCAGGATGAAGGCGAGAAAGGCCGCGCCCATCAATCCCTGCACGGCGAGCGTGTCGGCGCGCAGCAAATCCGGCATGGCGCGCGAGAGCAATGCGATGGCCGCGCCGCAGGAGGAGAGCACCAGCACCCACAGCAGCATGGAGCCTTCGTGATTTCCCCACACGCCGGAGATTTTATAGATCATCGGCTTCAAGGAGTGGGAATTCTCGATCACATTGACGAGCGAGAAATCCGAGACGACATGCGCATAGGTCAGCGCGCCATAGGCCGTGGCGACGAGGAGAAATTGCGCTACCGCCACAGGGCGCGCGACGCGCATCAGCGCGACATCGCGCAGCCGCGCGCCGACGAAGGGGAGAATGGCCTGCGCCAGCGCGAGAGCCAGCGCCAGAACGAGCGCGAAATGGCCGGTCTCGACGATCATTTCTTCGTCCCTTCGCCCTGCCATACGCCTTGCTTCTTCAACGCGTCGGCGACGTCGCGCGGCATGTAGCGCTCGTCGTGCTTGGCCAGCACGCTGTCGGCGCGAAAGGCGCCGTCGGCGCCGAGCGCGCCATCGACGACGACGCCCTGTCCCTCGCGGAACAGGTCCGGCAGCAGGCCCTTATAGGTCACGCCGAGATCTGCGGTTCTGTCGGTCACTGTGAAGGCGACGTTGCGATCGTCGCCGCGCTGCACCGAGCCTTCCTTCACCAGCCCGCCGATGCGCAGCCTGGTCCCCGGCGCGACATGCTTTTGCGCGAGCTCTGCGGGCGAATAGAAGAACACGATATTGTCGCGCAGCGCGAACAGCACCAGCCCGACGGCGATAGCGAGAACCACGAGCGCGCCGGAGATGAGCGCGAGCCTCTTGCCCTTGCGAGTCATGTCAACCTCCAACGCCCAATTCGCGCGCCAGCGCATCGACGCGGGCGAGCCCGTCCTTGTCCTGCGCGAGCGCCTTATGGGCGCCGTCGAGCGCGGTCTTGGCCTTTTCCGTCTCGGCCAGCACGCTATAGGCGCGGATGAGCCGCAGCCAGCCCTCGACATCGGCGCCGTCCTGCTCGAGCTTGCCGCGCAGCCGCTCCACCATCGTGCGGATGGCGTCCATTCGCTGCGCCTCGGGCATTGCGGCGATCTTCGCGCCTTCCTCGCTCGCCGGCGCGGATTCGGGCGCAGGCGCGCCGCGCAATTGCGCGAGCAGCGCCTCCACGCGCGGACGCCAGGGGGCGTCGGCCGGGCCGTCGGAGAGGAGCTTCGTCCAGATGTCCTCGGCCTTCTCGCGCGCGCCGGTCTGCGCCGCCTCGAGGCCCTTGTAGAAGCGCGCCATGGCGGATTGCGGATCGAGCGCGAGCGCCGCCTCGAACTCGCGCATGGCCTGCGGCGTCACGCGGCCTTCTGAGGCCAGCACGCGCGCTTCGCCGAGCGCATTGTGGCGATGCGGCGTCGGCCCCAGCAGGCGCAGCGCCTTCTCATAGGCGGCGGCGGCGTCCGCCGGGCGGCCGTTGCGGAGATAGAAGGGCGCGATCACCTCATAGCCGCGCCCATCTTCGGGATGCTCGGCGAGATGCGCCTCGATGCGCGCCACGGCGCTCGCTATGTCGGTATGGCCGGGCTTGGCCTCCAGCCGCGCCTCGAGCGATGCGTCCGGCAGATCGGGACGGCCGAGCTTGCCATAGAGCAGCAGCGTGACAGCGGGGATCAGAATGATCGCGCTCGCCGCCGCCACTATGGCGTTGCGGCGGGAGGAGGCGGCGGCGTCAGAGCTCGCGCCGCGGGCGCGCAGCAGGCGGCGTGCGGCCTCGGTCCGCGCGGTCTCGGCGTCGGCGGCGGAAAGGCGCCCCTCGGCGCTCTCGCGCTCGATCTCGGCGATCTGCTCCTCGAAAAAGGCGATGTCGGGGGCGGCGGCGTCGGCGGCGTCGCTCTTGCGGGCGAGCGGCCATAGCACGCTCATGACTGCGGCGCCGGTCAGGAGAGCGAAGAGAAGCCAGATCATGGCCCGGCTGTTTAGAGGGAATCCGACTAAGAGGGAAGGGAGATAGAATTTCCGCGCGTCACCGCGAGCGCAGCGTCGCGAAAGCCTCGAGCGCGCGCCGGCGCGCGGCGGCGTGATCGACGATGGGGCGCGGATAGGTCTCGCCGAGCGTGACGCCGGCCTCGCGCAGAATGCGCTCCGGCGCGGCCCAGGGCTTGTGGATATATTTCGCGCCGAGCTGCGCCAGCTCCGGGACGAAGCGGCGCACAAAGGCGCCGTCGGGATCGAATTTCTCGCCCTGCAGCACGGGATTGAAGATACGGAAATAGGGCGCGGCGTCGGCGCCGCAGCCGGCGACCCATTGCCAATTGCCGGAATTATCGGCGAGATCGGCGTCGACAAGCGTGTCCCAGAACCAAAGCTCGCCCTCCCGCCAGGGCAGCAGGAGATGCTTCACCAGAAAGGAGGCGGCCACCATGCGCAGCCGATTATGCATGAAGCCGGTGCGCCACAGCTGGCGCATGGCGGCGTCGACCAGCGGATAGCCGGTCTCGCCCTTTTTCCAGGCTGCGAGCGCGCCTGCGTCATTCGCCCAGGGGAAATGCGCGAAGGATTTATCGAGCGGCGCCTCCGGCATATCGGGATGGGCGGCGAGCAGATGGCGCCAAAATTCCCGCCAGCCGAGCTCGCGCAGAAAGGCGAGGCGGCCCTCCTGCGGAGCGGCGACAGTCGCGCTCCAAATCTGCGATGGCGTGATTTCGCCCCAATGGAGATGCGGCGAGAGGCGCGAGGCGCCGTCCCGCGCCGGAAAATCCCGCAGCAGAGCATAGGCTCCTATGCCGTCGCGCAGAAAATCGGCGAGGCGCCGCTGCGCGCCGGCCTCGCCCGGCCGCCAGCTCTCGCGCAGGCCTTCCGCCCAATCCGGCGCCTTCGGCTGCAGCCGCCAATCGTCGAGCCGATCGCTCGCGGGGGCGGGCGCAGCGTGGAGCTTCTTTGGCGCGGGCAGAGGCGGCGCCGGCTGCAGAAGCCCGGCGAGCGCGCGCCAGAAGGCCGAGAAGACGCGGAAGGGCTTCCCTTGCGCATTGCAGACCGAGCCCGGCTCGGCGAGCAGCGCGCCGGGGAAGCTTTGCGCCGTGACGCCATTCTTGCGCAGCTGCGCCTCCAGCCGCGCGTCGCGATCTGTCGCCCAGGGCTCATAAATGCGGCCCCAATAGACGGCGGCGGCGCCGGTCTCCGCGACGAGGCGCAAGAGCTCCGCCTGCGCGTCGCCGCGCCGCAGCGTCAGCGGCGCGCCGCGCTTCTCGAGATCGCGCGAGAGGGCGGCGAGGCTCTCGCGCAGCCACCAGCGCGAGGCGCCGCCGAGCCGCCATTCGTCGCCTTCTTCCTCATCGAGAATGAAGGCGGGGATCAGCGGCGCGCCGGAGGCGATGGCGGCGCTCAGGGCGCAATTGTCGGCGAGCCGAAGATCGCGCCGAAACCAGACTATGGCCGGCGCGCTCAACGCCTCACCTGCGGCGGGTGCGCAGGCTGCCGTAGAAATAATAGAGCGTGAGCCCGGCCGCCATCCAGACGAAGAGGCGGATCCAGGTTTCGATCGGCAGCGCGCCCATCAGCGCGAGGCAGGAGAAAATGCCGCAAATCGGCACCCACGGAATGCCCGGCGCGCGGAAGGGACGATGCAGCTCCGGGTTCTTGCGACGCAGATAGAGCACCGCGCCGCAGACGAGCGCAAAAGCGGAGAGCGTGCCGATCGACACCATCTCGTCGAGAATCTCGATGGGGAAGAGGCCGGCGGCGATCGCCACCAGCGCGCCGACGACGACCTGGCTGATCGCCGGCGTTTTATAGACCGGATGCAGCCTGGCGAAGACGGAGGGCAGCATCCCGTCATGCGCCATGGAGTAGAAGACGCGCGTCTGGCCGAAGAGCAGCGCCAGAATGACGGTGGTGAGGCCGGCGAGCGCGCCGATCTTGACGATCCAGGCCATCCAGGAGGCGCCGGTGGCGTCCATCGCCACAGCGATCGGGTCCGGCACATTGAGCGCTGTGTAGGAGACGACGCCCGTCGCCACGCCCGCGACGCCGATGAACAGCACGGTGCAGATGGCGAGCGAGCCGATGATGCCGATCGGCACGTCGCGTTGCGGGAGCTTGGCCTCCTGCGCCGCGGTCGAGACGGCGTCGAAGCCGATATAGGAGAAGAAGACGACGGAGGCGCCGCGCAGCACGCCGCTCCAGCCGAAATGGCCGAATTCCCCGGTGTTCTCGGGCACGAAAGGCGTCCAATGCGCCGTGTCGACGTAGGAGACGCCGAAGAAGATGACGATCAGCACCACGCCGAGCTTCAGGAAGACGATGAAATTATTGAACATGGAGGATTCGCGCGTGCCGCGCGCCAAGAGCAGGGAGAGCGCCAATATCACCAGCGCGGCCGGCAGGTTGAAGACTCCATGGCCGGCCTCGGAGAAATAGGCGTTGGTCCATTGTGGCGGCAGATTTATGCCGATTCCATGCAGCACGCGGTTGAAATAGCCCGCCCAGCCGACCGCCACCGTCGCGGCGCCGAGCCCATATTCGAGCACGAGATCCCAGCCGATGATCCAGGCGAAGATCTCGCCGAGCGTGGCGTAAGTATAGGTGTAGGCGCTGCCCGAGACGGGAATGAGCGCGGCGAGCTCCGAATAGCAGAGCGCCACGAAAGCGCAGGCGAGTCCCGCGAGCGCGAAGGAGATGACGACGCCCGGCCCGGCGAATTTCGCCGCCACAGTGCCGGTGAGCACGAATATGCCGGCGCCGATGATGCCGCCTATGCCGAGCGCGGTGAGCGAGACCGGCCCGAGCGCGCGCGCGAAATTGCCGCCTTCCTCGAGGTGATTTTCAGCGAGAATTTCGTCTACGCTCTTGCGGGCGAAAAAATTGCGCGTCGGCGCGGATGCGCCGGTCGTCGTGTCTTGCACCACGAGGAGACCCCTTCTCAGCGAATGGCGTTCGCGCGAAAGCGCGCAGCCCCTGATCGGGGCGTGATTATGGTTGCGCTGTGAAAAGGTTACAAGAGGCGCAGGCTCGAGCGGGCGTCATCGTGGGCGTCCTCGCGGGCGTTGTCGCATTTCTGACGCGGGCCTCGCGTCGAAGGGGTGGGCGAAACGGCTCGCGCGGCGGAATCTCGCAGCTCCGCGCGTAAAAATCGAGGTTTTCGCACGGGCGGCTCGGTTGTTGCAGGACTTGCGTTCAATTTCCCCGGCGCGTGGCCGGGCCAGCTGGAGCGGCGCGATGAATCCGCGTTTTGGTTACCTGTGCCTGTTCGACAATCCGACCCTCGAGGCCGGCCGCGCATTGACGCGCCAGCTCATATTGGTGCGCGAAGCCGAGCGCATGCGCTTCGACGATATCTGGTTCGCCGAACGTCATTTCGACGATTATTTTCCGAGCGGCGCCAACTCTGTCATGCTCGGTTATGCGGCAGGCGTCACCATGCGGGCGCGCATCGGCTCGGCGTCCTTTCTGCCGGCGCTGCGCGATCCGATCCAGCTCGCCGAAGATGTCGCCAGCATCGATCTCTTGACCAAGGGCCGGTTCAGCTTCGGCGTCGCCAGCGGAGCCGATTTTCCCAAGCAGACGGTCAATTTCGGCGTCGCGCCGGAAGACGCCAACGAGCGCGGTCTCGAGGCGCTGGAGCTGGTCGAGCGCCTGCTGCTGGAGAGCGAGGTCACGCATAAGGGCAAATATTTCCAGGTGGAGAAGCTGAGCCTCTCGCCGCGGCCGGAGCAGAAGGTTCCGACCTGGATCGCGACAACGACGGAGAGCACGATCCGCCTCGCTGCGCGCAAGGGCTATGGGCTCATGGCGTCGGCGACCTGCACGAATGATGAGCTGCATCGCATTCTCGGCGTCTACAAAGACGAGGCGCCCGACGGCGACCCGCGTCTGGTGCTCGCGCGCTTCGGCTTTGCGACACAGGAACGCGCCGAAGCGGTGTCGATCGCGACGCCCTATCTCGAGGATTTCTGCGCCAAGGCCAACGCCGCGCGCGCCGAGGGCGAGGCGCCGCTCGATCCGCAGGCGCTTTTGTCAATGTCGCTGGTCGGCAGCTTCAAGGAGGTCGCGGACCATGTGAACAGCCTGAACGAGGAGTTCGGCGTGCATGGCATAGCGATGGCGCCCACCACCTCGCAATTCGACACGGTGAAGCGCTGTCTCGCGGCTTTCGTCGACGAGATTCGTCTGCGTCTGCCGGTGGATTGATCGAGCGCTTTCCGATCGAACGGAAAGCGCGCTCGAGGCGAGAGAGCCGCTCGGCCGAGCGGCTCACCGATCTGTCGCTTTATTTGAGCTGGTCGGCGACCTTGTCGATGCCGGCCTTGGCGCAGGCTTCGTCCTTGTCGCCGCCCGGCGCGCCGGAGACGCCGACGGCGCCTATGACCACATCGCCCGCCTTGATCGGCAGAGCGCCCTGCGCCGCGATCACATTGGCGAGATGCACGGCGCTCAGCGTCGGATTGTCCTTCACGCGCTGCGCGAACTCGCCCGACGGCGTGCGGAAGGTGCGCGAGGTGTAGGCCTTGCGATGGCTGTTCTCGAAAGTATGCGGCGAGGAGCCGTCGCCGCGAATGGCGATGAGGATCTGGCCCTCTTCGCCGACGACCGTCACCGAGATGCGATAGCCCTGCTGATGGCAGACGTCATAGGCGGTCTGCGCGATGGCCAGCGCGGTCGGGGTCGGCAGGACCTTCTGCGCGAGCAGCTCGGCGTTGGCGGGCGCCGCAGGCGCGGCGACGGCGACGAGAGCGATGACAGAGGCGAGGAGTTTCGACGGCATGGGCTCTCCGGGGAAGAGGAAAATATGCTCCGCATCCCGATCGGGATGATAATCATATCGATGCTATAGAATTTATTTGAAGTCAAGCCCGCGGTCCGCGCGGCGAGACGGGATGAGCCCGATCGCCGACACTTCGTCTGGCGCAGCGATAATTCTCCTGAAAGGCAAAGAAAAGAACGAAAAATCTGCGGTGTGGCGAATAGGTCGCGCTCCCCGAAGAAAAGTCGCGAGCCCGTCATAATTCTTGACCGGCGCCGGAGCGGCAGATTAAAAAATATTTACAAAATAGGAGTTATAGATGGGTAGATTCCAGCGTTCGTCCGACCCCGATCCGCCCCGCAGCGAAGGCTCCGAGCGTCTCGCCGATACGGTGGCGCAGCGCCTCGGGCGGCTGATCGCGCGCAAAGGCCGCACGCTCGAGCGGCTCGCCGAGCTGAGCGGCGTCGAGCTGGATGAGCTGCGGTCGATCGAGTCCGGGGCCAAGGCGCCGACGATCGCCCATTTGTGGCGCATCGCCAATGCGATCGGCGTTCCCTTCGGCAGCCTCGTCGCCTCGCGGGAGCGCAGCGGCGTGCTCGTCATGCGCAAGGCCAGCCCGCGCGTGATCGGCTCGCAGGACGGCAATTTTCTCTCGCGGCCCTTGTTTCCCTACGACAGCGCCCGGCCTGTGGAGTTCTATGAGGTGACGATCGCGCCGCTGCATCAGGAGTGCGCCGAGGCCCATGCCCCCGGCGCGAAGGAGACGCTGGTCGTCGCGCAGGGCGAGATCGAGATCATCGTCGGCCGCGAGCGGGCGGTGACGCTCGCTACGGGCGACGCCGTCGATTTTCTCGCCGATGTGCCGCATAGCTATCGCAATCTCGACGAGGCGCCGGCGCGCTTCTTTCTCGTTATGTCGTACCCCGCGGCCGAGGCGGGCGAGGCGTGAGCCCGCGGCCAAACTTTCACACACTATATCGTTCTTGTAGACGTATAGTAATTGAATATAGCAACGTAATTATCTGAAAGTAGTAAAATTTTCTACTTACAATACTATTGATTTGTTTGGGGCGCGACTGTAGTTCTCGTTCGCGGCTCGGATTCGTCCCGCCGCGATTTTTCGATGACGGCCGACGTTCATCGGCGTCCGCGCGCTAAAGCTCGCGTCGGCGCCGGGCGCATCGTTCGAGGAATGAACCCATGACCACGGAACCAGAAGTCCGGCGGACGCTGAGCGAATCTGCGGCCCGCCAGCTCGCCAATGCGACCAAGACGAGAGCGCAGTGGTCGGGCATCACGCCGCGCTGGCTCGTGTCCTTTCTGCCTTGGACGCCCGTCGAGGCCGGCATCTACCGGCTGAACCGCGTCAAGGAAGACAAGGCGCTGACCGACGCCGACGTGACCTGCAGCCCGGCCCGCGACCGCGACGCCGATCTGCCGGAGACCTTCGTCGATTACGAGGATCATCCGCGCGAATACTCGATGAACGCGGTCACGACCGTGCTCGACGTGCAGACTCGCGTCTCTGATCTCTACAGCCATCCTTACGATCAGATCCAGGAGCAGGTCCGCCTGCTGACGGAGAAGGTCAAGGAGCGGCAGGAGAGCGAGCTCATCAACAATGCCGAATACGGCCTGCTCGCCAATGTGCATCCGTCGATGAAAATCAGGACGCGGACGGGCGCGCCGACGCCGGACGATCTCGACGAGCTCATCACCAAGGTGTGGAAGGAGCCGGCTTTCTTCCTCGCCCATCCGCGCGCCATTGCGGCCTTCGGTCGCGAATGCACCCGCCGCGGCGTGCCGCCGCCGACCGTCACTTTATTCGGCTCGCCCTTCATCACCTGGCGCGGCCTGCCCTTGGTGCCGAGCGACAAGCTCTTCATCGACGAGAGTGGCAAGACCAATATTCTGCTGCTGCGCACGGGCGAGAAGAAGCAGGGCGTGATCGGCCTGTTCCAGCCGGGCATTCCCGGCGAGGTGGCGCCGAGCCTTTCGGTACGCTTCATGGGCATCAACCGTAAGGCCATCGCATCCTATCTCATCTCGCTCTATTGCTCGGCCGCCGTGCTGACGCATGACGCTCTCGGTGTTCTCGAGGGCGTCGAGGTCGGCAAATTCCACGATTACGGCGACAAATACCTCTGATCCTTACGGCCCAGAGCCGCTCGCGCCGGCGGAAATCCGCCGCCGGCGCGCTTTTTCCGAACCATTCGAGAGAGAGCGATCATGTCTTCTGCGCCGTCCAATTCCGCGGCCTTCGGCGCCACTGCGCCGACTGCGCCCTCCGAGGAGACGCTGACGCGCCATGGAGCGCCGGCCTTTCCAGATCCGGCCATGATCGCCCGTCTCGCCAATGTTTTTTTCCAGGCCTCGCCCAGCGAGTCTCCGGCGACGCTCTCTCCCGCCGCGCCCGTCGCGCCACCGATGCAGCCCGAGGCGCCGGCGCCGTCCGTCGTGACCAGCGTGGCGCCCTATGCGCCGGCGCGGGCGCCCGTGGGGCCGCCGGACGTTCCGCCGACGACGATTCCCTCCATCGCGCCGACGCCCAATCTCTCCGCGCCCTCGGCGCCGGTCGGCTTGCAGCCGGCGGTCCCGCCCTATGGACTCTCGGATGTTCCGCAGCCGGGCGCGTCCGCCGGCGCCTTCGAGCCGGGAAGCCCTTCGACGGCGGCGATCGATTATTCCGCCATTCCCAACACGCTCGCGCAATATGGCGGCGCGGCCCCCGTGCAGGCGCCCGCGCCCTACGGCGGCTATGATCCCGACTCCGTTCCAGGCGGCGTGAAGGCCGCCCCGGTGGACAATCTCTATTTCCTGCATGAGCGCGCGCCCGCGGTCGCGCCGGGCTCCGTTCCCGCGGACCCGTCGCTCTCGCTCGTCGACCGCTATGACTCCGATGTCGCGCCTGCGCCCGCCGTCGCCGCCCCCGATGCCGCGCCGGAGCGCTTCGCCTATTCCGGCCCCTCGGAGGCCGATCCGCATCGCGTGTCGGATGCTTTCGCGCTGGGGACGCCCAATGTCGCCATGCCGGAAATCTCCGGCCAGGAGCGCAGCTTCGCGCCCGGCGCCGCCGGCCCCGCGGCGACCGATTCGCTCTATTTCCTCGATCGCGCCGGCGCCGTCCCCGCCGCACCGAAGACGGCTCCGCAAGAGCCGCAAGGCTATTCGCCGCAGCTCGCGGCCAGCGCGCCGGCGAGCCGGGCGGCCTTCGACCCCTATGCGGCGAGGCGCGACTTCCCCATTCTGCAGCAGCAGGTGCATGGCAAGCCGCTGGTGTGGCTCGACAACGCCGCGACGACGCAAAAGCCGCAGGCGGTCATCGATCGGCTCGCGCATTTCTACGAATATGAGAATTCCAACATTCATCGCGCCGCCCATGCGCTGGCGGCGCGCTCGACCGACGCCTATGAGGCCGCGCGCGAGAAGGTGCGCCGCTTCCTGAAGGCGGCTTCGGTCAAGGACATCATCTTCGCGCGCGGCGCCACCGAGGCGATCAATCTCGTCGCTCAGGCCTGGGGCCGCCGCAATGTGCAGGCGGGCGACGAGATCGTCGTCTCCTGGCTCGAGCATCACGCCAATATCGTGCCCTGGCAGCAGCTCTGCGCCGAGAAGGGCGCGCGGCTGCGCGTCGCGCCGGTGGACGATCGCGGCCAGATCATCCTCGAGGAATATGAGAAGCTGCTGAATCCGAGGACGCGAATCGTCTCGGTGACGCAGGTCTCCAACGCGCTCGGCACGGTGACGCCGGTGCATGAGATCACGGCCATGGCCCATCGCCATGGCGCGCGCGTGCTCATCGACGGCGCGCAATCGGTCTCGCATATGCCGGTGGATGTGCAGTCGATCGGCTGCGACTTCTTCGTCTTCTCCGGTCATAAGGTCTTCGGCCCGACGGGAATCGGCGTCGTCTATGGCAGGGACGACGTTCTCGCCGACATGCCGCCCTGGCAGGGCGGCGGCAATATGATCGCCGACGTCACCTTCGAGAAGACCATCTATCAAGGCCCGCCGGAGCGTTTCGAGGCCGGCACCGGCAATATCGCCGACGCCGTGGGGCTCGGCGCGGCGCTCGATTATATCGAATCGATCGGCATGGAGGTGATCGCCCGCTACGAGCACGATCTCCTCGTCTATGCGACAGAGAAAATGCGCATGGTGCCCGGCCTCGCCTTCATCGGCACAGCGGCCGAGAAGGCGAGCGTGCTCTCCTTCGTGCTCGACGGCCATCGCACCGAGGAGGTCGGCAAGGCGCTGGACCGCGAGGGCATAGCAGTGCGCGCCGGCCACCATTGCGCGCAGCCGATTCTGCGCCGCTTCGGCCTCGAGGCGACCGTGCGGCCGTCGCTGGCCTTCTATAATACATGCGCCGATGTCGATGCGCTGGTCGCCGCGCTCCTGCGCCTGCAGAGCGGACGCGCCGGCTTTTTCTAAAGGACGCCGCGCATCGCTCCAGGAGCGTGATCCGATCCAATCGGCTCGGATCATGCATCTCGATTCCAACCCCTGTGCGAATTCAGATCGATCGAATGAGTCCATTCGATCGGATATCGCTCGCGCGGCGAGAAAAACCTTCTTTCGCGCCGATAGGAGCGCGTCGTCCCGATCTTCCACACACCCCCGTTTCGACGAAAGGTCTATCGTCTTTATTGACTTATTGACTCGCCACTAATAGTCTACTGGTCTTATAGACGAGGTGGCCATATGCTGACGAAAAAAGGCAAATACGGCATCAAGGCCATGAGCTATCTCGCGCGTTTCGAGCCCGGGCGAACGGTCCCGGTCCAGGAGATCGCGACGACGCAGCGCATCCCCAAAAAATTTCTGGACGCCATTCTCTGCGAGCTGCGCAATCTCGGCTATGTCAGCTCCAAAATGGGCAAGGGCGGCGGCTACACTCTGGCTCGACCGGCCGAGACGATCACCGTCGGCAACATCATACGCGCGCTCGACGGTCCACTGGCGCCGCTGCCTTGCGCCAGCAAGACGCGCTACCAGCCCTGCGACGATTGCGTCGATGTCGAAAAATGCGCCGTCCGGCTGGTGATGCAGGATGCGCAACGCGCTCTGTCCGGCGTGCTCGACAACTGCTCGCTGGCGCATGTTCGCGACCTCGCCGATGAGGTCGCGCTCTGCTACGAGATCTGATTTTCCAATCATTCATTGCGTAAGGCGCCCCGGCGCGCGCACGCATTCGCATTCCTGGACCGACCGAACCATGCGCGGCGTCCGCTTTTTGCCCTATAACTCGATCTTATTTGTAGACTTAATCGATATAATCGCCTAAAGTCACCCTCGAGCCACGAGAATGCCGGCGCGCATTGGCGCGCCGACGGAATGCGGTCGTCTCATAAGCCCATGACGCCGATAGGCAATAGAGAAAAACGAGGTTGCTGGCACATGACGAAGACCTTGAAACGATCCGTGATTGCAATGATGCTGAGCGCTTCTGCGGCGGCCCTCGCGATCGCCGAAGAGCACAAGGCGCCGGCGGGCGCCGCTTCCGAATCGACGCGCGTGAGCAAGCCGCATTGGGCGTGGCAGCCGGTCTACCAGCCCTTCGCGCCAAATGTGCAGAAGAAGGATTGGTCGCATTCGTCCTTCGACGCTTTCGTGCTCTCCAAGATCGAGGCGCACGGTCTGACGCCTTCGCCCGACGCCGACCGCGCCACCTTCATTCGCCGCGCAACATTGGACGCCTGGGGCCTCATCCCCACTCCCGAGGAGGTCGCCGCCTTCGAGAACGACCAGAGCGCGGACGCCTATGAGAAGCTCATCGATCGTCTGCTCGCCTCGCCGCGCTATGGCGAGCGTCAGGCGCGCTTGTGGCTGGATCTCGCGCGCTATGCGGACAGCACCGGCTTCCAGAACGACAATACGCGGCCGAACATGTTCCGGTATCGCGATTATGTGATCAAGGCGTTCAACGAGGACAAATCCTACGCGCAATTCATCCGCGAGCAGATCGCCGCCGACGAGATCGCGCCGGGCGATCAGGAGGCGCTGGTCGCGACCGGCTTCCTCGCCGGATACCCCGACAACAGCAATTCGCGCGATCTGGTGCAGCGCAAATATCAGATCACGACGGACATGGTCGACACGATCGGCCAGGCGATTCTCGGCACGACGGTCGGCTGCGCGCGCTGCCACAATCACAAGACCGACAAGCTCACGCAGAAGGACTATTTCTCGCTGCAGGCTTTCTTCGCCAACACCGCCTTCGACGAGAAGGTCCCCGCCAAGAAGGGCGAGGTGGAGGCCGAGTTCCAGAAGGAGCAGGCTGTCTATAATGAGGCGACCAAGGCCATTCGCGCGCGGCAGAAGGAGATCATCGACTCTGTCCGCGAGGCGGCGCTCAAATATCACAAGGAGCGCTATCTGACGGACAGCCGCGAATCGATCTTCAAGCCGAAGGACCAGTGGAACGCGCTCGACCGCTGGGTCAATCACCGTCTCGATTCGGTGACGAACGACGCTGCGCTCGCCGGCTTCCTGCGCTACGCCGCCGACGACAAGAGCGCGCCGGAGCATAGCGAGGAGATCGTCAAGAAGGCCGATGAATATCAGAAGCTGACGCAGGAGCTGCGCAAGTTCCAGAATCTGCGCTCCAACAAAGGCTCGCTGAGCTTCACCGCCGCCACCGAGCTCGGCCACGCCGACGCGCCGCCCACGCATATTCTCTTCGTCGGCAATCACGAGAAGCCGCTGGACGAGGTGAAGCCCGCCTTCCCCGAGGGCATGACGACCGAGACGCCCGACATCAAGCCGACGGCCACTTCCTCCGGCCGCCGCACGGCGCTCGCCGATTGGCTGGTCAGCGAGAGGAATCCGCTCACCGCGCGCGTTTTCGTCAATCGGGTTTGGAACCAGTATTTCGGCAAGGGCATTGTCGGCACGGTCAGCGACTTCGGCAAGGCCGGCGACAAGCCGACCAATCAGGAGCTGCTCGACCATCTCGCCTTCACCTTCGTGAAGGACGGCTGGAGCGTGAAGAGGCTGCATCGCTCTATCCTGCTCTCGGCGACCTATCGCCAGTCCTCCGAGTATCGTGAGGACGTCGCCAAGGCCGATCCCGAGAACAGACTGCTGGCCGTCTTCCCGCGCAAGCGTCTCGAGGCGGAGGAAATTCGCGACTCGATCCTCGTGGCGTCCGGCAAGCTCAATGAGCGTATCGGCGGTCCGAGCGTGTTCCCGCCCATTCCCGCCAATCTGATCGGCGGCGGCAATTTCAACAACACGGATCCCTCCTGGACGACCTCGAAGGACCCGCAGGATTACACGCGGCGCAGCCTCTACATCTTCACGCGGCGCAGCCTTCCCTATCCGCTGCTGGAGACGTTCGACATGGCGAACGCGCAGCAGATTCACAGCAAGCGCGATGTGACGACGACGCCGCTGCAGGCGCTGACGCTCTACAACAGCGAGCTCGTTTTCCAATGGTCGCAGGCGCTCGCCGGCCGCGTGATCGAGGAGGCGGGCGACAATGAAGCCGCGCAGCTCGATCGTCTCTATCTCGTGCTGTTCGGCCGCAAGCCGAGCGAGCCGGAGGTGAAGGCGCTGCACGCCTTCCTCGACCAGCATCAAAAGACGATCGCCGAGAAGGCCGAGAACGGCAAGCTCTCGATCGCTGTGCCGGTGACGACGAAAGCGCATTTCGTCGATCCGCTGCGCGCCTCGGCCTTCGTCGATCTCGTGCATACGGTCGTGAACAGCAACGACTTCGTCTACCGCTTCTAACAGACACCACAGCAATCTGAACCGAGGGGAGCAGACCAATGCTCATCAAGACATCGCGTCGCGAATGGCTGCGTAGCGCAGCCTATGGAGTGGGTGGTTTCGCCGTCGGCGGCATGATGCCCGGCGGCGGCTGGCTCGGCGTTCCGCAGGCCAACGCCGCGAGCTTCGTCGATCCGCTGGCGGCCAAGCAGCCGCATTTTCCCGCCAAGGTGAAATCGGTCATCTGGCTGCATTTGGACGGCGCGCCCAGCACGCTCGATCTCTTCGACTACAAGCCCGAGCTCGAGCGCCTCGCCGGCCAGGACATTCCGGCCTCCTTCCTCGAGGGCATCAAGACATCGACTCAGGGCGGCGTCGGCAAGCTCTTCGTCTCCAACAAGCGCAGCTGGAAGCAATATGGCCAGAGCGGCGCCTGGTTCTCCGACCTGCTGCCCAATCTCGCGCAGCAGGCGGACAGACTGACCTTCGTCAAATCCAGCGTCACCGTCGGCGCCACGCATGACATCTCGATCCTGAAGCTCAATACCGGCGATCTTTCGCCCGGCCGTCCGTCGCTCGGCGCCTGGGTCGCCTATGCGCTCGGCTCCGCCAATCCCGATCTGCCTCCTTATGTCGTGCTCTATGGCGGCCAGCGCGAGCCGCGCGCGGGCTCGGTCAATTGGAGCTCGGGATTCCTGCCGGCGGTCTATCAGGGCACGGCCTTCCGCCCGGGCGCGCAGCCGATCCTCCATCAGGCGCCGCCGGAGCTGATCGGCCTGCAGCAGCAGCGCGAGAGCCTCGACCTGCTGCATCGGCTCAACGATATCGGTTCCGCTGCGCGTCCGCAGGACAGCGAGCTCGCCGCGCGCACCAATTCCTATGATCTCGCCTATCGCATGGAGGCGACGGCGCCGGAGGCCGTCGATCTCTCCAAGGAGACCGAGGCGACCAAGGCGCTCTACGGCCTCGACGACGAGGCGACGCGCGACATGGGCACTGTGCTGCTGCGCGCCCGCCGCCTCGTCGAGCGCAATGTGCGCTTCGTGCATGTGGTGTCCGGCCCCATCTCCGGCCTCGGCCAGGGCGACGACGCCAGCTGGGACGCGCATCGCCAGCTCGAGCGCAATCACAGCGCCCATGCGCGCGCCATCGACAAGCCGGTCGCCGGCCTGCTCGCCGATCTGCAGTCGCGCGGCCTGCTCGACGACACGCTCATCGTGTGGACCTCGGAGTTCGGCCGCACGCCCTACGGCCAGAGCGGCGACGGTCGCGACCACAATCCCTGGGGCTACACCCAGTGGCTGGCCGGCGGCGGCGTCAAGCACGGCCTCACCTATGGCCGCACCGACGAGCTCGGCCTCAAGACCGTCGAGAATCCGGTCGACACCTATGATCTGCACGCGACCGTGCTGCAGCTCCTGGGTCTCGATCACCTCAAGACGATCTATTTGCGCGCCGGCCGCGCCGAGCGCCCGACAGTCGTCTACGGCAAGGTCGTGAACGACATTCTCGCGTGACGATCAGACTCGGCCGGAGCCCTCGCGGCTCCGGCGCGACACGCCGATCTTGCTCGCGGCGCGGCGGCGCGCGCCGCGAGAACGCCCCCCGGCGCGCCCTCGGCACAGCAGACATCTCGACGCAGGATCTCAAGAAAGCGCCATGAGCCGCATCTCAGCTTATCGAAATTCCCACGTGCGTCTCGCCTTCTGCGCGATGCTGATCGCCACGCCGGCGCTGGCCGCGCTGGACCTGCGCGATTACGACGACGATCTGATGCGCGATCTCGAAAAGACGATCAAATATTTCGAGCCGGACATCACCGCGCAAAATTCGCAGGCCGCGAAAGAGGATGCGGAAATTCTGCTCGACGGTTTCCGTTATACGGAGGACTATTTCGCCAAGCGCGGCAAGGATGACGCCGTGGCGATCTCCCGCGACGGCTCGCGTCTCATCGCCGATGTCGTCGCCAAGGTCGACAAAGGCGAGTTCGACGCCGCCGCCGCCTCCGCGCGTGAGGCGACGCAAGTCTGCAAAACCTGCCACGAAATCTACAAGCCCCGACTCGCTCGTTGAGAGACCCGAGGAACAGACCCATGACGCGTAAGATCGCAAACGAGTTCCCGCCCGGAATATTGAAGCTCTTCGATCTCTTCGTGCATGGCGACATCGATCGTCGCGGCTTCGTCGAGAGCGCCAAGAAGATCGCCATCGGCGCCGCCGCCGCGACCGCCTTTCTCGAGGAGCTGCTGCCGCGCTTCGCCGAGGCGGAGGTGGTGAAGAAGGACGATCCTCGCATCATCGGCAAGACGATCGAGGTTCCTTCGCCGGAGGGCAATGGCGTGGTGAAGGGCTATTTCGTCCAGCCCGCCAACGCGAGCGGCAAATTGCCGGCCGTGCTCGTCATCCATGAGAATCGCGGCCTCAATCCGCATATAGAGGACATCGCCCGCCGTCTCGCGCTCGCGGATTTCATCGTCTTCGCGCCGGACGCTCTGGCGCCGCTCGGCGGCTATCCGGGCGATGAGGACAAGGCGCGCGACCTTTTCACCAAGCTCGATCAGGCCAAGACGCGCAACGACTTCATCGCCGCCTATGGCGCGCTGAAGACCTGCCCGATCGGCAATGGCAAGGTGGGCGCGGTCGGCTTCTGCTATGGCGGCGGCGTCGTCAATTTCCTCGCCACCAAGCTGCCCGATCTTTCCGCCGGCGTTCCCTTCTACGGCGCGCAGCCGCCGGCCGAGGAGGTCGCCAAGATCAAATCGCCGCTGCTCATCCAATATGCGGGCGTCGACGATCGCATCAACGCCGGCTGGCCGGCTTATGAGACGGCGCTGAAAGCTGCGCATGTCGATTATCAGGCTTTCGTCTATCCGGGCGTGCAGCATGGTTTCAATAATGACACGACGCCGCGCTATGACGCCGCGGCCGCCGAGCTCGCCTGGAAACGCACCGTCGATTTCTTCAATGCGCGTCTGCGCGCCTGAGAGAGAAAAGGACACAGCAATGAGAGCCTCGACGCTCGTCCTCGGCCTGGCGCTCGGCGTCGCCTCGACCGCGCTTCCGACGACCGACGCCGGCGCGCAGCAGGCCGCGGCGCCCGCCGTTCCCGCTGCGGCGCCCGTTACGCCGCAGAATGATCCGGCCTATACCTATAAGACGCTGCGCCTCAATCGCGCCGCCTTCGACGCTCTGCTGGCGAAGCCGGAGGATCTTCTCGTCCTCGACATTCGTCGGCCCGACGAGCTGACCAAGAATGGCGGCTTCCCGGTGTATCTGAGCATCCAGACCAAGGAGGTTCAGAAATCCCTCTCCTTTATTCCGCGCGATCGTCTGATCGTCACTGTTTCCAATCGTGCGCATCGCGCCGGCGCCGTCGGCGATATTCTCGCCGGACTCGGCTATCATGTCGTCGGCGCGATCGGCGTGCTCGATTATCAGGACGAAGGCGGAACGCTGGCCAAGATCACGCCGCCGGCTCCCGCCGCGCCGGCCGCCGCTGCGCCCGCCACCGCCGCCAAGTGAGGCCGAAATATGCGTAAGCTCGCGATTTTCACGATTCTCTCGGTCGCTCTCGCGACCATCCCGGCCTCCGCCGCATTGAAGACGGGCGTCGCGGCGCCTGATTTCAGCGCCCAAGCCGCCATTGGCGGCAAGGACTTCGTGTTCTCTCTCGCCGAGGCGCTGAAGAAAGGCCCCGTGGTCCTCTACTTCTATCCCAAATCCTTCACGCGCGGTTGCACGATCGAGGCGCATGAGTTCGCCGAGAATTACGACAATTTCGCCGCCGCCGGAGCCTCGCTGATCGGCGTCTCCGCCGACACGATCGAGACGCAGCGCGATTTCTCGACCAAGGAATGCCGCGACAAGTTTCCCGTCGCGGCGGACGCGAATTTTACCGTCATCAACGCCTATGACGCAAAGCGCGACCGCCCGACGCAGAATGGCGACACGGTTTCCGACCGCATCTCCTATGTCGTGACGCCGGACGGCAAAATCGGCTTGACCTTTGTCAGCTCGGACCCGATCAAGCATGTCTCGGAGACGCTCCAATTCGTGCGGCAATGGCAAGAGAGCCATAAATCCGGCAAGATTTGAGCATTCAACCTCGGAATATAAAGGGACGATCATGAGTCTGTATTCGAAGCGCTCGCTCGCTCTCCTCGGCGGCGCGCTCATCGCCGGTTGCGTCGCTCTGAATTCCGCCTCCGCGCAGGCGCCCGGCCCCACGCCGGCGAAAATCGCGGTGGAGAATCGCAAGGCGGAATTCGTGCTGATCGGCAATTTCTTCCGCTGGTTCGGCGCCGTCGCCAGAGGCAACGCCCCCTATGACGAGGCGGAGGCCAAGAAGCGATCCGAGCGCATCGCCTATATCGCCGGCCTGCTCGACGAATCCTTCCCCGATGTCTCCAATGTCGGCGAGCCGGACAGCAAGGCGAAAGCCGAAATCTGGAAAGAGAAGGCGGAATTCGACAAGAAGCTCGCCAAGTTCAAGGAGGACGCCCATGTCTTCGCCGATGCGATCGGCAAGGAGAAGGGCGCGACGGAAGCCTTCAAGACCGCGGTCGCCAATCTCGGCCAGGATTGCAAGGGCTGCCACGACTCCTACAAGGCGAAATAGCCAGGCCCAACGAGCGCGACGAGACGTAAGATGACGGTGATCGACAGGCCGCCCGAAACAAAGGCGGCGGACGCGCAATCGAAAGAAGAGCGTCTGGTGTGGGACTTGCCGGTGCGGCTGTTCCACTGGTCGCTCGTCGTCTCTTTCGTCGGCGCCTATGTGACCAACAGGCTCGGCGTCGCCTGGTTCGATTGGCATGTGCGCTTCGGCTACGCCGTTCTCACGCTCGTCGCGTTTCGCGTGCTCTGGGGCCTCTTCGGCGCCAAGCACGCGCGCTTCGCCAGCTTCCTGCGGCATCCGCGGGAGGCGTGGCTCTATGGGCGAGGCCTGCTGCGCGGCCGCGCGCCGCTCTACGCCGGGCATAATCCGCTCGGCGCGCTGATGGTCGTCGCGCTGCTGCTCGGCCTATTGGCGCAGGCGACCATGGGCCTTTTCGCCAATGACGAGATTTTCAACGTCGGCCCCTTCGCCGGCGCGGTGAGCAAGGAGACGAGCCTGCTGCTCACCTCGCTGCACAGGAAGGGATTCTATGTGCTGGCGGCGGCCGTTTTCATTCATATCGCGGCGGTGATCTCCTATGTGCTGGTGAAGCGCGAGAATCTCGTGCGCGCCATGGTCACGGGCTATAAGCGCGCCGACTCCGTGGACGAGATCGCCACCTCCCGCCTGCCGCTGGCGGCGACGCTGCTGCTCGTCGTCGCCATAGCCCTCGCCGCGCTGACATCGATCGCGCCTGTGGCCAGCGCTGGTGGCGATGGGTTTTGAGGAGCGGCGTAGGGGGCGTGGCGCCCATCGCGGAACCCGATCGTGCTGCTGTGGCGCTCGTCCGGCCGGCAGGGAGAACGACGAGAGCGCCCGTGTCGACGTCGATCTCGCCATGGCGCCGCCCTGATCCGAGTGCTCGGCCGCGCGATTGGGACCTGCCGAAATAAGCGCGCGCCGTTCGGCGACGCCCCCTCCGGCGCGGTCGACGAGCGCTCTCGACAAAGGAACGCTCATCGTGCCTCCGGGCCGACTTTTCCTGCCGTCTGAAGGATTTTCGCGCGCCGATAGGTAAGCCTTTCTCGCTCCTTGCGGCTCAAATTGGATGAGGTCGCGGCGCGATCACACGCCTCGACGATCGCCTGGAAATTCTGATCCGTCACGGCTTCTTTCGTGAAGCAGGCCTGCCAGCTCACCAGGAGCTGCAGAATGTTCGAGCCGGCCTCGGCGTTTCCTCGCGTCGTCTCTGTCATTTTGTCGTGACAGCCGGCCCCATCTCCATTGGACGGAGCCGGGCAGCTCACTGCCGGTTCGAGCGCGAGCGCGGCGTATGTCGCGGCGAGACCCAGCACGACGCCGCGGAACGCTCCGCGAGCCGGGATGATTTTCGGAAACCGACTTTTTGGGGCTGACATGGCTCCTCACAGCACGACTTTGGCCATCGACGCGTATGCGGGCGGCGAAGGGGGGATTTCACGCCGATCGAGACAGCGCGCGCGATCGAGGGAGCGCCTCAGAATTGCTTCGGAATCCGCGCTCCCGTCGACTGATCGCGATGCGATGAAGCCGTCGGGGCGCACGAGCAGCGCTCCACTCGGTCCGAGCCCGGTTCGCGAGAGAAATGCGCCGGTCGGATCATCGACATCCACGCCGATCAGAAAGGCTCTCAACGGCGCGTCTTCGTCGCCAGAGAGCGCTCGCGCGGCCTCGATCCATGCGGATCCGGCGGGACCGGCGAGCAGCACAAATCCTTGTCCCACGAGATCATGCGTCGAAATCTCGACGCCGTTTCTGACGAGCGGAACATGCGCGAGTCGGGACCCGGGCTTTCCGCTGGGATGCAGCGTATCGTCCGCCGGCAGTCCATCGTCCGGCTCGTCCAAGGAAATTGCCGGCGATCGATAGCGATAGCTCATCGCGGCGTCGAGATAGTTGACTCGACCAAAGGCGTCGGAGAGATCGGAGCGATCCTGACGTAGCCGCTCCACATAATTCTCGGTCGCACGCGCGATCGAGAGCTGCGCGACCGGGCGGCGCTCGGCGTCATAGCTGTCCAGCAAAGCCGCGCCGGCCTCGCCCTTGATCACCATGGCGAGCTTCCAGGCGAGATCGGCCGCATCCTGGATCGCGGTTTGACCGGCGAGGCCTCCGACCGGCGGCATTATATGGGCCGCGTCGCCGGCGAGAAACACACGGCCGAGGCTCATTCGTTCGGCGAGCAACGCCGACATCCGCCAGGGAAGGACGTTCAGAATTTGGACGTCGAGATCGGGTTGACCGAGCGCCGCGCGCACGAGCTTCTCACATCGCTCGGCGTCGAAGTCCGACACGGTTTCACGAGCCGCATCATATTCGACATTGAGCTGCCCACGGTCGGGATCGTCGCAGCTGACGAAGGCTCCCGTGAAGTCGCGATGACGCAGGTAGCAGAGAAGGAAGCCGCGCTTCCCCATCGCGATCGACAGATCGGCTTGGAAGAGAATGGATACTGCATGAGACACGCCGTCGAGTCCGATCATGTCGACGCCGAGCGTTCTGCGGATAGCGCTGCCGCTTCCATCGGCGGCGACGAGATAGTCGGCATGGACGATCGTCTCCTCTCCACTCTCCGTGTCGCGCAGACAGGCGCGGACACTGTCCGCGTTTTGCGAGACATGGATGAGCTCTGTCGAAAAGCGAATGTCGGCGCCATGCGCTCGCGCATGTCGAAGCAGCACCGGCTCGACGCGATCCTGGCCGGCGCTGCACAGCATCGCCGGCGAGAGCGGACGCGGATCGAATCCGCCCGGCGTCGCCATTATCTTTATGGGCGAGCTGGTGACCGTCTCAGCGACCATGATCGTCGTATCGCCGGGCGCAGCACGTGTGGCGAGGCGCAGGTCGTTTTCGAGGCCAGGAACCTGCCGCAGCAGCTCGAGGCTGCGAAGATTGAACCCGTGCGCTCTGGGATGATCGGAGAGCGCGGCGCGGCGCTCGACGAGCCGGCACGGAACGCCGCGGATGGAAAGCATCAGCGCGGCCGTCAGCCCCGCATATCCGCCGCCAACGATCAAAACTGGCGCATGTTCGGATGGCATGGTCCTGCAACCTCCCGCTCTCTCGCGTCGCGTCTTCTCTCGGAGCCCTTTGCGGATAACGGCTTTTCAGAGGGCCGCGTTCGCGTGCATGCTGTTCCTGGGCAGTGCGAGACGTCGCCAGAGCCACAGCGCGCAGATAGCCTCGGGGACGATCAGCGACGTATAGGTCAGAGGCGGCGAATCGGCCGCGAGTCCCAACGCCAAAAGAGGCACGGCGCAGGCCCAGAGCGCGACGCTGTCCGCTTTTGCGACCTCGGCGAAAGCTCCGCGCGACAGCAGCGCGGCCCTCGTCGTATTGGCCGCGTGTCGAAGCGGTAGTGAGATGGCGAGCGCCACGATCAGGGACGACCACCAAGGCCCCTGCTGACCGTACAGATCGCCGAGCAGATCGCGGCTCGTGAACAGCACGAGCGCAGCGAAGAAAGAGATGGGCGCGCCGCGAAGCCAAAGCGCGCGGACGAGCGGCGCGATGACGTCGTCCCCGACGCGCGCCAGTCGGAAAGAGAGAAAGCGCGTGAGCGCCAGCAATGGCGCGAAGACGAGGAGCATCAGCGTCTGTCCGGCGGCATAGGCGCTCAGTCGAGAAATGTCGTAATGTCCGAGCCAGGGGGCCGCGAAAAGCATGACGCCGACAGTTACCGCGAAATGCACCGCGACAGTGCGCTGCGACTCCCAGGCTGTCGAACGCAAGAAATCCCTCGCCAAGGAACAGCTCGGAATTTGGAATGGTGTTCCGTAACGCGAAGAGAGGATGCGCCAACACCATATGGACGAGACGATCGCAACGACGAGCCCGCTCGCGAAGCAGCCCTGAAGCCCTGAGCCCAGAACCCCGACGAAGAGGAGATTGCCTCCGATCTTCAATGCGCCTTCGATCAATTTCCAGCGAATGATGGAAACGCCTTCGTCCAGCGCATGGAGAATGAGAATGGCGGCGGTGACGGAGAAGCGCAGGGGCGTGGCGACCGTGTATAGGTAGATAGCCGTCTCGATCTGCGCCGCGACTTCCCCCTCGCCCGCCGCCAACGCAGCCAATCTGGGATAGAAGATGAAGCCGAGAAGCCCGCAGAACAGGCCGCCGATCGCCGCGAGAAACAGCGCGCCGCCGATCGCTGTCGCCCCGTCGGCTGCGCGTCGCCTTTGCGCGACGATGGTCGAGGCGACCGTTCCCATGGCTGTCATCAGCACGAGATCGAGCAGCGCCAGACGCGTGAGAAGAACATAGGCGCTCTGCGCGTCGCCCCCCAGCCACCCCAGCGTGATGATATCCACCTGCAGCACGAGCTGCGTGGAGCCGATGCTGACGAGCAACGGCCAATATCCGCGCCAGAAGCCGCTTTCGATCATCGCGGTATCGGCCGCCAGCCGGGAAAATGACCGAGTCTGAGACTTGGCGTGAAGAAATAGCCGAACAGGCCGTCCGGCGCCGGAAGCGGCTCCTCGAATTCGAGGCGCTCCACCTGGTTCAGGCCGCAATAGACGCTGTCCATCTTCCAGCCGACCACGACTGAATCGATCAGAGGCGTGCCGATCACGACGCCGAGGTCGTCGACATTGCGATCATAGCCGAGCCAGCGAGCGGCGGAGGCCGTCATCATCGACAATAATAGCTCCTCGCTCAGCCGGTCCCGAAACTCCGACTGCGCCAGCCATTGATAGACCCAGAGAAAATAGGTCCAATCGAAGGACAGCTTCTCCTGCTTGGCCCAGGCCATGAAAGGATGGAAGATCGAGGCTCCGTCCGGGCCGGACAGATCGAGCAGCAATGGGCAGGTGTCGAACAGCGTGTGCCAATAGGCGCGAAGGCTTATGTCGATGCGGATATAGGAGCGGGACTCGCGCGGATAGGTCGCGAGCCGCGCAGGGTCGATGAGATCGGCGTAGAGATCGGCGTCGATTCTAGCTGGCGCAGGCGACAAGATCGGCATGCTCGAGCTCCTGAGTGCGGGGGAATATTTCGCGCAGACGCTGCAGATCGACTGCAATCGAATCATAGTCGATGTTGATGTCGCGCTCGTAGGTGATGGTCGCGCCGGGCTTGTCGAACGACGAGCGCATCGAGGACAGGAATTCGATCGTGTCCGGCGCCATCTCTCGATCATGCGCGTCGACGATGACGTGAGGCGCGCTGAATGACTGCGCATAGCCCGCGACATGAAAATGTTGCGTCGTCTCGATGATGTCGTTCCAGAGATCGAGCGGCGCGCCGCAATTGTGCTTCGCGCAGACGGCGTTCGACGCGTCGAAGAGAACGCCCGCGCCGGTCTCCTTGGATAGGCGCCGATAAAAGGCCGGCGCATCCCACCCGCCCTCCATGATCGATGGAAAATTTTCGAGATAGAGGCGACGTCCGAGCAAATCCTGCCACTTCTCGACGCGCTGTCGAACGGCGTCGAATTGCGTCTCGTAATCTATTTCGCCCAAATTGTAGAAGCATCTGCCTTCGTGCGTAAAACGCAGCAAATGGTCCGACACATAGATCGGGTTCAATGCGTCGATGAGAATCCGTATCCGCTTCGCCAGCTTGCCGAGGACCTCGTCGTCACTCTCGAGAAATTTCGAGAACATGATATGAAATGCGATCGGGCAATCGAGAGTCGTCTCCAGCTCTTTTGGGGGGACATGGAGAAAATTGTCGATCAATAGCTCACAATAGTCGATCTGGCGCGTCTTGATCATCCGCTGGACCATGTCGAGCGTCGCGTTGAGCGTGAAATTGAAGCCGATCTGCATATCGAAACAGGCCTCCAAGAAAACGACCGCAGGTCTCGAGACGCCGCCCCCGGCGAATGCGACGGGGGCGGCCTGCCGATCAGGGGCAGAGCGGGCCGCACATCGGGCACGAGCTGCACATCGCGCCCAGACGACCGACGACCGGGAGAACTTCCTTCTTGGCGATCTTGATAGCCATTGCTTCCTCCTGAAAAACGCCGAGTTGAGCCGGTCTGTCTGTATTATACAGAATAGACAAAGCATCGCATCTGCGGCGTTCAGCCATGCGACAAATATATAATGGCTGAAAATTCTCCAATTGCAATACAAAACCGCATATTTTTCTCGCCGTTGGCCGAAAATAGCTGAGTGTAAAAAATATATACATTGCGTACGTAGTATAGATTGCGCCAATACACGTTTGTGGCGCGGGCCTCCAATGGCCCGGAGACGCGCGCCGAGAGATCGATCCAGCGGCAGCGTCGCGCGTGATTATCGATGAGCTCTTCGAGAGTCGCGGTCGTCCCGTCATGCATGCAGGGCGAGCGCGCCACACCGTTGCGGCGCGCTCGCCGCCGCGGCGATATCGGCTACGAACGCGAGCGAAGCGGCGCGCGTTTCATTGCTTGCCGCCCACGATCTTCGGCGGCTTGGCGGCTCCGACCTTGAAGACCGGCGAGACGCCGGGTTTCGTCTGCTTGCCGGCGTCGCCAGCGCCTGGAGCGCTTTCCGCGAGATTGAGACCGAGCGCCGAGAAGATCGCCGGGCATTCTGGATCGTCCAGCGCGGTCATGCAGCCGATCGCGCCACCTTTGTCGACAAGAAGATCGGTGTTCTCGAACAGGCGCGTCAGATCGAACTCGACGCGTTGGGTCTTGGGATCGAATCGGTCGAAGGTGACGGTGAAGCGATTCTCGCGCGCGCAGGAGACGATCTCGCCCGTCGCCGGATTGCCCTTGCAGCCCGACGAGCCGATATGCGTCATCCATATCCGCGTCTTCGAGCCGTCGGACTTGGTGATGTACGGCGCGGGCGGAATGACTTCCACGAGAAGAAATTTGCGGCCGGCCTGCCAGTTCCACGCCATGGCGGCGATGTCGAGCGGCGGGGCCGCGGTTTCCGTGCTCGAATGATTGAGCGAGACGATCTTGTTGTCCGCCATGCCCTGGACCGGCACGCCGATCGAGAACTCGAGTCCTACATAGGCGCCAGCTGGCGCGGTTCCGCCGACCGTCGTGTTCTTTGCGGGATTGGTGTCGGTGCAAGGCGTGTTGCCGCCGCGCGCGTCCTTGAAGTCGAGCAGAGCGACGCCGGCATATTGCCAGTCGTTCTGCACGAGAGCGACGGGCGTGCGCACGCCCTTCGCGTCGATGAGCTTCACGTCGTGAATATAGAAGCGGGCGTCGTGCAGCTTCGTCTCGAGGCGCCCGCTACCGAGATTGGACAGAGGCGCAGCGCAACCGACATCCTTGCCATCCGCCGTCAGCGCGAAGCGGAGCGTCACCGCCTGGTCCCGCGCTGCGGCGCCGTGACAGGTTCCGACTGTGAGAGCTGCGATCAGCAGCGCCGCGAGCTTCGACTTTTGTTCCCGCATCATTCGTCGCTCCTACCAGATGGATCGCACCCTCGTTTCAGTCGGCCGCCGAATTCGCAAACGGACTTAGAACTCCACGCGCAGAGAGCCGAGGAAAGTGCGCGGCGTTCCGGTCTGGATCGTGTAGCGATCGGTCGAGGTCGGATAATAGGTCACGTCCGTTATGTTCTTGACGTTGAGCTGGCCGGTGACGGTGTATCCCGCGACCTTCGTGCTGTAGGCGATCATGCTATTGAGCAGCGCATAGCTCGGCAGAACGAAGGTATTGGCGGTGTCGCCGAAGGAGCTCTCGTAGACGGATACCCCGGCGCCGAGGCTCAGCCCGAGCAGATCCCCATCGGCGTCGTATTTCACCCAGAGATTTCCGTAGTTCCGAGGGCTCGCAGCCAATTTCGAGCCCGAGATCGCGAGCTGCGTCGTGATGAGCGTCAACGGATTATAGGAACTCGCCCCCTGCATCGTGCGCACATCGTCATGTGTGTAATTGGCGATGACGCTCCAATTGTCATCGATGCGGCCCGTCAGATCGAACTCGAATCCCTGGCTGCGCGCCTTGCCGATCAGCAGCGTGTTATTCGAATTGGTCGGATCCGTATAGGGAATATTGGTCTTGAAAATATCGAAATAGGCCATGGTCAGCGTGAGGCGCTTGTCGAGCAGCTCCGCCTTCACGCCGCCTTCGAATTGCTCGCCCTTCTGCGGCGCGAGCGGCATGAGCGCCGTGGTCGTGCCATTGTTCGCTCCGAAGGACTGGGTGAAATTTCCATAGAGCGACAACCAGGACAGGGGCTGATAGACGACGCCGACGCGAGGACTGAAAGCTTCGGCATGGACACTCACGTAGGAGGTGCTGGCCAAATAAGCGGAGGAAGAGATTCTGTTGGAGCCATAGTCAGTCCAATCATAGCGCCCGCCGAGCAGCACATGGACGGAATCGTCCAGGAACGAGATCATGTCCTGACCATAGACGCCGGTCCACTTTTGGCCCGCCACGCCGTAAACAGGATTTCGATAGGGGTTTTCCAGCCGCGAATAACCAGGAGCGTAGATGTTGATCGCGCTCGTCGGGTTGTAGAAATAATAGGTGTAGGTCGGCAGGAAAGTGGCGAAATAATCGTAGCCTAGCAATATAGAATGTTCGAGAGGGCCGGTTGTAAATTTTCCCTTCAGGTCGAGATTGGTCGCGAAGCTCCTATCCGTATAGCCGGGAAAATAATTCAATGCGCGGTTCAATACGCCCGTCACCGCATTGAAACTCGTTCCGGTCACATTCTCGTTTCTCGTGCCGACATTATAGTAGCTCAGTCGATTTGTCAGGCTCCAGTTGGGAAGGAAGTCGTAGGTCCAATCATAGGCGATGCGCTTCCTGTCGAAATGATCGGGCATCGTCGTCATCACGGTCGGAGCGCTGAGATAGCGGCTGACTGGAATATTGGCGGGGCGTCCCCCGACAGCCGGCAGAACGGGATAATCGTCGACCCAGGTCTTGTTCTGATATTCGAAATCGATGTTCATCCGAAACTGTTCGACCGGATGAATCGAGATCGTCGGCGCGATGAAGACATTCCTGTCGCGGACGAAATTGCGATAGGAATCGGTGCTGTAGAATTCGCCGTTGAAGCGATAGAGGATCGATTTGTCTTCGGTCAGCGGTCCGGTGGCGTCCAGCGTCGTGCGCGTTCCACTGAAGGACTTTACTTGCTGCTGCAACGAGTAGTAGGGCGTCTCCAGCGGCCGCTTGACCACCATATTGACGACTCCGCCGGGTTCGCCACGGCCGAATAGCATGGCCGCCGGGCCTTTCAGCACCTCGATCGACTGCAGATTGGTCGTGTCGAGATTGCGGAGCCTGTATTCCATGAGGCCGTTCTTGTAGACGTTGCCAACGGTATTGAAGAAACCGCGAACCTTGAACAGATCGAAGACGTTCGTCGCCGGCGTCACGCCGCTGACGTTGGATAGCAGCGCATCCCCAACGGAGATCGCCTGCTGATCGTCCATCGTCTGGCGCGTCACCACCTCGACCGCGATCGGCGTCTTCAGCAGCGGCGTGTCGGTCTTCAGCGTCGAGGGCGCGCGGCTGGCGTTGTAGCCGGTGTGCCGATCTCCCGGCCCTTGGCTGCCCGCGCCAGAGCCGGGGCGGCTTGTCGGACGATTGGGCTCGGAGCCGATATCGATCGTCGGCAGAGGCGTGGCGCCGGCAGCGCTCGCATCGGTGCGAGTGTCGCCGGCTTGAGCCAGGACGATCAGCACCGACTTGCCGTTCGGAGACAGCTCGTAGCTCAGCCCCGTTCCCGACAGGACTTCCGCTAGCGCCGCCGCGAGACTATGCGATCCAGAGACGCCTCTCGTCCGATGCGAGCGGGTCAGGCGCGAGTCATAGACGATGCGCACGCCGCTCGCGTCAGCGACGCTGTTGAGCGCAGTCGAGATGGGGCCGGCCGGAATATCGTAGCTTCGGATAATCTCGGCGATTTCCTTCTGCGGCATCTGCGCATGCGCTTCGGCGCGATCCGCGTTCGATCCGAATGCGAGAGCGCCCATCGCGGTCAGGATGGCCGTCGCCCCCATCATCCCACCCTTCGCTGACTTGCTGCCGTGAGGAATCCGATCCGACATCTCGTTTTGGTCCTGTCCCGTCGCCTGGCGGCAGGCGCCACGCCTCCCACTCAGACAAGGACGAACCGACCCCTCCCGCGGGGAGGTCGACGAGCAAAAAAAATCCTCTCTTATCCCGTGAGCACGACGAGATAGCCGAGATCGAGAGCGCGAAGGCCGAGAGCCTTCTCGATCGCGGAGATGGCGGCGATCGGATCCGCCGCGTCGAACACGCCGCTCACGCGCCTTTCTCGGATCGACGGATCGAGAATGAGAATATATCCGCTCAGATAATGTCCGAGCACGGAGACGACCTCGGCGAGCGGCTTGTCGTCGAAAATCAGCTTGCCGCGACGCCATGCGGCGACATGGTCGACTTGCACCCGGTATGGATCGACCGCGGCGACGCCCGGCCCGAAAGCGCTCTGCTCGCCTTCATCGACGATGATCGCCGGGCCGCCCGTCATGACGCGCACGCGATGCTGCGCGACAGTGATCTCCGTTCGCTCCCCCGTGGTCGAGATGTCGAAGCTCGTGCCGAGAGCCGTCACCGAGCCGCGGGCGACAAGAACGGAAAAGGGCCTGCCGGCGTCCGGCGCGACGTCGAACCAAGCCTCGCCCTTCAGGAGGGTCACATTGCGCTTGCCTTCGTCGAAATCGAGCGAGATGGCCGAGCGAGGGCCGAGCTCGATCCGCGATCCGTCGACGAGCCGAATGGTCCGCGTCTCCGCGACGCCGGTGCGGGTCTGCGCTCGCAACATGATCCAGGCGTCGTCGAAAAAGACATAGGACAACAGCGTTATGGCGAGCCCCGAGAGGACGGCGGCGACGCGAACGCGCCGCGTTCGGCGCGGCGGCGGCACTTCGAAGGCGTCTATCAGCGGCCGCAGGTCCTCGAGATCGCCCCAGATGCGGCAAACCTTCTCGAACGCCTCGCGGTTGGCTGGATCATCCGTCAGCCAAATGACGAACGCCTCGCGCTCCTGCGGAGTCGGAGCGCGACTGTCGAGGCGCGTCCACCATTCGATGGCCGCTCTCCGACGGTTCGCCCGATCACGGGGAGCGTCATCCTCCTCCATCTCCGCGCCAATCTGCCTCTTATAGGGCGTTATCGTCGCCATTGATCCACTACTTTAGCAGGACGGATGCGGACAGCGATATAAGGTGAGCGTCTCGAGACAAAAATTTAGTCGAGCGCCGCATGGCACCTCTCCAGCGCCAGCCGCAGATGCTTGAGGACCATGTTTCGGGAAATGCCCAGCCGTTGCGCTATTTCGTCCGGCGAAAGATCATGGAAGCGACGTAAGATGAAGACTTCCCGACACTTGGGTGGGAGTCCTTTCATTGCGGCATACAGCAAGCGGGCGCTTTCCTTCGCCTCGCAGACTTGTGACGGATCGAGCCCGGTCTCGGCGATCTCGGCCGGGATGTCGCCTGGCGCGACGTGCTTGGCCACGCTCCGGGAATGACGGGAGAAGTCGCGCGCGAGATTGATCGCCGTCGTTCGTAGATAGGCGTCCTCGTCGGCGATCGGGCCGACCTCCCGACGCCGCAGCATCCGCACAAAGGTCTCTTGTAGAAGATCGAAAGCGTCCTCGTAGCCGACACGACGCGTCAGACAGTCGAGAAGATCGCGCTTGTTGCGCTCGAAGAGGTCGCCGATCGAACGGCCATTGGTTCTGAACATGATGTGGCTTCCGCTGGAGCCTCGAACTCGCGATGGCGGCGAAGCGAGAGGCCGCACGAGCGGGACCCGCCCCGAACGATTTTCCCGCTCCAGAGCGGGAGAAGCGCTCAGGACAGACGCGGCGGAGCGCGGGAAGAATGAGAGCTCGTCCAGGTCGTAAGGGGTCGGTCGACAGTGTCGACGCGCCTATCGGCGACCTCGGTCGAGGTCAGAGGGGCGAGAAAATCGGCGACAATGGCGAAGAAGAAAAGCAGAGTAGGCTGATCGTCACGACTGCCGGACGCGCAGAGAAAGCAGCATTGATCGGCCGTATGGCGTTCCTGGCTCGGCGCGTCTGGATCCGACGCGGGCGCGAGCCTGCAGATCTCATAATTTCCGGCCTCGAAAGCGGCGGAGGCATGAGAACCGAGCGCTTCCACATTTCGCGCAAAGGCGAAACTGCTCTGCAATGCGACGAAACAGATCAAGGCGCCGATAATGGCGCTCGCCGATGGTTTTCGCTGTGCGCCCCAGTTCATCATGCCTGATTTGTAAGCCCTCCCCTCGTCATTGGTCAAGCTTCGCAAGGACCCAGAGAGTTCCCGAGCGCCCGTCGGGTCGAGCGGACTCGCGAGGAATGCTCCAAGAAAAATTCCGCTGGCCCTTTTTCCCGAAGAGCTGGTCGCGCAACTGCTGAAGACCGACGTCCACGCGCCGGCGAGAGGCGTCATCGACGAGCTCTGCGACCCGATAGGCGCGCGCCTCGGCCGCCCCCTTCACGACTTTTGGGGCGCTTTGCCGCAATTGATCAGCCACGTCGGCGACATAGATGACTCGACGCCCGCCACGGTCGCATAGATGACTCGACGCCCGCCACGGTCGCTATGATTTCGGGTCGCGACGATCTCGCGGGAACGCGAACGAAGAATTTCTAGAATGTCACAGGGAGGATCGATATGCCGAAAGCAAAACGCACATGGATCGTCGCCGCCGCCATCGGCGTTCTGACTTTCGCTCCGACAGGCGCGAGCTCGGCGCAACAGGCTTCGCCTCCTCCCGCGAGCCCCGCGCCATCGGGAATGGATCATGGCGGGATGAGCCATGGGATGGACCACAGCGGAATGGGCCACGGAGGCATGGATCATGGCGGCATGGATCATGGCGCCATGGGCCAGGGAGGAATGAGCCGAGAGGCGACGGAAGGCGACAGTCATGGCATGGCGGCTCACGGGCAGGGCAAGGGCCCGATGGTTCCGATGATGTGCCGCACGGCCGAACATGTGGATGGCCGTCTCGCCTATCTGAAAGCGGAGCTCAAGCCGACCGATGCGCAGACGCCGCAATGGAACGCCTTTGCGGAGGCGATCCGTGTCTCGGGGCGCAAGGTCGCGGAGTTTTGCGCTGCCTCGAAAGAAGAGCGCGCTCGACCGGCGGAGGGTGAGAAGGCCGCGTCGCATGGGCTGCTCGAGCAGCTCGCGCATATGGAGCGCAATATGACGATCCATCTCGAATCCGTTCGCGCGGTCAGATCGGCGGCGGAGCCGCTGGCGGCGGCTCTGACGCCGGAGCAGAAGAAAATCTTCGACGAGACGATGACCGGCCTCATGGGCTTCGGAATGGGCATGGGGAAAATGTAGCTGTGAGGCCGCGGCTCTCGCCTCGGCGCCGAGCGATGTTTATCGCGCCGCCAAATTTTCGATTGATATCTTGCCCCGGCGTCGGCGCGCATTCGCGACGCCGGCGCAAAAGCCCACAAGCTCGGCCTCTCTCCCGAGTTCCATCACGCAGACCAGAAACGGGGCGATTGCGCCAGCGGCCCCTCCCCCAACTCGAGCCACAGCCGCGCCTGGGCTACCAAGATCGTCTTCGCGCGTCGAGGCTCGTCATGGCTCGCCCTATCGCATCGGCTCTCGTCCTGTTTCTGCAGATTTCCGTCGCTCATGCGCCGGAACGGCCGAGCGCGCGTGCGCCTTCGGCAAGCCGGATGGCGCGCAAGGGCTCTCCATGACGATCGTCGTGCCGGTCGATGTCGCCTTTCACGCGGCGCCCCGCATGACGCTGAGCGACGCCGATCCGCAGCCGCTCGATCTCGTCTGGCGCCGCTGCCCCGCGTCGGGATGTGTCGCCAGCGTTTCTCTCGGGGAGCCGATTCTCGCCCGCTGGCGGACCTATGACGGGATGGGACGCATCGCCTCGAAGGGCTCGGCCGGACAGGATGCGGCGCCGCCCGTCTCGTTTCGCGGCCTCGGGCTGGCGCTGGACGCGCTGGCGCGGGAGCATTGACGAACTGTGGCATAATAGCCACAGACATCGAAATTCGCTCGCGGCCAGACAAAAAGCAGAAATTCATAGAAACACTTAAGTAATTCACTTAGCGGGCGTTTCCATGCGCGGCGCTGGGCGCGGCGCGCCGTGGCGCGCAGCTGTGGCCTTGCTGCGCTTATCGATCGAAAATAGAAATCGCAGAACTGGAAATGCGCGAGTCGGCCCGCGTCGCCTCGCTCGACGTGATTTTGTCGTTTGGATTTTGACGAGTTTCTGGAGACTATCGAATGACCCGTTCGTCCGGCCGTCGCGGCAATAGCGTGCGTTCCCCATCCTTCGGCCTTTCGATCGGCAATTCTCACAGATGCGGCCTTTTGCTGGGCGTCTCGGCGCTCAGCCTGGCGCTTTCTGTCGGTCTTTCCGGGCCGGTTCACGCCCAGCAGGCAGGCGGCGTCGGCGGCGGGCCGGGCGGCGGAACCGCCGGTTCGACGACGGATGCGGTCGGGACGGTCGGCGGCGATGCGAGCGCAGCGCTCGGCGGCGGCGGCGGCGGCGGACTGGGTTCGGCGGGTGGCAAGGGCGGCGGCGGCGTGGCCGCGGGCGGCGCGGGCGGCGCTTCCGGCTTCGGCTCAGATACGGCAGGAACGGCCGGAACCAATGGCGCCGCGAATCAGGGCGGCGGCGGCGGCGGGGGCGGGGGCGCCTTCACGGTCGACAACACATTCACAGTCTTCGCTCCCGTTGCAGGCAAGGCTGGCGGAGCGGGTGGCGCGGGTGGGGCTGGAGCCGGCTCGGGCGGCGGCGGCGGCGCGGGCGGCGGCCTCGTTCTCAAGTCCCTTCCTTCCGGCGGCGCCAGCACGGTCAGCGCGGCGGGCGTGCTCACCGGCGGCGCGGGCGGGGCGGGCGGCTCCGCCATTGCGATCAGCGGCAATGGCGGCTCGGGCGGCGACGGGGGCGCCGGTCTGTTCACCACGGCCGCGGCGGGCGGCGGCGGCGCCAACAGCACGGTCACGGTTCAGGGTTCGATCACCGGCGGCGCGGGCGGAGCCGGCGGGGCCGGCGGTTCGGGATCCGGCGTCGGCGGCAATGGCGGCGCGGGCTTTGCCGGGTCCAACTTTACGATCGACAACTCGGGCTTGATCCGGGGCGGTGCGGGCGGCCTCGGCGGCGCGGGCGCCAGCGGGGCCGGAGCGAATGGCGCGGGCGGCGCCGGCATTATCGGCAGCGATCTCGCCATCAAGAATTCCGGCCAGATCATCGGGGTCGGCGGGGCCAACGCCATCACCTTCACGGGCGGCGTCAATACGCTGACGACGACGGGCGCAGGCGCGCTGACCGGAAATGTCGGCAATAATCTCGGCCAGCTGACGAATAGCGGAACGATCAGCGGGACGGTCGCGAATTCCGGGACCTTCTCCAATCTCGCCGGCGGCGTCGTCACGGGCCAGCTGACCCAGTCGGCGGGAACGACGACGAACGCCGGCAATCTCAATGGCGGCGCCGGGGTCTCGGGCGGACTGCTGAGCAATAATAATCAGATCGTCGGAGCGGTCGCCGTCACTGGCGGTCAGCTCGCCAATAATGCGACGATCTCCGGCTCGGTCGACAATTCCGCGATCTTCAACAACAACGCCGGCGGCAGTGTCACGGGCGGGCTGAAGACATCGGGAACGGCGACCAACGCCGTCGGCGCGACGATCAGCGGCGGCGTCAATGTGACGGGCGGAACATTCGCGACGCAGGGCGTCGTCAATGGCGGGCTGACCAATTCGGGAACGACCAATGCGCAAGGGACGATCAACGGAATCGTCAACAATCTCGCCGGAGCCTTCAATGTCACCGGCGATCTGAAGACCGATGTGGTGCAGAACTCGGCCGGCGCGACCGTCGATATAAAGGCGGGAACGACGAGCGGCGCCGCTGGCGCATTGTCGGTCGGCAACGCCGGCAATTTCTACGTGCGCAATGGCGCGACGCTCACCGCGCTCGGCGGCGTGACCAATTCCGGCGCGCTCACTGTCGATCAGGGCGGCAAGGTCAATGACGCGCTCACCAATACGGGCGTCGTCAACAATTCCGGCGCCTATAATGGCGATCTCATCAATTCCGGCGCTGCGGCCGTCGTGACCAACAAATCGACGGGCGTGTGGACCGGCAATGTTCTGTCGAACACGACCGGCGCGCAGATCGTCAATCAGGGCTCCTGGGTGGGCGACGCCGCCAACGCCAGCGGGACGATCGACAATCAGGCGACATGGACCGGCGCGATCACCAATGGCGCGGGCGGAACCTTCAACAATTCCACCGCGGCTTCCACGCTCAGCGGCCTGCTGACGACATCGGGAGCGGCGACCAACGCCGGCGCGCTCAATGGCGGCGCGCTGGTTCTCGCCGGAACGCTGAATTCGACGGGAACGATCAATAATGGCGCGACCGTCACGGGCGGAACGCTGACGACGAGCGGAACCGTCGATGGCGGCCTCGTCAATGGCGTCGCCGGCACGGTCTTCGCCGCGGGCGCGATCAATGGGCAGATCGATAATAGCGGCAAATTCACGCTGACGAGCGCGCTCGCCAATAATGGCTCGACCGTCAACAACAACGCCGGCGCGACGCTCGACGTCAATTCGAGAAGCTTCACCAACATAGGCGCGCTGAACAATAATGGCGCGATCACCATCGCCGGCGGCAGTCTCGCGGTGAATGGAACGCTCACGCAGGCCGCGGGCTCGATCCAAAATGCCGGCGGCGTGATCGCCGCCAATGCGATCAACGAGACCGGCGGCATCATCGCCAATAGCGGGACCATCGGCGCGACGAATTTCGCGATCAATGGCGGCGTGCTGACCAATAACGCCGGCGGCGTGGCGACGGCCGCGGCGCTCACTGTGGGCGCCGGCGGGACGATCAACAATAATGCGACGATCGCCTCGACCGCCGCGATCCAGAACGCCGGCCTCGTCAACAATAATAATGGCGGAACATTGAACGGCGGCCTCGTCAATACAGGGACGCTCAACAATAACGCCGGCGCCATCCTCAATGGCGGGCTGACGAATAGCGCGACGGCGACCAATGGCGGAACCATCACCGGCGCAGTGGCCAATAGCGGCTCCTTCACCACGACCGGCGCCGTCACTGGGGGGCTGACCAACGCCGCTGCGGGCGTGACGAAAGCGGCCGGCTCCATCGGCGGCGGCGTGACCAATGCGGGCGCATTCACCGTCACCGGCGCGCTCGCCAATGGCGCGGGCAATTTCGCCAATAATGGCGCGGGAACGCTCGTTGTCTCCGGCGGCGATTACACGGGCGTCGGGGCGCTGACCAACAGCTCCACCGCCGCGACCGGCGTTTCTGTGTCGGCGGGCCGCACGCTCTCGGCGGCGAGCGTGACCAACGCCGCCGGCGCGACCATCGCCAATCTCGGGACTCTCAGCTCCGGCGCGACGATTCAGAACGCCGGAACCTTCAATAATTCCGGCGCCGTCATCGGCGGCTTGAACAATGCGGGCGCCTTCAATCAGCTCGCCGGCTCGCTGACCGGCGGGCTGACCAATAGCGGAACGGCCAATGTCGCCGGCGCGCTCGCCGGCGGCGTGGCCAATACGGGCTCATTCACCGTCACGGGCACGCTCGTCAATGGCGCGGGCGGCTTCGCCAATAATGGCGCCGGGACGCTGTTCGTCACCGGCGGCGACTACACGAATATCGGCGCCTTCGTGAACAGCTCCACTGCGGCCCCGGGCGTTTTCATCGCGGCCAGCCGCATGCTGAGCGCGACCGGCGTGACCAACAGCGCCGGCGCGACGATCGTCAATGCGGGAACGCTGGCCTCCACCGGCGCGGCGATCCAGAACGCCGGAACGCTGAACTCCACGGGCGCGCTCACCGGTGGCCTGAATAACACGAATCTCGTCAATGCGGCTGGCTCTATCGCCGGCGGCGTCGCCAATACGGGGACATTCACCGTGACCGGCGCGCTCGCCAATGGCGGCGGCGATTTCGCCAATGGCGGCGCGGGGACGCTCGCTGTCTCCGGTGGCGATTACACCGGCGTCGGCGCGCTGACCAACAGCTCCACCGCCGCGACCGGCGTGACGATCGCCTCCGGTCGCACGCTCTCGGCGAGCAGCGCGACGAATAGCGCGGGTTCGACGATCGCGATTTTCGGCGGCGCGCTGCTGACGACCAATGGCTTCGTCAATCAGGGCAAGGTCAACGCCGCCGGAACCATCGGCGGCGGCGTGACCAACACAGGGACATTCAATGTCACCGCGGCGCTCGCCAATAATGGCGGCAAGTTCGACAATAACGGCAATGGCGCGCTGATCGTCGGGGCCGGCGACTACACCAATATCGGCGTGCTGACCAACAATTCCGTCGGCGACGCGACGGCGGGCGCGCAGTTCCAGGGGATCGGCGTCTCGCTCGGCCATGGCCGCACGCTCGGCGCGACGAGCGTCGTCAATAATGCGACGATCGCGCTCGGCGACCGCACGACGAATACGACGGTCAATTCCGTCATCGCCGGCAATCTCACCAATAATGGAAACCTCGATCTCGCCGCGGCGAATCAGGTGGTCGCCAATGGCGCGACAGCGGCGGCGCTCGCCAATTCGCTGACCGTCAACGGCGGCTACACGGGCGGCGGCGTGCTGAATGTTGCGGCCCGCTTCGCCGATCTCGGCGGACAGCGGGCCGGCGAGCTGCTGGTGAATGGCGCCGGCGCCGGCAATGTGACGACGGTGATCGTCAATCCGTTCCAGAATCAGACCGGCTTTTTCGCCAGCCCGATCCTGATCGCCAAGACCAATCCCGGCTCCACATCGACGTTCCAGCTCGGCAACGCCAACACCAGCATCGGCGCCGCCCAGGCGCTCAACACCGGCCTCGTCAGCTTCAGCCTGCAGGAGCTCAGCGGCGGTCAATGGTATCTGGTGCCGAGCCTCGACACTGGCGCGCTCTCCGCCGTCGGCGGCAGCATAGCGGCGGCGATCAGCTCGGCGACGACGGGCTTCTTCCAGAGCGCCTCGGCCTTCGTGCAGTCGCGGCCGGACGCCAAGCCCAACGCTGTCGACTTCGGCGTATGGACGCGCGCCGCGGTCGGCCGCTCCGATCTCGCGAGTTCCTCCAGCGCGCCGACGGCCGCAGGCGGGACCGCCATCACCAATGAGAAGACGCGCACGCTCTACAGCGGCTATCAGGTCGGCCTCGACGCATCGCTCTCCAACATAGAGAACACGCAGATCAATCTGCACGGCGGCGTGATGGCCGGCCAATATCTCTCCAATTCCTACGATCTCCTCGGCTCCGGCACCAAGACGCGGTTCGATGTGCCCTTCGTCGGCGTCTATGCGGTGGCGACCGGCTTCGGCTTCTTCGCCGATGTGCAGTTCCGTCACGACTTCTGGAACGCCGACATCACCAATTATCGCGCCGGCCTCAATGAGAAGCCGCTGGAGGGCCGCGGCTGGGCGGGCTCCGCCTCGATCGGCTATCATTGGGCTCTGCCCAATGATTGGTTCATCGAGCCCTCGGCCGCGATCAATGTCACCAGCGTCGATTTCGATCGGCTGCAGGTGGCGGCGGGCACGACGCCGGCCTATCTCGTGCTCGACACAGTGCGCTCGACGCTCGGCCGCGTCGGCTTGCGGGCGGGAACCTCCTTCGTCCTCGACAATAAATACGCTTTCCAGCCCTTCGCCTCGGTCAGCGGCTGGAACGAGTTCGAGACCAGCCTGAAGGAGAGCTTCCAGCAGAATGTCACCTATGTGCCGATCTCCGTGTCGCGCTCCGGCGCTTTCGCGCAATTCGGCCTCGGCGTCTCGGCGCAGATCATCGACACGGGCTGGGTCGGCTTCCTGCGCGGCGATTATCGCACCGGCGAGAAGCTGACCGGCGCCGCGCTCAATGGCGGCGTGTCCTATCGCTTCTGAGCGCCAGCGCCTTTTCTCGCGCGAGGTGGAAGGAGAGCCTTCCACCTCGTGACGCGGTTTGCTTTCCGTCTCCGCTTACGCCACTCTTCGCCCATGGATCGCAAAAGCGGCAAGCGGCGGACGCTTCTCACCGGTCTCCTGATCTTCGCGCTCTGCGCGCCCGCGCGCGCGGAGGATGAAGGGCCGCGCGTGTCGATCATCCGCGACGCGGAGATCGAGCAATTATTGCGGGACTACACCGCCCCCGTGCTGAAGGCGGCGGGCATTCACAGCGCGGCGGCCAAGATTATTCTGGTCGGCGACCGCTCCTTCAACGCTTTCGTCGCCGACGGGCAGAAGATCTTCGTCAACACCGGCGCGCTGATGGAGGCGAAGACGCCCAATGAGATCATCGGCGTCCTCGCCCATGAGACCGGCCATATCGCCGGCGGCCATTTGGCGCGCGGGCGCCAGGAACTCGCCAAGGCGACCATTCTCTCCGTCGCCGGCATGTTGGCCAGCGCCGGCGCCATGGTCGCCGCGCGCGGCGCCTTCAACCGTCGCGACGGACAAGTGGGCATGGATTCCGCCGGCGCCGTCGGAATATTGCTCGGCCCACAAGAGGCGGTGAAGCGCTCGCTGCTCGCCTATCAGCGTGGCGAGGAGCAGGCCGCCGATCGCATGGCGGTGCGCTTCCTCACGGCGACGCATCAATCCGCCAAGGGCATGCTGGAAGTGTTCAACCGCTTCGCCAGCGAATCCCTGTTCAAGACGACGGCGATCGACCCGTATCTGCAATCGCATCCGCTGCCCAATGAGCGCATCTCCAATCTCGATCAGGCGGCCAAGCAGTCGCCCTATTTCGATGTCCCGGATTCGCCGGCGCTGCAGGCCCGTCACGATCTGATGCGCGCCAAGCTCGTCGGCTTCATGGGCAATTCCGGCGAGGTGGCGCGGCGCTATCCGATCTCCGATCTTTCGCTGCCGGCGCGCTACGCCCGCGTCATCGCCGATAATCGCTTCGGCCGGCTGGAGGATGCTTTGCGCGGCGCCGACGCGCTGGTCGCGGCCGATCCGAAGAATCCCTATTTCTGGGAGTTGAAGGGGCAGATTTTGCTGGAGGCGGGCCGCGCCAATCAGGCCATCGCGCCTTTGCGCAAGGCGGCGGCCATCGCCGGGCCGGCGGCGACGCCGATCCGCGTGCTGCTCGGCCATGCGCTGGTCTCGGCCGACGATCCCAAGCTGCTGAACGAGGCGGTGAGCGTGCTCGCCAACGCCACGCAGCGCGACGAGGACAGCGCCGACGCCTGGGAGTTTCTGTCCATGGCCTATTTCCGCAAGGGCGAGAACGCCAAGGCGCAGCTCGCGGCGGCGGAAGGCCTCTTCGTCGCCGGCAAATATGTGGAGGCGCGCACCCAGGCGACGCGCGCCCAGGCGCAGTTCAAGGAAGGCACGCAGGGCTGGCTGAAGGCGGACGATATATTGACCTATCGCCCGCCGGGGAGCGAGTGAAGAGGCGTTCGACGCAGTTTTTTCGAGCGGGAAATCGGCCTGCCGAGGGCGGGCGGCGGGTCGGTTTGAATTTCGGCGATGCGCCATAATCGGCGATTCGTCTGGGCGACCGGAAGGTCCGCTTTCTCTGGATTTCAAGGATTTTCGTCGCGCCGGAATCGGTCAAATTTTGAAAATCTCAGGCGCCGACCAGGCGATCATCTAGGACGCATTTCCCCGTTCTGCGGAGGACCTCCGCGCGGAGCGGTCGAGGCGTCGCACAGCGGAAGCTGCACCGCGAATGTTGTGCCTCCGCCCGGGGTTTCGTCGACCGCGATCGACCCTTGCATTTTTTCGACGAGCTCACGCACGATCGACAAGCCGAGGCCGGTTCCCGGCGTATCATCGCCGCCACGCCAGAACGGCTCGAAAACCATTCCGCGCTCGGGCGGCGCAATTCCCGGGCCGTGGTCGATCACCTCGATCACGGCGCCAGCTGTCGCTCGCACGAGAACGACGCCATTGTCCGGCTCCGCACGAAGGGCATTTTCGATCAAGTTGATGACGACGCTTTCGATCGCCCAGCGATAGGCCGGAATATAAATCGGCTCGGATGGGGCCTCGAGCTCGAGATATCGGTGGTTGTCGAGCGCGACAGGCGCGAGATCGGCGACGATCGCGATCAAGGCTTCGACGAGGTCGATCGTGTTCGGCGCGGAGGCGGCTGTCACGCCTTTTTCTGAAATTTGCGCGAGAACCAGCAATTGCTCCACGATCGTGCGGATGCGACGCACGTCGCGTTGGATATCGAGCTTCAGCGGCGTCGTCTCGAGCTTTTCGACGCGAGCGGTGAGCACGGTAATGGGCGTTCGCAATTCATGAGCGGAATTGGCTGTGAAGCGCTTTTGCCTCGCGACCCCGTCATCCACGCGCCGAAGCGCCGTGTTGACCGCGTCGATGAAGGGAGAGAGCTCCGCCGGAAGCCTGTCCGTCGGGATGTGCTGACGCAATGAATTCACGTCGATTTGCGAAACTTTGGCGGCTACCGCTCGCAGTGGAGCGAGGGCCTCTCTTACGACGGCGAACGCAATGAGCGCGACGACGCTGGCGAGTAAGCCATAGCTCATCAAGCCGACCGCAGTGAAGGACGAATATATCTGGTAGAATACGTCATCCCAATGGAATTTCGATCCGTAGACGATGATTTTTGCACGCCCGACCGGGGTGTTCATCGTCCGCTCGAGGCCTCGCGCATCGGGATTCGGGTCGCCTTCGAGATGAAAGGCGGCTGCATGTAGGTCGAGGCCATGGAGCGTCTGGAAATAAGGGGTGAGCTCGAGGGACGATCCGCGCAATGGCGCATTCGAGCCGATTTCCAACGCAGCGTAGCGAAACGCCGGGTTGGCGGCGGCATAGATGCGCAGATCGTCCGTCATCGCGATGAATTTCGCGCCCACCTCGTCCTTGCGCAACGCGCCCGCGACGAGTGTCCGAGCGCGCCGGGTCGTCCAGGATTCGAGATTGGTCTCCGGCTCGAACAAGGAGAGAGCCGACATAGCGAGATTGAGAATCGGCGGCAGCGCGAAGAATGTCACCAGCGAGCCGGCGATCCAGTAGACGATGAGGCGGCTCGACAGCGAGCGGAGCGGGCGCATCGTCAAATTGCTCGGATAAGATAGCCAACGCCACGAACGCTTCGCACATCGGCTTTTGCGTCGCAGGACTCCAGCCGTCGCCTCAACCGGGAGGCGAGCGTTTTCAGCGCATTCAGTTGCGCTGTTTCGTCGAATCCGTAGAGTTCGTCGATCAGGGTCGCGTGCGTCACCACGCGGCCCGCGCGTCGCATGAGCGATTCGAGCATAAGAGCCTCGCGCTTGAACAGCAGCAGCGGACGACCGGCGATGTTCGCCTCCCGCGTATTCACGTCGAAGGTAAGGTCGCCCACGACGACCGGAGGCAGCGCGGCGTTGCCCGGGCGCCGAAGATTGGCCCTTACACGCGCCAGCAATTCGTTGGTGTCGAAAGGCTTGGTCAGATAATCATCGGCGCCGGCGTCCAACCCTTCCACCCGGTCGTCTATGTCGCGGAGCGCGGAAACGACCAAAATGCGTGTGGCGGAGCGCATTCGCCGAATTTCTGGGATGATCGATATGCCGTCCGCGTCCGGCAGCCGGCGGTCGAGCAGGACGATCGGATAGTCATACGCGCGGATTGCGTCCAGTGCGGCGGTCGCCGTCGCGACCCGATCGATGACGAAGCCGGCGGCTCGCATTCGTTCCGTCAGCAGGAAAGCGAGCTCGCGCTCGTCCTCGATTATGAGTATCCGCATCTCTGTCCTGGCCCCGACTATGCGCCGCTCTGCTCGGAACGAGCGGCAGTGAAGCAGGAAAAGTGGCAATTCTGCAACAGCTTCGGCCTATTGCCCTGCGGAAAAGCCGTGTTGCCCTCACGTAACCATACCTTCGTAAGAGAGTGAGCGGCCGCTCTCGACGTTCGGCGGTTCGGCATCAGGAGCCATTCGGTTGCGGCGCGAAAGATCGATTCTCAGCCTGCTGCTCTCACTGGGCTTCTTGCTGACCGCGCTTTGGCCCCAGCAAGGGGGAGCGCAGCGGTCGGAGGCTTCCGCGGCGCTACACGGGCTCTGCGTTGTTTCCGACGTCTCGAAAGGCGATTTCCCCGGAGCGCCGTCCCAGAAGGGCGTCGATTGCTGCATTCTATGCATATCCGTTGGACATTGCGGGGGAGATTTCTTTGCTCTCGCCGCGCTGTTGGCAGCGACTGAATGGCCGAATGCGGGCCTGGGCGGACCACCAGAGTGGCCTGATCGGAGGCTGCCCGACAATATCAGCGTGGCCCGCGGATTTTCCGCCCGCGCATCCCCCGTTCTCTCCTGATCGTGAAGAAACCGGCCGTCGAGGCCGATCTCATTCCCGTTCGCGCGCTGACCGCGCCAGGAGACCCATCATGCTTCGCTCTAAGTTCAAGCGCGTCGTCGGCGCGCCACTGCTTCTTCTATCCTGCGTCCCGGCTCTCGGGCAGGAAGCGCTGCCCTCCATCGACATCGGCGCCTCGCAGATTTCTGGCCCTGCGCAGCGACCGGTCCCGGGCGACCGCCAGGACAAGGCCGCCTATAAGACTTGGAATACATCGACCGCGACCAAGACCGATTCGCCGATCATGCAGACGCCGGTCAGCGTGCAGGTCGTGCCGCAGCAGATATTGCAGGATCAGCAGGTCGTCATCATCGACAAGGCGCTGCAAAATGTCAGCGGCGTCTATATGATTCCGGTCGGCGGCTTGCAGGCCGGCTTTTCGATCCGCGGCTTTGAAACTTACAAATATTACCTCGACGGCGTAAGGGTCGACAATCGCACGACTCCGGGCTCGCGGGACACGGTCGATCTCGATCGGATCGAAGTGCTGAAGGGACCAGCCTCTGTGCTGTTCGGACGATTGGAGCCTGGCGGGCTCATCAATCTCGCGACCAAGCGGCCTTCCGAGATTCCATCCTATGCGATCCAGCAGCAATTCGGGTCGTTCGACTTCTATCGCACCGCATTGAATATGACGGGGCCTGTCACGGACGACAAGCGGCTGCTCTATCGTTTCGACGCCGCCTATCAAAATTCGAGCGGATTTCGGGACTTCGCCGATGTCGAACATGTATTTCTGGCGCCGCGACTGCATTTCGAGCCGAACGCCGATACGCAAGCCAATCTCTATTTGCAATATTTCCACAGCAAGGACCCGATCTATTTCGGTTTTCCGAAATTTTGGGGCTCCCCATATTCTGCGCTCATCTCTCGGAGCTATGGCGAGCCCAACAGCGAGGAGGATACGCATTACGACGTTCGTGTCGGCTTCGATTGGTCTCATTCCTTCGACGCGAATTGGAAGATCACCCATCGCTTCGATGCGGATTTTCGTGACGCGGCGGCCCCGGGCACGGTGGTCGTGAATGGCGTCACCCAGTCGCAATGCACATGGATCTCGTGCCCGATAGCGCGCTCCGTCAACCGCTTCGTGTTACAGGGACAGTATTATTTCACCAATATCGACCTGACCGGAAAATTCGATACGTTCGGCGTCGAGCACGAGCTGCTCGTCGGCGGCGACTATTACGCGGATCTCGTGACCACGCAGCGCCGTTCGCAGTCGACCGGCGTGCCGTCCATCGATCTCTTCAATCCGGTCCACACTGGAAGCTTGGGTTATCTGCTCGACTTCGCGAGCTCTGTGTCCAATCTCCGCGCCGAACAAGACTACTACGGGCTTTATGTCCAGGATCAGGCGGAACTGCCTTTCGGCTTCCATCTTCTCGCCGGGTTCCGCTACGACAACGCTCATGCGAAGGACCATACGGACACTTTCTCGCCGACCCCCGCGATCGCGGAAATCGAAGTGCGCCAACAGGCGATCAAGCCGCGCGTCGGATTGCTGTGGCGACCGATTCCGGAATTGAGTCTCTATGGAAATTATGTCGAGAATTTCAGTCCTCCGTCGACAACGGGCGGCCCTAGTTCTTCTGGCCCGAACCAACCGGCTTTGAAGGCGTCGGAGGGATCGCAATGGGAGGCCGGCGTCAAGACGGAGCTCTTCGAGGGTCGATTGACGACGACGGTTTCCTGGTTCGACATCACCAAAACCAATGTCGCGACCCCGGATCCGGATCCGGCGCGCGCGGCCCTCGGCTATCGTGTGCTGACCGGCGCCGTGCGCAATCGTGGATGGGAGGCCGATGTCAGCGGACAATTGCTCGACGAGCTGAAGCTCATCGCCAATATCGCCTACATCGACTCCAACATTCTAAAAGACAATAGCGGCAACGTCGGTCACCGGCTCTACGGCGTCCCGAAATTCGCCGGCGGCGTGTGGGCGGTGTATGAGCCGCGATGGACGCTCGTTCCCGGGCTGAGCTTCGGCGCCGGCCTCGTCTCCTCTGGCGCCGTCTGGGCCGACACGGCGAATACGCTGATGCTGCCCGGATATACGATCGCCAATCTAATGGCGCGCTATGCGTTCGAATTCGAAGGAAAGAAGATCAGCTTCCAGATCAACGCGGATAATATTACGGATGTGAGATATTACGCGGCCGCGGGAGGCGCGAATAGTATCAATCCCGCGCAGCCTCGCAATATCATGGGAGCGATCCGGGTCGAATTTTAAACGAGCGAAGAGGCGCGTCCCGTGAAATCGGCGGCGCCGCGCTTCTGATCGAAGGACTCCCGAACCATGCGCACCGTCCTGTCGAGAATTCATCGGTGGATCGGCTTTGTGGCCGGCGCCTATTTTGTGCTCGCCGGCCTCACTGGCGTCGTCCTGGTCTATCGGGCCGAGCTCGACACATGGCTGAACCGTGATTTGATAGGGCCATCTCGTCCAGCCTCTGAGCGCCAGGCGTTTCGTCCTATCGATGAACTGTTCGCCGCTGCAAAAGAACGAGTTCCGCCAGATTCGAGCCCGGCGTTCATTCACTTGCCGAAGAGCGACGATGGTTATTTCGATCTGATCTATTCGCATCCGAACGCGCATGGCCATGCCTCCATCGGTCAGATCGTCGTCGATCCCTATTCGGGACGGGTGAGGGGACAGCGCGTCATCGCCGATCCGAACGATCCGCTCGCCGAGCCCTCGGTGATGCTGCTCATGCATCTGCACTACACTCTGCTCGCGGGCGATGTCGGCGAATCCATCGCCGGCCTCGCGGGGCTTGCGCTGCTGGCGTCGTTCGTCTCGGGCCTCTTTCTCTGGCGGCCATTCGCGGGCTCATGGCGACGAGCTCTTCTGTTCAAGCGCGGCGCTGGGCCGGATCGCGCTCTTTTCGACCTGCATCGACTTTCCGGAGCCTATAGCGCCCCTATGGCGTTCGTGGTCGTGCTCTCCGGCGTATGCCTGATTTTCGGCTCGCAGACGAGCCAGCTGATCGGCTCGTTCTCGTCCGTCTCGGCGAATATGTTGCCGGGAAATTTGAAATCGGAGCCCGCCGCGGGTCGTTCGCCGATTGGCCCGAGCACGGCGGCCGCAACGGTCGATCGCTTGTTTCCCGACGGCCGGATGATGAGCATCGCATTGCCCCTTCGCCCCGATGGCGTATATCGCGTGGGCAAGCACGTCGACGGCGAAATCTACGAGACCGAGACGAAGCGCGTCGTAGCGGTCGATCAATACAGCGGCGCAATTATAGCCGTTCAAGACCCGCGGCGATTCACCTTCGGTGAAAGACTGCTCGAATGGCGATTCCCGCTCCACACAGGCGAAGCGTTCGGCGCCGTCGGCCGTGTCCTCATGACCGTGATGGGTTTCGTCCCCGTCCTTCTATTCGTCACAGGCTTTGTCAGATGGCGACGAGGACGACATCGCCTCGCCGCGTCGAGGTGAGCGATATGCGCCATCGGGAAGGGGGAACTCGCGCTGTGCGGCCATTCGCTGGGAACGATCGAGGGGCCGCTTTTCCCGGATTTCGCGGACTTTCGCTGCCACCCGCCGTTTCCGCGGAAGGTATCATGACACGCCAGCGCCCTATCGGTCGTGGGGATCGCTGTGCCAAGTCGGCGACGGGTGTCTGCGCACGACCGCGGAGATAATCGGTGATTTCGCGTGCAACAGGGAGTCATCCGCCGAAAATGAGTTCCACAATGGGTGCGACAAAGATCGGCGGGGCTCGGCTCCGTAGTCGATTTCAATCTGGCGCGTGACGCCGAAGGCGTCCCGAGCATCGAACACCGGTCACTCGGCTTCGGCGGTCCGAGCCCCGGCGACGCGCGGCCACAATTGACCGAGGTCATTGATCTCTACTCGGGGCTGCGCCACGAGTAGCAGAGATCGTCGATACGCTTCCAACGCTCGGCAGGCGTCCGCGGCGCGCGCATCCCATCGGCGTCGCGAGAACTCGTTTCTCGATTGATCTCCGTGATGTCGACAGTCACGCTCGGGCCAGGTCGATGATAGCGGCCGGCTCGTTCCGAGGCCGCCGCGATAGAAACGATCGAAGCGGCGCTCGAGACAGTGGGCAGCTATCCGGGCCGGCGACTTTCAGACGTCGACGCCGAACGATGTGATCGCGCCGAGCTCTTCATCCACCAGACATATACGCCGGTGATCGAAAGCAATGCGATGCATACTCCGACTAGGCTCACGAAGATGCGATAGGGAAGCCCGAAGACATTGGCCTTATGCAATTCATATATCCAGGTCGTGAAACTATTGGCCGCCCGCTGTCCGGTCGGCAGCACGATGCTATACAGCTCTCCCGTGTAGGCGTCGAACAAGACCGAGGTGAGCCCCTGTCGGTCGCCGATATCGAGCGAGGAGCGCACGCGATATTGATAGAGCGCGTTTTCGCGCGCGAGATACATGGCCAGAGGCCGCTCGACAGCAAACCCTCGCTCCTTCGCTTGTTCGGCCATATGACGTTCGGCGAGCCTCTGCGCGTCACGCCAGCCGATCATGGCTCGGCCGTCTGAAGGCGTTGGTCTCGACTGGTTCCAGACCCAATCTCGAGGCTGATAGTCGAAGGCGATCTGCATCGCTCGGGTATAGAAGCCGCTCATCAGCATCGACACGCTCGACCAGGAGAAAACGAGGAGAATCACGAACAGCCACGAGCCGCAGGCGCGATGCAGATCGAAATTGATGCGAAACCAGGAGCGGCTCCGCTTTACGAGCCAGGACGGCCTCCACCGACGCAAGAAATCCAGAAATCCGTTTCGCGAGATGCGCGGCAGCGCGAGATAAAAGCCGACGAAGCTGTCCAAGGTCCAAACGATCGCCGTGACGCCGAGAATCCAGCTCCCAATCTTGCCGAGCGCCAGCGAGAAGTGCAGACGATAGATGAAAGGAAGGATGTCGTGCAGCGCAGACGGCGCAGAGCCGCGTGAAAGTCGGCCGCGCTCTTCTCCGGTCACGGGATCGAGAAGTAGATAGTCGAAGCCCGGCGGCGGCGCGCCGGGCGCTGGTCTCACGCCGAGTTCCGCCGTTCCTGGAACATAGCTCAGATTGACGGTGACGACTTGCACGCCGGGGTGGAAGGCTTCCGCGCGGGACGCCAGCGTTCCGGCGTCGAGCTCAGCGCCGGCGCTCGGACCCGGATAGAGATCCGGGGCCACGACATGATTGAGCTCGGGCCAGAAGGCGAGGAGGCTCCCCGTGAGGCCGGCGACGGCGAGGAACGCCGCCATCGCAAGCCCGCACCAGCGATGCAGCCACACGAAGAAAGGACGCGTCATGGATATATGCTCCGCCCGGAAACCGAGAGGCGCGCAATGGCCTGCGCGCCTCCCGCATGATCAATATTCGAGGCTGATCGCGCCCATGAAGGTCCGCGGCGCGCCATAGAAGGCGTAGGCGCCGCCGTTGCTGCTCTCGAAATATTTGGTGTCGGTGAGGTTCTTCACATTGAATTGGAACTTCAGCTTGTGGCCATCGAACAGGGTGCGATAGGAGACCATCGCGTCGAATTTCACATAAGCAGGCATGAACCATGTGTTGGCGTTGTTGCCATAGCGTTTGTCCATTGCATAGACGCCTCCGCCGAGCTCCCAGCCTTCCGCCTGCCCCGGCGCCGTGTCCCATTTCGCCCAGAGATTGCCTACATTAGGCGCGGCGCTGTAATAGCGCTTGCCGACATTGCCATTGTTGTTGTCGTTGGTGATCTTCACCGAGTCGAATGTGTAGCTGGCGATGAGGCTGAGATTGTCGGTGACTTGGCCCGCAATGTCGAATTCGACGCCGCGACTCGTCACCTCGCCGACCGCGACGCTGCGCGTCGGTATGATCGGGTCCGGTTGCAGCACGTTCTTCTTGCGAAGATCGAACAGCGCGACCGTCGTCGTGATGCGTCCGTCGAGCCAGAGCTTCTTGGCGCCGACCTCCCATTGCACGCCGGTTTCCGCCGGGCTGATCGTTCCTTGGCTCGTCAGCCCGCTGTAATTGCCGAAAGAGCGGCTGTAGCTGCCATAGACGGACGCGCTTTCGTCGATCTTGAACGAGAGTCCCGCCCGAGGCGAGAGCTTCGGCTCCTCGGACGAAGGAATGATCGGATCGCCAGTGCACGCCGGATAGCACGAGGCGCCGAGCGCGCCGAATGTCTTGGCTCTGGTAATCTGATATTTGTCCCAGCGTCCGCCGATCAGGAGATGCACTCGATCGTCCAGGAATGAAATGTGATCCTGAAGATAGAAGCCGAGATTTTGATTGCTGTTGGGGCCGAGCTTATTGGCGGCTCCATAGGCGTTGATCGCGCCGAGAACGTCGCCGAAATAGCCATAGGCCGGCGTGAAGACGTTGAGCGACGGCACGAGCGGATGGCCGCAGCAATCGCCGGTCCAGACGTCCGCATATCGGAACCAATCGACGCCAGCGAGGATTTCGTGTTTCAAAGGTCCAGTCAGCACTTCGCCGGCAAGATCGAGATTGGTCGAAATGTTGTCGCGCTTGACGAAATTATGCCAGAAGCCGCGTCCGATCACGCCGGTCGCGCCGTTATACGCATTGTTCGAGAGCTTGTTGATCGAGTCGTGGTCGTCGATATATTGAAATCGATTGGTGATCCGCCATTTTTCGGCGAAGCGATAGGTCCAGTCGAAGCCGTAATGTGTTCTGCTCGTCAGATTCGGAAACTTGTCCCACATTTGCGGATCGTTGGACACGAAATTTCTCGGCAGATCGAGCGGGCGATCGTTCATTCCCGGGATCACCAGAGCGCGTCCGCCGACCGAGCGAAGATCGACGGGTATGGTTCCGCCGCTATAGCTTCCAAAGGTCGTCGCCTTTTTGTGATAGTGCTCGAACTGAAGATTGAACTCGAAATCGCGACTCGGCCGAAATGTGAAATAGGCGGCTGCGGCGCCGCCGTCGCGATGCTCGAAGTCGATCCAGGAATCGGCGCGATCATACGCCGCGATGAGGCGATAGAGCACGGTCTTCTCGGCGTCGATGGGGCCCGTCACGTCTGCGACGGTGCGCGACAGTCCCCAGCTGCCGAATTGCGTTCCGATCGACGCCGCGAATTCCTCCTGCGGGCGCTTGGTCACGACATTGACGAAGCCACCGGGCTCGATGCGCCCATAGAGCATGGCCGCAGGTCCCTTGACGATCTCGATGCGGTCCGCGAATGCGAGATCGACTGTGCCCGCGAGGCCGAGCGCCTTCAAACCATCTCGATAGGTGGAGCCGTAGCCGGTGCTGAAGCCGCGGATGAGATAGGCGTCGTAAGGGCTGCCTGTCGATTCCGCCTGCACGCCGGAGACATTCTGCACCGCCTCCTTCAGATCGATGAGCTGCCGGTCCTGAAGCACTTCGCGCGGAATGATCTGCACAGATTGCGGCGTGTCGAGCAGCGGCGTGCTGGTCTTCGTGGCGCTGAAGGTCGTCGAGCGCGAGTAGCCCTTCTCCGCTTGCGGAGCGGCGCGATCCGGTGCGCCCGCGGAGGCGCCGATCTCGATCGAGGGCAGGGTCTCCTGCCCGAAGGCCGGCGACGAGAGGATAGCGAGAGTGAGCGCGCCGACGGACGCGCTACGCAGAAACTGCGTGCGGAACATGTGGATTCTCTCCCCGAGCGGCGCGACGGCCGTCAAGTCTGGTGAAAAAGCGGCGTGTCTAGATTCGATCGGTCACGCGCGGGAGGGAGGCCCGCGAGACGATCGGACGCTGGCCCATCCATCGGAAGGGCGGCTGTCGATATCGATGAGATATCGAGGCTCATGGACATCCCGCTCCGCGGCAGGCGCCAATGAGCAATGCGCCGCCGCAGTCTCTCCTCCTGCCGGGCGCTCGTCAGTTTCGCAGAAATAGCAAAAGCGACACTGACCGTCTCTATGGTCTGCGTCGTCTCTCGGCGTCCTCTCCTTCGACAGATCGATCGCGCATTGTCTCGCGCGAGGCGAAGCGGCGAGCTCGCTTCCGCCATAGGACTCCAGGAACCACCTCTGAAGGCCGACGTTCGCCCATGCGCCATGCAGTGCGAAAAATATCGCGAAGAGCCCGACCGCCGCCATTTGCAGACGCGCCGGTCGGCCTCGTTCTCGTGATTTCTCGCGCATGCGAACGTCCATTTCCCCGTTTCTCACGAAGCGCGCCGACAAGCCGGTTTCCTCGACCGTTTCGGCACTGTTACCGACGTTCGATCCCCTCAACGTTACCGCGACCCAAAATCGGCCGGCTGTGACATTTATGCCACAAAATGAAGGCGTTGGTGTCGAGCGCCGTCCGCCCTTGCAATCATAGCCCGCTCGGATATCAGATAGACGCCTCGCAAGCTGGGAGCGGCGCCCATGCGAATTTTGTTGGTGGAAGACAATGCAGAGCTGGCCGGGCACATCGTCAGACGGATCCGATCCGACGGCTTCGTGATCGATCGCGTCGGATCGATCGACGAGGCGAAGCAGGCAGTCGACGACGAGGCTTACGCCCTCATGCTTCTAGATCGAAGACTTCCCGATGGGGATGGACTGTCCTTCGTGCCATTCATTCGCGATCGACGTCCGGGCGTTCGCATCATGGTCCTCACCGCGTTGGACGCGATCGACAATCGGATCGAAGGTCTCGACGCCGGCGCCGACGACTATTTGACGAAGCCGTTCAATCTCGACGAGCTCATGGCGCGTATCCGCGCGAGTCTGAGGCGGCCCGGGGGCGAGCGCGTGCCGCCGGTCGTCATCGGCGGGCTGCATTACGACATGGACGCACGTTCCGCGACAACAGGCGGTCTACCCGTGCCGCTGCTGCGGCGCGAGCTCGCGCTGCTCGACACGCTGGTCAGGAGAGCCGGACGCGTCGTGCCCCGCGACGCTCTCATCGCCGCGATCTATGAGTTGGAAGAGGATATTCAGCCCCACACGCTGACGACCTTGGTGTGTCGATTGCGCTCGCGCCTCGACGAGGCGCGCGCGGGCGTGAAGATCCATTCATCGCGCGGCCTCGGCTATATGATCATGTCGGCAGAGATATGACGAAAGCGTCATCGCTCGTTGTCCGGGTGGTGTGTCTGCTCGTTGCCGCGCAACTGCCGGCCTTCCTGCTCGCGTGGATCTTCACACAAGCGACCTTGCGCGCCGGCGAGAGATTCCAGGACGGCGCGCTCGATGAGCTCGCTGTCGTTCGCACGAGCCGCCTCGTGGCGGACTCCGTTGTGAAAGGAGTTGACGGCGTTCTGCGCATAACGCCCACTCCAGCGCTCCGCGCGGAAACCGACGACGTTCCCGGCTTGATGATCGCAGTGTTCGATCCTGCGAATGGAGAACCGGTCGCTGGTTCATCCCCGCCTCTTACCGAAGTGCTGAAAGGACTGGCGCGTGCGAGGCCCGCGCATATGCATTTCGCGAGAACAGGCGATCGCAAGGATCAATACTCTGGACATCTCAGTCTCGGCGCCACTGAGGCCGGTCTCATGCAGATCGCAATCTACGGCCAGAAGTTCCGCTGGGTGGACCTCTATTATTCGCTGGCGTTCGATTTGTCCTATTTGGCGGCATTTCTCCTCGCGACGATTTTGACGAGCGCGTGGATCGCTTGGTTCGCGGTGCGCACCGGACTGAAGCCGCTGAATAATGTCGCACGTCAGGCCGAGCACATCGATCTGAACTCCTTGGACCAGCGCTTTCGAATCGAGGACGTGCCGACCGAGATCATGCCGCTCGTCGTCGCCTTCAATGCTGCGCTTGCGCGTCTCGACGCGGGCGCGGCGAAGATGCGCCGGTTTACGGCGAATATCGCTCACGAGCTTCGCACGCCGCTCGCGATCATGCGGGCGCGACTGGAAACGTCGCATGAGCCGACATTCACGACAGATTTGAAGAGGGACGCCAGCAAGCTTCAGACGATGGTCGAGCAGATGCTGGTGGCCACGAGGCTGAGCGAACGCCAGACATCGCTCGACCAAGAGGTGGATCTGGTGGAGACGGTCTATGCGGTCACATGCGACCATCTCCCGCTCGCTGTCGAAAGTGGGCGCGACATCGAATTCGATTGTGCGGCCGAGTCTATAGTGGTGCGGGGCAATCGACGCGCGATCGAGTGCATCGTGGTCAATCTCATCGACAATGCCTTGCGCGCCGAGCCTCGCGGCGGGACGATCGTCGTCCGCTTGAGCGAGGATGCGATCGTCGAGATCGTCGACCATGGCGAGGGTGTCGGCGCCGAGGTGAAGGATCTCGTTTTCGAGCCCTTTTGGCGCAAGAACGAAGCGACGCCGGGGACGGGATTGGGACTGGCGATTTCGAAAGAGCTGATCGAAAAGCATGGCGGCGCGATCTGGGTCGAGGACACGCCGGGCGGCGGAGCGACGTTCAAGCTGTCGTTTCCACAGTCCACGACGTCTACTGGCGCCGAGACGCATCGAAACCCATGAAATTGTGGCGCCTGATTTTATCTACCGGGCGGGAGACCGAGAACGCGACTGCGAATGGTTCCGCCTCGATCGTGATCGGGACCGTCGTACACGGGATGGTAATTCCACGTGCGGAGTCGTCTGGTCGTTTGTCTGTCGCCCAAACACCGAAATGTCGGCTATCGGCGCAAGCAGACGTTGGACCTACGAGAGGGAGGGTCTCCTTCGGGTCGGAGTTTCTCGTCTCCGTCCCGAAGGGGGAGGTCCCGCCAGGAGCAGTCCTTCGCCGGAAGGCCTCCGCCAAGAGTTCGCTCGATTGCAACAGCCTGGGGCTTTCGCTGCGATTTTCTTGAAGCGATCAGCGGTGAAGACGTGCGACGATCTCGAATATGAGCTAGAGCAGCCCGCGGGAGACGCCTTTATGCGACAACGGCTTCGTGATCTCACGATTCATTTTGGCATCCTTTTATCGATGAGCGCGCTCGGCGCCGAGGCGCATCCGCGCATTAAGAACGGCGCCGCCAATTTGACACACCCTATCGTTGCGACGGAGCGGAAAATGATTTCGATCACCGACAAAAACGCCATCGTCGTCGACGAGAGCGCGGTCGACTCCACCGATCCAGACTATGACATAGTCCAGGCCAATATCGATTTCCTCAACGATTTGTTGGCGCAACATATTCGCTTCGACGAAATGTCGCAGGAGGCGCTGCGCAGCTATGAGGTCGATTATTATCTGGCGCAGATGGAGAATGGCGGCTTCCCGCAGTTCGTCCTCAATTCGCGCTGGCATGTCGATTCGGTGCGGCTGATCCGCGAAGGTCTGGCGGCGATCGGAGCGAAAAAGCATCTCTCGCTGTTCGAGGAGGGGGGCCGCCTCGTCGATTCGCTGGGCGAGGCGCGGCTGAAGAAATTCCTCGCGACGACGATCCATGATTACGGCAAGAGCGCCGAACGCGCCGCGCTCGAAGCGATAGACGACCGGTTTTTCGGTTTGGACAAGACAGAGGATCTGCGTGGTCTCAATCGCGCATGGCTCCGCGCGCATCCCGCCCTCGCGCCGGCGAGCGCGGACCGCATAGCGGCGGAAGTCCGGCGGCGCGGCGAGCAGCTTCCCGATCGCGCCGCGCGCATCGCCGCCGCCGAGGCCGCCGCGCCCCGCTACATGAAGCTCATTCGCGCCCTCGTCGCCAAGGCGGGCCAGCGGCTCGACCGCGTGACGGCCGGCGATCCGATGCGCGAATTCGCCGGCGCGCCGACGACCGCCTGGTATTTCCTAACCGATCAGGGCCTGTTCCATATGGTCGACTCCGGCGGCAAAGCCATCATGTTCCGCGGCCGATCGACGACCGATCGCGTTTGCGAGATCGACGCGCCGTGAGCGGCAGGAGCAAATTTGCTTTCGTCCAGAACCGGGCGCATGGCGATGCTCGTCGCCGCCTCGACGGCGGCGCGATTTCACCCACGCCGAAGCCGGCGATGGTCCGGTCGTTCGGCAAGCGCCGGCGGTCATTGCTTCGTCGATCGCATTCCTCACAATTCGGCGGCAGGATCACGAGGAGAGAAGGGAGCGATGCGCCATAACCGGCCGTTCGAACGACATGACCCGAGGGGCGGCTTTCCCTGGATTTCCCGGACATTCGCGGTGGCCGCAGGCGGCAAAGCCGAGCGGTAGGTAGGCGATGTAGGGCCGATCACCTCGAGAGGTCGAAGGAAATGACGACGCTTCCGCGGAAATATCCGCCGGTCTGCCGTGGCGGACGGGATACGGCCAGCATCTGATGCACGGCGGCGTCGATCGCGCCATTGCCCGAGGAACGCGTGATGGCGTGGCTGGTGACGGCGCCTGACGGTCCGATCGAAAAGACGACGCCGACAGAGCCGGTCGCGCCTCTCTCGCGGGCGCTCGGCGGATAATGCTTGTGGCGGTTGATCTCGGCCGAGACCAGCGCCGCATAGGCGGCGTTGGACATGCGCGGCGCGTCGCCGGCGCCCTCCCGCACGGCGGCGGCGCCCGATTGCGAATGCGCCGCCTGTTGGCGGGCGCGCGCCTGCTCCAAGCACGCGACGCGTTGCGCCGCCTGGCGCCGGGCCTCTTCCATCTCCTCCTTGCGCTTCTTCTCCTCCACGCGGCGCCAGCTCTTCTGCGCATTCTCGATCGGCGGCTGCTCCACCGCGTCAGACGCTTCCATCTGCGGCAAGGGCGCGGACAAGAGGTCCACCGTCTCGGCGGACGCGCGCTCCTTCGGCTTGGCGACGTCCGGATCCTCGCGCAAAGTCGGATCGGGCGTGGCGGCGGGCGTGGGGTCGAGCGCGAAGGTCGGCGCGGCGTCCGGCGTCCGCGAGACGCTCGTCTCGGTCACCGTCTCGCCTTGCGGCACGAGCTCGACGCGCACATCCTCGAGCGGCGTCGGCTTGTCGACGACGAAAGCGATGAAGCCGATCAATATCGCCGCATGCGCGCCGAGGGCGACGCCGATCGCCAATGGCCGCAGCCAGGCCGGCAGAACCGTTTCCTCATGTGCGCGAGATCGCGCTGCGAGAGAAACCTCGCGTGGAGTCTCGTCCGTCATAGCGGGCTCATCAATCTGCTCCGACGATCTCGTCGGAGCGACGACGCCCCGTCTTGGCAGGCACGAGGATCGGCGCGATGGTCTCGATCTCGCGACCTTCGTGCTCGAAGGCGATGCGCTTCAGCGGCGCGCGATAGAGCGAGCAGAGATTGTCCTCGGTCAAAATCTCGCGCGCTCTGCCGCAGAGATAATCGGCTTGCCCGCGCATCAGCAGCGCCTCGTCGGCGACCGCCAACGCGTGATGCGGATGATGCGTCGTCATCACGATCGTCAGCCCGTCGTCGCGCGCGAGGGCGGAGATGCGCTCGAGTACCAGCGACTGGTTCTCGAGGTCGAGCGCCGATGTCGGCTCGTCGAGAACGAGAATATCGGCTTCCGCAACCAGCGCGCGCGCGAAGATGACGAGCTGGCGCTGGCCGCCCGAGAACTCGCCGAAGGGCCGCTCGGCGTAATCGGCCATGCCGAAGCGATCGAGCGCGGCGAGCGCCGCCGCCTCGTCGGCGCGCGAGGGCTGCGCGAACAGGCCGATCTTTCGGGCGCGCCCCATCAGCGCCATGTCGAGCGCGGTATAGTCGAAGGTGACCTCGAAGTGCTGCGGCACGAAGGCGATGCGCCCATTCACCGTAAGGGAGCCCTCGCAGGGCTTCAGCGCGCCGATGAGGAGATGCAGCAGCGTCGTCTTGCCCCGGCCATTGGGGCCGAGCAGCGCGAAGACGCGGCCGCGTGCGACGCGCATGTCGCAATGGCGCAGCACCCATTGGTTCGGCCGATAGAAATAGCCGAGGTCGGTAAGGGCGATCGCCGGCTCACTCACGCATCCAGCCTTTCGATTGCGTCTTCCAGAAGAGGAAAGCGAAGACCGGCGTGCCGACCGCGCTGGTCAGCAGGCCGATCGGAATCTCCTGCTCGGTCGCGCTGCGCGCGATATCGTCCATGGCGAGGAGATAAATGCCGCCGAGACAAGCGGAGGTCGGCAAGAGGCGTGTATGCTCCGGCCCGACCAGCATGCGGGCGAGATGCGGCACGATTAGCCCGACCCAGCCGACGCCGCCCGAGACGGAGACCTGCGCGGCGACGAGCAGGGCCACGAGGCCCATCAGACCCCAGCGGAGCGCCTCGACATTGACGCCGAGCGCCGCGGCGTCGGTCTCGCCCAGCGAGAGCAGATTGATGCGCCAGCGCAAGGCGAGCAGCGCCGTGCCCGCAAAGAGCGTGACGCAGGCGACGATCGCCACCTTGTCGTAAGTGGCGCCGGCGAAGCTGCCGAGCAGCCAATAGACGATGGAGGGCAGCTTCACCAAAGGATCGGCGAGCGTCTGCAACAGGCCGACGAGCGAGCCGCAGAAGCCGCCGACGATGACGCCGGAGAGCACGAGAGCGAGCGTGCTGGCGCGTCCGGTGAGCCGAGCGAGCGCGAAAGCGGCGGCGAGCGCGCCGAGGCCGGAGCCGAAGGCGAGGCCGACAATGGCGAGCGGCGGCCAGGACAGCATTATGGCGGCGACGCCGCCGAGCGCGGCGCCGGACGAGACGCCGGCGATCTCTGGCCCGACGAGCGGATTGCGGAAGACGCCCTGCATCGCCGCGCCCGACATCGCGAGCCCCATGCCACATAGCGTGACGAGCAGAATGCGCGGCATGCGCACGATCTCGACGACGACCCAGGGGGCGTTCTCGTAAGCGCCGACGGCGTTGATCGGGAAGGTGGTGAAGACGATGCGCGCGACATCCGCGAAAGGCACGGGATAGCGGCCCAGAGTCAGCGAGAAAAGCATCAGCAGAAAGAGCAGACCATAGAGCAGGATCGGCAGGCTCTCGACGATGGGCCCGTGAGTCGTCCCCGAATCGACGTCGGCTGCGAATGCCACTGCTCCACTCCTCGTTCACGCTATGTAGGATAGATATATTGCATGAGCGCGCCATGGCGCAAAAGCCGATTCTTGCGGCGCCGATGGCATTTTCTTGCGTTCCAACCGATATTTGGCGTCGACGATGAGGGCGGAGCGGCGACACGCTCGGCGTGTGGAAGGCCAGCTCGAAGGAGCGAAGCGCGCGCTCTTTCCTGATTTTGCGGCCGCTGCGCCGCGTCGAAAACCGGAAGATCGCTTGTCGGTTTTCAGACAAGTAATTATCTGTTTGCAAACAAATAAAAAAATGTTGACAGCGACGCGGGAGGCTACCGTTATATAGGAGCCATACATGACGAAGGTCGCCAATCCGGGCATGCGTTCGCTCAACCCACTTCTCCCAAAAAAACAGAAGGGTCTCACGATCCGATGGCGTACCGGCCCGTCCGCGGGGATGGTCGGAATCACGCCGAAGCGATCGCCATCCGCGCCGACGCCCGAGAGCGTGAGCGCCGCGGCCGATTACAAGAAGGACCCGCGCGGCCGCAAGCCCAAGAGCGAACGGCCGGTCCAACCGCCGCGCGAGCGCATGTCGATGGATCGACTGCCCGAGCCGCCATCGCGGCCCCATGCCGACGCTGGGCTGCTGCGCTATTGCACGGGCTCTTTCATAGGGGAGAGCAATAGCGGCTGGGGCGCCAATCTCGATATGGCTCCGCTCGTCCACGGCCCGGTCGGCTGCGGCGTCTTCTCGCAGGCGACGCGGTTCGTCGCGCCGGGTTTCGTGCAAGGCGTCGATGGATTCGCGGAACTGCACGCCTGCACCGATCTGCGCGCCGAGGATATGGACGACGACGGCGATGTGCGTCTCGCCCGCGCGCTCGACGAATTGAAGACGCTGTTTCCGCTGGCGCGCGGTGCGACCATACTGAACGAGGACCCGATCGCTCTGATGAACGCCAATGCGCGCGGCGTCGCCAAGATCAAGGCGCGCGCCCTCGACATGCAGATCATTCCGATCGCGAGCGAATCCGCGCGGATCACCTGCACTTATGTCGTCGACACCGCCGCGGCGCTGAAAGCCGCGCAGAGCCGCGAGAAGCAGGCGCGCTCGAGCACGCGCGACGTCGCTCTTACCTTTTATCGCGACGCCGCCGGCCTCGTCTGGATCGTCGATCGGCTGCTGCGCGACATTGGCCTGCGGCCGATCCATGTGCTGACAGGCTCCTCCTCGAGCGATCTCGCCAAGGCGAGCGGCTGCAAGCTGGTCATCGGATTTTCGCTCGGCCAGGAGCCGCCGCGCGACCTGCGCGCGGGCGGCTATGCGCAGCTTCTCCACACTTGGTTCGGCGCGCCGATTCAATGGACCTGCTTCGCGGGGCCTTCGGCGACGGACGCCGCGCTGCGCGCCGTCGCCGCGCATTTCGGCCCGCAGATTCAGGCGCGCGCCGAACGCGTGATCGCGAAAAATCGCGCCGCGACAGATGCTGTCGTCGCGCGCTATCGACCGCGGCTGCAGGGAAAGCTGCTGCTTCATTTCAAGCCCATGACGCAGGATCAGCTCGAGCCCTTCCGGCTGCTCGGCATGCGGATCGGCGATGTCACGGGATGGACGGGCAAGACCGGCGCCCGGCGCCAGCCGCGGCGCGTCTGCGACGGCGAGACGCCGAGCGCCGGCGCTGTCGAAGCCTATCTCGCCGAGGCGGCGCCGGATCTCGTTCTCGGGCTCGAGCGCGACGAATACGATTGGCGCAAGCGCGGCTTCCCCGCGCTGCCGTTGTCGCCTCTCTTCGACCGCAAGGGCAATCACTATTGGGGATATGACGGCTTCGCGCGACTAGCCGACGCGCTCGACCGCCATCTCACCGCGCCCTGGCGTGGGCTGCTCCGCGCGCCCTGGATGGTGGAGACTTCTCCGAGGCTCTCGTCCTCCGGCGCCGACAGCCGACCGCAATCGGCGGCGCGCAAGCGGCGCGACGCTTTCGAATTTTCATGAGCGACTAGCGCAATTCCACGCGCGAACGGACGGCGGCAACGGCGACTCGCGAGAGGCGCCGAACGGGGACGCGCGCGTCGCGACGCGCGCAGCAAAATGGGGAATGGGGATATGAACGCATTCGACCTGAAGGCCAAGACCGCTCGACGCCCGGCGATGACGACTCTCGCCTCCGGCGTCGCGCTGATCGTCGGGCTCGATCACGCCGCCGCGCAGGAGGCGACGCCGTTGCCGCCGATCACCATCACCTCCGATCGCGGCGAGCCCGCCGCGGAGGGGAGCGAAGCCGCAGGCTATAAGCCGAGCAAAGTGAGCAATCTCGGCCCACTCGGCGCCAAGGCCATTCTCGACACGCCCTATTCGGTCAATGTTCTCTCCGCTGATCTCCTCGAAAATCTACAGGCATGGAAGCCGGACGACATCTTCAAGGTCAGCCCCGTTATTCAGCTGCGCACGACGACGGCGCGCGGCGCCTCGCCGAATTTCAAAATGCGCGGCTTCCCTTTCGCCAATAGCTCGGGACGCGCGGAAGATGGGCTGCGCACGCAAAATCTCGCGATCAACCCGCTCGAGGACAAGGAGCGGGTGGAGATCTACACCGGCCTCACCAGCTTTCTCTATGGCCCGAACAATGTCGGCGGGCTGATGAATTACGTCTACAAGCGACCAACGGATAAGCCGCTCGCCGATGTGACCATCGGCAATTATGGCGGTCTGTCGCCCTATCTGCATGGCGATTTCGGAGGGCCGATCGACAGGGATGGGCAATTCTCCTATCGGCTCAATATCGTCGGCCAGACCGGCGACGCGCCGGTCGACCAGCAGAGCGTGAGGCGCGACGTTCTCACCGCCGCTCTGGCGTGGCGCCCGGTTCAGGACATGTCCTTCACCTTCATCGCCTCGCATATGGATTTCAACGTGCGCGGCGCCGACCCCTTCTGGAGCTTCGCGACCAATTCCGACGGCTCCAGCAAGGTGCGCCACCCGGGAGCGCCCGATCCGACGAAATATTACGGTCAGCCTCTCTCCGCCTTCGACACGCAGCGCGATCGCGTCGGTCTCGATTTCAAATGGAAGATCGACGACGTCTTCACCGCGCGCGCGGCCTATTCGTATAATATGAATATGACGCGCAATAATTTCTATACGAACAACTCCGTCTCCAATCTCAATCTCGCTTATAGTCAGACCACCGCGCATAATTCCAACTCGCGCGAGTTCGGCAATTCCGGCTACGCTTTCGTCGACGCTGTCTTCGACACGGGCTTCATCCATCACAAGGTGACAGCCGGATTCTACGGCGACGATTATCGCTCCGCGCGCGATCCCGAGAGCTTCAATTCCTGGACGATCAACGGACTGCCCTATGCGACGCCGCTCTATTTCGCCGCGCCCGGCTGGTATTCGTCGAGCGTCGGCCCGAACAGGACGTCGGGCTACAATAATGAGAAGAACGTTATTCTCGGCGACGAGATCAAATTCGACGATCATTGGTCGCTGCTCGTCGGCGGCAATTACACCTGGGTGCACGGCACGAATTTCAATGTCACGACCGGCGCCGTGACCTCCGCCTATGACCAGAGCCGGCTCTCGCCGAGCGCATCCTTGATCTTCAAGCCGCTAGACTGGATTTCGACCTATGCGACCTATAGCGAATCCCTGCAGGGCGGCCAGGTCGTGCCGAGCAGCGGAACGCCGGTCTACACCAATGGCGGCCAGACGCTCTCGCCCTATGTCGGCCGTGAATATGAGATCGGCGCCAAGGCCGACGTCGATGGCCTGCTGCTCACCGCGGCCTTTTTCCAGATCGAGCAGGCGCTGCAATATGCGCGCTACAACGGCAACAGCACTTATACTTATGTGCAGGACGGCCGGCAGCGCAATCGCGGCGTCGAGCTGACCGTCACCGGCAATCTTTATGAGGGGTTGCGCATCTTCGGCGGCGTGACGCTGCTCGACCCGCGCGTCACGCAGAGCAATACGTCTGCGACGGCTCCCACCATCAACGGCAAAGTCCCGACCGACATTGCGCGCACCGAAGGAAAGGTTACATTGGAATATGATCTTCCTTTCCTGCCAGGCCTCACGCTGACTGGCGGCTATTATTTCACCGGCCAGCAGGCGGTCGATCGCCTCAACACGGAATATCTGCCCTCCTTCGCCACGGAGGATGTCGGCTTCCGCTATCGCACCTCCGAATTCTTCGGCCGGAAATTGCCACTCGGACAGGAGCTCGTGCTGCGTTTCAATGTCTCCAATGTGGCGAACAAGGCCTATTGGATCGCTTCCAATTATGTCGGCTCGCCGCGCAGCTTCGCCGTGTCGGCGCAGCTCAAATTCTGACGCGGGAAAGATGGACGCATGACGATGCGACGCCAGTCCATACATGTGCATGCGAAGCTCTTTCCATGCGCTCATAGCTGCAAATATTGCCTAATGGGCGACAAGACGCTCGCCCGTATGGATTCGGCGCGCTTCTCCAGAGTCGTCGAGCGGCTGCTCGAATGGGAGGAACAGAACAAGGAGGCCGCTTCCGTCGGCTATGTGCTCAACTACACCTCCGATTATGATCGTGCGACGCTCGAGCTCATCCAGGCGCTGGATCGGCGCTTTCCGAGGCGCTATCCGCCTCTTTCGGGCATCACGCTCGGCGGCCTGCGCGAGCGGAGCAGGGACGATCTGCGCGACTGGCTGCTCGAGCGACAGGCGTTCGGCTGCAAGACGGTACATGCCTCGCTCGCCGGCGTCGGCGCGGTTCACGATCATTGGAACGGCAGGCGCGGCAATTTCGATCTCATCATGTCGACGCTCGAGGTGGCGGGCGCGCTCGGCATGGCGCTCGGCGCGCGGCTCTTCGTCGCCACGAGCACGCTCGCCGATCTGCCCGCGCTCAATGCGCGATTGGATCGGCTGCCGCAAAACCCCGGCGGGTGGCGCTATCTGTGCCCATTCTTCTATTTCGGCTGGGGCGTGCGGCACGAGGACGAGCGGATCGACGAGAGGACGCGCGACGCCCTCCGCAAATGGCTCGAGTCTCTACCGGAAGGGTCGATGCGCGACGAGGTCTGGCGATCCGAGCGCGAATGGATCGAGCGCATTCGGTCGGAGGCGGCGGAGCCGCGCGAATTCGATCTCATCATCAATGTCGATGACGACAATATCGATGCGCTGGAGAACATGAGCGCCGCGGCGATCGTCCACGATTACCGGACGCGCACGCGCGCCGCCTATGCCGCCATTCCATCGCTCATGGAATTATGCGATCGCTACGGCGATCGGGACGGGACGAAGATCTATCCGCTCCAGCGCTGCATGGAGATGAAATGGCTCGATCTCCATCTCGCGGAACATCCGACCGATTTCGAGCGTCAGCTCACCCATCTGCAAATGGGCAATTGAGATGCGCCATCGGCGATCGAGAGGCGGTGACGGTCGCCTGCAAAGCGCCGGCTTCGCCGTCGCTTGCGGGCTCGCTCTCGTCATCGGATTGCTCGCGCCGAAGGTCCGGCCGAAAGCCACGAGCGCTTCGACATCGCCCTATGTCGACATGCTGGGCCGCGCGCATGATTTTTCCGCGCCGCCGCGCCGCTTAGTCTTCACCGCCAATATTCTACCGGCCTTTCTGTCATTGACTCACAGTCTCGACAGAGTGGTCGGCGCGAGCGAGCTCGGCCTGTCGTCGATAAGAGCTGGCCTTCTCGATCGGATATTTCCGCAGGCGAGGGGGCTCGCTCGGGTCGGCGGCTTCGACATTCCGAATTTCGAGGAGACGTTGAAGCTGTCGCCGGACGCGGCTCTCGGTTGGGCGGTGCAGTTCCGCATTTTCGAAAAAGCGCCTGCCTTCGAATTCGTCGCCTTCCAGAACAGTTTTCCGCTCATGCGGAGCGAAATCGCGCTGTGGCGCAAAATGGCGGAACTCTGCGGGGCTTCGGCGATCGTCGGCCCCACTCTCGCGCGTTATGACGCGGATATGGCGGCGATCGCGGCGAGCCTGCGCGGCGACGAAAAGCCCGTGAGCGTGCTCGCCGTCGTGGCCAATTCCGCGAAAAGCTGGGTCGGGGGATCGAAATATTATCTCAATGAGCGGCTTGATCTCGTGCGCGGCGTCAATGTCGCGCGTGTCGGCGCGGCGACCGCGACTTTCTCGCTCGAGCAGCTGGCGCTTTTCGATCCGGACGTCGTTTTGCTGCAGGCCTTTCCTGTGCCGCTCGAGCCGCGCGCTTTCCTCGACGATCCCGCCTGGCGGCTGCTCCGCGCGGTTCGCGCCGGCAAAGTCTATCGCATGCCGGATTTCCCGAGTTTTCTCGCGCCCGTGTTCGATCCGCTGCTCGTGCGATGGCTGGCCGAGCTGCTGCATCCAGGCGTCGATGCGGGCGATATGCGCGCGGCGGTGCGCCGCGCCTATCATGACGCGTTCAGCTATGATCTCGACGACGAGGCCATCGACGAGTTGCTCGCCGTCGAGGCCAATCGACGCTCCTTCGGCTATGGCCGCTTCTCATCCGAGCGGCGCGCGTCCGCGAAGTGAAGAGACCGAGACAGGCTTTCGGGGCGGCTTCTATCTAGAATTTGAAGGGACTTCTACTTCTGATCACGGAGACCAGTAAACGCATCGGGCCTCCGCTATTTGTGCAATTGCTCGTCGTCGGATGCGGTGCTGCGTCATAGCCTCGTCTCGGAACAGACCATGAGCCGCGAGCTGCGCAAAATGGGCTATCGCAAGCTGTCGGCGCGGCCGCGTCATCACGCGCAGGCCGAAGGCGCTATCGAGGATTTTAAAAAAGTTTCCCAGCTCGTCTGGAGGAAATCGCGCGCGAAAAGCGTGTCGCCTCCGACAAAATAGAAATCTGGTTCGAGGACGAGGCGCGCATCGGCCAGAAAAACAAGATCACGCGCCGATGGGCGAAACGTGGATCGCGGCCGAGCGCGCCCCACGATCAGCGCACCGCCTCGACCTACATCTTCGGCGCCGTCTGTCCAAAGGACGGCAAGGGCGCGGCGCTGGTGCTCCCCGCCTGCAACACCTACGCGATGAATCTTCTCCTCGTCGAAATCAGCAAAGCTGTCGCGCCAGGCGCCCACGCCGCTCTCATCGTCGACCGCGCCGGCTGGCACATGACCGACAAGCTGGTCGTTCCGTCCAACATCACGCTCGTTCCCTTGCCGGCGAAATGCCCAGAGCTGAATCCGGCCGAAAACGTCTGGCAGTTTTTGCGCGAGAACTGGCTGTCCAACCGCGTCTTCAAATCCTACGACGATATCGTCGACCATTGTTGCGCCGCCTGGAACAAGCTCATCGACCAACCGTGGCGCATCATGTCCATCGGGTTGCGCGATTGGGCGCATGGGTTTTGATCAGTGAGGATTGGTATTAGCCGAATTTAAAATTCGAGTAATGGCGGAGGGGGGAAGGAGAGTGAATTGTCCGCCGATCCCCGCTGCACGGCTTTCACTGAGTGTTTCGTTTGGGTCGCAGAGATCGCGTAGATGGCCAGCTAGGCGGTGAATCGCTTCATTCGTCTGACGTAGATGGCTGACGGAATCGTCAACATCATAGTGCGCGCGAGCAGAAATGGTCATTTCCGTGATCGCCGTCGCAAGGAGCGTCAACAACTCCTGGCGGTTCGCCAGACGCATCCTATCGATGGTCTGTATCACTGTAATTTCCATCACTTTTCATCCATTGTGTCCGCATTAGGTTGCGCTTGGCGGTTCCCGAGTCGCGCCAGGAGGGGTCATGCGCCCGAAGGTCCATAGTTGCCGCTTATGGGCGAGGCGGGACGCCGTGCCGTCCACTCTTCCTATTCAAGCTCACAAAACGTCGACTTATCATCAATATTTGTATATTGATGATGTGGTGAGCCCGTCCCGAAAATCGAGAAATGTAGACGGCAAAGCTTTCAGTTCAAATGGGGAGCAATAAATGAAAAACATTCAAATTATTGACGGCGCAGATAATGCTACATTCAGCATTTTCCAAGCTACAGATGCTGAATTCGAGGCAATATTTCCAGATTGTCGTGATATTGAACTCGCCGAGGACTTATTCGCTCGCCTGGGAGAGATACGAGCGCGGGCCGTGGTCGAACCAATGTGGGATCGGCCCATCTTAAAACGTGACGCCTTCGGCATCCATGGCACACTTTTTTACGGATGGTTCGATAAGCGAAAACATCTTCCGTCGTCAAAACGCGAGGTAGATTTCGAACATTCGAGCATAAACGCTGCACAGCGTCGGCTCTTTAAATCGAGCAAATAGATTCCGCCAACCACTCTTGACAATCCCGTCCATAAGTCAAGATTTTTACGAATTCACATAGAGGAGATTTAGACGTGGCTGGATGGTTGGGAAGCACTTTGGGTGCGGTTGTTGGCCTCGCGATTGTGGGAGGCGTCTTCTGGTTCGCGTTCCGGCGCCCGCCGGAACGTCGAAGCGACGGAGGCCTAACTCAGCATGACACCAGCAATTACGCCTCAGGCGACAATTACACCTTTGGCGACGATAGCAGCCATAATCCCGATTGAGGGGGAGACGGCACGAGGTCCGCTTGGGGTCAAAACCCGCCGCCGGGGCGCGACGAAATCGCCGCCGCACCTCCGACCATCGGCGAGGGACCGCAGCCTCTTCGAGACCCTCTACCAGCGGATCGCCGACCATCCCGCGGGCGACAGTCCAAGAAGCGCATTGGACGGATCGGGGTGGTTTCGCCTTTCGTCGTGATTTATCGGTAGCTCGAAGGCCGGGACGTCGTGACGATTCTCGAGGCGGCTCATGCCGAGCGCCGATCGTCGGGAAACGACTTGCCTCTCGATTGACACGACAGCGGGAAGGTTTCGCCCGCGCAAGACTCGGGACGACAGATTGACCACGCTTCCCCTCGCGCTCACCCAGGGCGACCCTTCCGGCATCGGCCCGGAGCTGACGCTGAAGGCCTATGCCGCGCGCAAGACGCGGGCTCTGCCGCCTTTCTTCGTGCTCGCCGATCCGGCGCAGCTGGCGCGGACGGCGGCGGCGCTCGGGCTCGAGATCGCGCTGCGCGTGGTCGCGCCGGACGAGGCGGCGGCGGTCTTCGACGCCGCTCTCCCGGTCGTCCCGCTCGGGCTTTCGGTTCGTGGCGCTCCGGGCGCGCCTGAGCCTGCCGACGCCGCGGCGACGATCCTCTCCATAGAGCGAGCCGTCGAGCTGGTCGCGGAGGGGAAAGCGCGCGCGCTCGTCACCAATCCGATCGCCAAAAATGTGCTCTACGCCGCCGGATTCGCGCATCCGGGCCATACGGAGTTTCTCGCTGCGCTGGCGGAGCGGCGGTTCGGCCGCCCCTTCCGCCCGGTGATGATGCTCTACGCCGAGGAGCTCGCCGTCGTTCCGGCGACGATCCATGTGGCGCTCGCCGAGGTTCCGCGCCTGCTGACCCGCGCGCTGCTGGTGGAGACGGGCGTGATCGTCGCCGCCGATCTTACCGCCCGCTTCGGCCTCGCTTCGCCGCGCCTCGCTTTCGCCGGGCTCAATCCGCACGCCGGCGAGAGCGGCGCCATGGGCCGCGAGGAGATAGACGTGATCGTCCCCGCCGTCGCCGAGCTGCGCGCGCGGGGGATAGACGCCACGGGCCCGCATCCGGCCGATACGATGTTCCACGCCGCCGCCCGCGCGCGCTATGACGTCGCCATCTGCCCGACGCATGATCAGGCGCTGATTCCGATCAAGACGTTGGCCTTCGATCGCGGCGTCAATGTCACGCTCGGCCTGCCCTTCGTGCGCACATCGCCGGACCATGGCACGGCTTTCGACATTGCCGGCAAGGGCGTCGCCGAGGCAACGAGCGTCATAGAGGCGATCCGCCTCGCCGATCGAATGACGGCGCGATGATCGACGATCTGCCGCCATTGCGCGAGGTGGTCGCGCGCCATGGGCTGATGGCCAGCAAGGCGCTCGGCCAGAACTTCCTCTTCGATCTTAATCTCACCGCCCGCATCGCCCGCGCCGCCGGGCCGCTCGAAGGCGCGACCATCATCGAGATCGGGCCGGGGCCGGGCGGCCTTACGCGCGCGCTGCTCGCCGAGGGGGCGGGGCGCGTCATCGCGGTGGAGCGCGACTCGCGCTGCATTCCGGCGCTGCGCGAGATAGAGGCGCGCTATCCAGGCCGCCTCGTCATCATAGAGGGCGACGCGCTGGCGCTCGATCCGGCGGAGCTGGCGCGGCTGCACGGGCTCGGCGGACCGGCGCGCATCTGCGCGAATCTTCCCTATAATATCGCCACCGAGCTGCTGGCGCGCTGGATCGAGGCGGAGCCTTGGCCTTCGGTCTTCGATCGCTATGTGCTGATGTTCCAGCGCGAGGTCGCCGAGCGCATTGTCGCGACGCCGGCGCAGCGCGCCGATTATGGTCGCCTCGCCGTGCTCTGCGGATGGCGGACGCGCGCGCGCATTCTGTTCGACCTCTCGCCCTCGGCCTTCACGCCGCCGCCCAAGGTGACGTCCTCGGTGGTGGAGCTCATTCCCAATGCTTCGCCGCCGCCTTGCGATCCGAAGCTATTGTCGCAAGTGACGCGCGCCGCCTTCGGCCAGAGGCGCAAAATGCTGCGCCAGAGCCTGAAGTCACTGCCGAAGCCGGGCCTCGACGTCGCCGCTCTGCTGGCGCGCGCGGGGATAGAGGAGACCCGCCGCGCCGAGGAGATCGACATCGGCGGATTCGTCGCATTGGCAGAGGCTCTGGCTGTCCTATCTTGACTCTGCGGCGCCTATCTTCGAGGAGCGGCAGCAATGGCGAAATTCTATTTTGCGGCGGTGGAGACCGAGGAAGGCCTGCGCGCCGAGCTCAAGATCGCAACTCCATATTCGCTGGCGGCGGATGTCTTCGATCCGAGCGAGAGCTTCGCTGATTACGAGGCGAAGCTCGACGGCGCCTTGCGCGAGCTGGAGCGCACGCGCGACGAGGCGCGCGCCTGGTTCGCCAAGCATGATGGCGCGTCGGCGGCCGGGTGAGAGCGCGTTTTCCCGGGGCCTGAATTTCCGCTTGGCGGCCCCGCCTTACTCGATTATAAGCACGAGATACGTGGCGCGTGGCCTGGGGCCTCGCGCCGCGACTGTTTTGTGGCGGTCCCGATGAGTCCCGTGGCCGCGGTCCTCGGCTCGGTGAAACATCTCGACTCGGTGAAGCATGGCCAATCCGTTTCAGTTCCTGCAAGAAGTGCGCTCGGAAGCGAGCAAGGTCGTGTGGCCGACCCGCCGCGAGACCCTCATCACCTCTGGCCTCGTGGTCCTCATGGTGCTGGCCGCGAGCATTTTCTTCGTCGTCGTCGATCAGGGGCTGCGACTCGCCGTGGGCATGCTGCTGCGGATCGGCCAGTAAAGGCCGAGGAAGCCGCCGGCGCGCCGATCGTCGAGAGCGAAATTTTGGAGCTTGTCGCGCCGTGAGCATGCGCTGGTATATCGTCCACGCCTATTCGAACTTCGAGAAGAAGGTCGCCGACTCCATTCGCGAGGGCGCTGCGCAGCGCAATCTCTCCGATCAGTTCGAGGAGATTCTGGTGCCGACCGAGCAGGTCATAGAGGTGCGCCGCGGCCGCAAGGTCAGCTCGGAGCGCAAATTCTTCCCCGGCTATGTGCTGGTGAAATGCGACCTCTCCGACCAGGTGTTCTCGCTCATCAAGAACACGCCGAAAGTGACCGGCTTCCTCGGCGCGGACAATAAGCCCATGCCGATCAGCGAGGCGGAGGCGATGCGCATCAAGGGCCAGGTGGCCGATGGCGTCGAGCGTCCCAAGCCCTCCATCTCCTTCGAGATCGGCGAGACGGTTCGCGTCGCCGACGGCCCCTTCGCCTCCTTCAACGGCGTGGTGGAAGAGGTCGACGACGCCCGCTCGCGCCTCAAGGTGGCGGTGTCCATCTTCGGACGGCCGACGCCGGTGGAGCTGGAATTCGCGCAGGTGGAGAAGGTCTAAAGGCGGCGCGGCCGAGCATGTGCTATTTGGGACGGCGCGCTTTTTAGAGCCTGCCGACGGAGCCAGGATGAGCGAGGAGCCCGAAAATTTTACCTTGGCGCTGCTGCGCAAGATCGACGGAAAGGTCGATGCGCTTCGCGACGAGGTTTCGGACATGCGCAGCGTCATGGCGACGAAGAGCGACATCGACGACGTTCGTTCCGAGATCAATTCGCTGCGCGCCGATGTGGCTTCGGACATGCTGAGCTTGGAGAAGCGCCTCGGCGATCCGATCGTCGGCCTGCGCCGCGCGGTGATGGAATATCATTCCTCGGCGATCGGCCATGGCGTGCTGCTTACGGAGTTCGAGGAGCGCCTGCGCCGACTCGAGCAGCATGTGGGGCTTCCGCCGGAAGGGCATTGACGGGCTGCAGGCAAGCCCGAAGGCTCGCGGTCCGATGACGCTTATTCCCTCTCCCGCTTGCGGGAGAGGGTGGCTCGACGAAGTCGAGTCGGGTGAGGGCTCTTGCAAGCGAGCCGGTTTCGGATGACAACCCTCATCCGACCCCGCTTCGCGGGGCCACCTTTTCCCGCAAGCGGGAGAAGGAGAGATCCTCCCGTCCCATGGGAGGAAAAAGCCGTGGCGGGCGCGCCCCTGTCGCCAGGGGGATCACGCGTCGGACCACGAACTGCAACCGGCGGCTCGGGGCGCGGAAGCGCTTCCGGGGCCGCTCAATGTTGGAGATGAGACATGGCGAAGAAAATCGCCGGCTACATCAAGCTGCAAGTGCCGGCGGGCGCGGCCAATCCCTCGCCGCCGATCGGTCCCGCGCTCGGTCAGCGCGGCCTCAACATCATGGAATTCTGCAAGGCGTTCAACGCCAAGACGGGCCAGATGGAGAAGGGGACGCCCATCCCCGTCATCATCACCGCCTTTCAGGACCGCTCCTTCACCTTCGAGCTGAAGCAGCCGCCGGTCTCCTACTTCCTCAAGAAGGCCGCCGGCATTCAGTCCGGCTCCAAGACGACGGGCCGCGGCTTCGTCGGCAAGGTCACGCGCGCGCAGATCCGCGAGATCGCCGAGAAGAAGATGCAGGACCTCAACACGACGTCGGTCGACTCGGCCGCGTCGATGATCGAGGGCTCCGCCCGTTCCATCGGCCTCGAAGTGGTGGGGTGAGATCATGGCCCATATCGGAAAACGCATCGCCAAGGCGCGTCAGGCCGTCGAGCGCACCAAGCTCTACCCGGTCGAGGAGGCGATCAAGCTGGTTCGCGCCAACGCCACCGCCAAGTTCGACGAGTCGATCGAGATCGCGATGAATCTCGGCGTCGACCCCAAGCATGCGGACCAGATGGTGCGCGGCGTCGTCAATCTGCCGAATGGCACCGGCCGCACGCTGCGCGTCGCCGTCTTCGCCCGTGGTCCCAAGGCCGATGAGGCCAAGGCCGCCGGCGCGGATATCGTCGGCGCCGAGGATCTCGTCACCATCGTCCAGGGCGGCACGATCGAGTTCGATCGCTGCATCGCCACCCCGGAGCTGATGCCGCTGGTCGGCCGCCTCGGCAAGGTGCTCGGCCCGCGCGGCCTGATGCCGAACCCGAAGGTCGGCACAGTGACGATGGACGTCGCCGGCGCGGTCAAGGCCTCCAAGGGCGGCGCCGTCGAGTTCCGCGTCGAGAAGGCCGGCATCGTGCAGGGCACGGTGGGCAAGACCTCCTTCGAGGAGGGCAAGCTCGCCGAGAATATTCGCGCCTTCGTGGATGCAGTGGCCAAGGCCAAGCCCGCCGGCTCCAAGGGCACCTATATCCAGCGCGTGGCGCTCAGCTCCACCCAGGGGCCTGGCGTCAAGGTGGATGTGGCGACGCTCGGCGCGACGCAGGCGTGATGCGAGGCGGCGGCCCCCGGGCCGCCGCTCTCCGACCGTTCGCGCAAGATCATCGACGCGAGGAATCGTCTTCTCCTGTCGAACCCTTCGGGGGCGCGCCCCCCTCATAGATCGTGAAGTGCGGCCGCCTCGGCAGATTCCGCATCGGCGTCCCGGGCGTAATCGGCAACATCAGAGCCGTTTCCTCTCCGAGCACGCGCAGCGATACGATGTGCAGCGCCTCGACGGGAGTCCGCCCGAGCCATAGCGGCCGCTCTCCGGGCGCCAGAGAGCCCAGCACGCGGGCGTGCGTTTTCCCGAAAAACCGGACCGGCAGCAGCAGGAGCTCGAAATCCGCGATTTCGATCCCTCCTACCAGATAGCCCCGCGCGCCGGCGACGACCGGCGTCGCATCATCCGTGACGATGCGAAGGATCGTCCTCACATCCTCGCGTCCCGCCTCGCTCCAGATTCCGAGGAACGATCGGCTCGGCCGCTCTGGCGGCCAAAAGGCGCCGACGCGCGCTCCGCAGAGCTTGGCGGGAACGAAATAGCTCAATTCTGTTTCGATGACGAATGCGTCGGAGAGAGTCAGAAATGTGCTCGCCAGATCCATGTCGTGGCAATCGGGGGCCGCGCGTTCTCCTTTGAAGCCCCGCCAATAATCGTACAATATTCTATTGGATGGATGTCTCATGCCGCCTTCCGCCCTCCAGCGACGCTCCCGGCCCATTCAAGTCGCCGCCGAGGCTGTGTTTTCGGATCGCGGCGCATGCCTTCCGCGATGAACCGTCCGCATGACGGTCAATTTTCTGAGAATCTAGAGATAGCGAATAGAGACGTTCGACACGCCGATCCCCGGATGAACATCCCGATAGACGAGCTTCGACAATTCGAGTGATCGAACGCTTGCTTTCATCAAATGATCGGTTCGGGACGTTTTAAGGTAAACAGATCGTGTTTTTTCCGTTATGATATCGCTACAGAGCGACCATCTGAATTTCGGGATAAAAAATGTTCGATGAAGCTGGCGCCGCACGGCGCGAAATCGACCCAAAGGATTTCGATGGGCGTCGCGCCCGTCTCGAGCTCCTCTCTCAGGGACTTTGCCGGGCTCTGGGTCATTCGATCATCGCTTTCGTCATCGCTTTCGGTTTCGTGAAAATCGCCTATGTCGAAGCTCTAGCTATCATCCGGGCGAGCCGCGGCTTTTTCAGGGCTGGAGCCGAGGCGTGGCGAGGGGGTGGCGCAGAGACGGGGGCAAAATTTTTGCTTGGCAAACGCATTAGCCCCCTTTAATAAGACCTTTCCGGGGTCGGCCAGCGTTCGCGACCCCATTTTCAGATATCAGCTTCCGTCGAACCCGGTCCCCGATGCGGGGACGGGGCGAGACGGTGGATAGGCCGGCGGACCCGGGGGAGATTCCTCGCGTCCCGTCCGGCCATGTCCTGTCCGAGACTGCCGGCGCCTGTCCGAGGCTCACCCCGAGGACGGCTCAATCGGCTCGCTGGACGGCGGAGCCCTCCGCCCCCGACGAGCGGCCTGCATAGACGGGGAAGACCGGAATTGTAGGGCCGGCGCGGCGCTTTTCAAAGCTCGCGCGCGGTCTTTCGAATTTGGTTGGCGCCCCTCTGATCCGAGGCGAGGCCGTTTCGGCCTTCAGCCGAGGGGACAGGATCTACGGCGCCGTCGCGCCCGCCGCTCCCGCGGCGATGCGACGGCTCATCGCAACGGCGGGGCTCGTCCCCGCTCGAGGAGAGAGCAACCGTGGACAGAGCGGAGAAAAAGCAAGCCGTCGCGGCGCTGAACGAGGTCTTTGCGAAGACCCCGGTCGTCGTCGTGGCGCATTACTCCGGCCTGACCGTCGCCCAGATGCAGAAGCTGCGCAAGCAGGCTCGTGAATCTGGCGCTTCCGTTCAGGTCGCCAAGAACCGCCTCGCCAAAATCGCTCTCGACGGCACGAGCGTCGCCTCCATCGGCCCCCTTCTGAAGGGGCCGACCCTGATCGCCTATTCGGACGATCCGGTGGCGGCGCCCAAGGTGGCCGCGGCCTTCGCCAAGGATCACGACAAATTCGTCATCCTCGGCGGCGCGCTCGGCGCCCAAGCCCTCGACCCCGACGGTGTGAAGTCGCTCGCGACTCTCCCGTCGCTCGACGAACTGCGCGCAAAGCTGCTGGGCCTCATCCAGGCTCCGGCGACCAAGATCGCGCAGCTCACGACCGCTCCGGCCGCAAAGCTGGCGCGCGTGGTCCAGGCCTATGCCGACAAAGACGCGAACGCGGCCTGACAGGCGGCGCAAATCCAACCAAGCAGAACCGAATTCGAAGGACTGAAGCAACATGGCTAATCTCGAAAAGATCGTCGAAGACCTGTCGAGCCTGACCGTGCTCGAGGCCGCCGAGCTGGCGAAGCTCCTCGAGGAGAAGTGGGGCGTTTCGGCCGCTGCGGCTGTCGCCGTCGCCGCCGCTCCGGGCGCGGCCGCCGCCGCGGCTCCGGTCGAGGAGAAGACCGAGTTCAACGTCATTCTGGCCGCCGCCGGCGACAAGAAGATCGAGGTCATCAAGGAGGTCCGTGCGATCACCGGCCTCGGCCTCAAGGAGGCCAAGGACCTGGTCGAGGGCGCTCCCAAGCCGGTCAAGGAAGGCGCTTCCAAGGAAGAGGCCGAGAAGATCAAGGCCGCCCTCGAGAAGGTCGGCGCCAAGGTCGAGCTCAAGTAAGACGAAAATTCCCCTCTCCCGCCGCGCGCGGGAGAGGGTTTCGGTCGGTTAGGCCCAAGGAGCGGACGGCGAATAGCGAATAGCGAATGAAAGGCTCCGCCATTCGCTATTCGCAACTCGCTGTTCGCTTGCATTCACGAAGAGGATCGAGAGGCGACATGGCTCAGACTTCGGCGCAAACTTTCTCCGGTCGCAAGCGTGTCCGCAAATTCTTCGGCCATATCCGCGAAGCCGCGGAAATGCCCAATCTGATCGAAGTTCAGAAAGCGTCCTACGACCAGTTCCTGCTCGTCGACGAGCCCGCGGGCGGGCGTCCCGACGAGGGTCTGCAGTCGGTCTTCAAATCCGTTTTCCCGATCTCCGATTTCTCGCAGGTCGCTCTGCTCGAATTCGTCCGCTACGAGTTCGAGCCGCCGAAATACGACGTCGACGAGTGCCGCCAGCGCGGCATGACCTTCGCCGCGCCGCTGAAGGTGACGCTGCGCCTCATCGTGTTCGATGTCGATCCCGACACGCAGGCGAAATCCGTCAAGGACATCAAGGAGCAGGACGTCTATATGGGCGACATGCCCTTCATGACGGCGAACGGCACCTTCATCGTCAATGGCACGGAGCGCGTCATCGTCTCGCAGATGCACCGCTCGCCGGGCGTCTTCTTCGATCATGACAAGGGCAAGAGCCATTCCTCCGGCAAGCTCCTCTTCGCGGCCCGCATCATTCCCTATCGCGGCTCCTGGCTCGACATAGAGTTCGACGCCAAGGACATCGTCTATGCGCGCATCGATCGTCGCCGAAAGATCCCGGCGTCATCGCTGCTGTTCGCGCTCGGCATGGACGGCGAGGAGATTCTCTCCACCTTCTACAACACCATCACCTTCAAGGCCTCGGGCGACAGCTGGCGCCAGCCCTTCGACCCGGAGCGGCTGAAGGGGCTGAAGGCCGTCAACGACATCGTCGACGCCGACACCGGCGAGGTGATCGTCGAGGCGGGCAAGAAGCTCACCGCGCGCGCCGCGCGTCAGCTCGCCGAGAAGGGCGTGAAGGCGATCAAGATCCAGTCCGAGGATCTCTACGGCCAGTTCCTCGCGCAGGATCTCTATGATCCGTCGACGGGCGAGATCTTCGCCGAGGCCGGCGACGAGATCACGGTGAAGTCGCTGCCGCTGCTGGTCGAGAAGGGCTTCGACGAGCTGCCGGTGCTCGACATCGACCATATCAACATCGGTCCCTACATCCGCAACACGCTGGCGGTCGACAAGAACTCCTCGCGCGAGGATGCGCTGTTCGACATCTACCGCGTCATGCGTCCGGGCGAGCCGCCGACGATGGATACGGCGGAGGCGATGTTCTATTCGTTGTTCTTCGATCCCGAGCGCTACGATCTCTCGGCCGTCGGCCGCGTGAAGATGAACATGCGCCTCGACCTCGACGCGCCCGACACGATGCGCGTTCTCCGCAAGGAGGACATCGTCGCCGTCGTGCGCGCGCTCGTCGATCTGCGCGACGGACGCGGCGAGATCGACGATATCGACCATCTCGGCAATCGACGCGTGCGCAGCGTCGGCGAGCTGATGGAGAACCAGTATCGTCTCGGCCTCCTGCGAATGGAGCGCGCGATCAAGGAGCGCATGTCCTCGGTCGACATCGACACGGTGATGCCGCAGGACCTCATCAACGCCAAGCCGGCGGCGGCGGCGGTGCGCGAGTTCTTCGGCTCGTCGCAGCTCTCGCAATTCATGGACCAGACCAATCCGCTGTCGGAGATCACCCATAAGCGCCGCCTCTCGGCGCTGGGTCCGGGTGGTCTGACGCGCGAGCGCGCCGGCTTCGAGGTGCGCGACGTGCATCCGACGCATTACGGCCGCATCTGCCCGATCGAGACGCCGGAAGGTCCGAACATCGGCCTCATCAACTCGCTCGCCACCTTCGCGCGCGTGAACAAATACGGTTTCATCGAAGGTCCCTACCGCCGCGTGCGCGACGGCAAGGTGACGGATGAGGTCGCCTATCTCTCCGCCATGGAAGAGCAGAAATACCACGTCGCCCAGGCCAACGCCCCGGTCGACGCGGAGGGCAATCTGCTCGAGGATCTGGTGCTGTGCCGTCACGCCGGCGATGTGGTGCTCGTCCCGCGCGAGCGCGTCGACGCCATGGACGTGTCGCCCAAGCAGCTGGTCTCGGTCGCCGCGGCGCTCATTCCCTTCTTGGAGAATGACGACGCCAACCGCGCGCTGATGGGCTCCAACATGCAGCGCCAGGCCGTGCCGCTGGTGAAGGCCGACGCGCCGCTCGTCGGCACCGGCATGGAGCCTATCGTCGCCGCCGACTCGGGCGCCGCCATCGCCGCGCGCCGCGCCGGCGTCGTCGATCAGATCGATGCCACTCGTGTCGTCATTCGCGCGACCGAAGAGCAGGACCCGACCAAGCCGGGCGTCGACATCTATCGTCTGATGAAGTTCCAGCGCTCGAACCAGTCGACCTGCATCAATCAGAAGCCGCTGGTGAAGGTCGGCGACTATGTGAAGAAGGGCGACATCATCGCCGACGGTCCCTCGACCGATCTCGGCGATCTGGCGCTCGGCCGCAATGTGCTCGTCGCCTTCATGCCGTGGAACGGCTACAACTTCGAGGACTCGATCCTTCTCAACGAGCGCATCGTCAAGGACGACGTCTTCACCTCGATCCATATCGACGAATTCGAGGTGATGGCGCGCGACACCAAGCTCGGCCCGGAGGAGATCACTCGCGACATTCCCAACGTCTCGGAAGAGACGCTGAAGAATCTCGACGAGGCCGGCATCGTCTATATCGGCGCGGAAGTGCAGGCGGGCGATATTCTCGTCGGCAAGATCACGCCCAAGGGCGAGAGCCCGATGACGCCGGAGGAGAAGCTGCTCCGCGCCATCTTCGGCGAGAAGGCCTCCGACGTTCGCGACACGTCTCTGCGCGTGCCGCCGGGCGTGCAGGGCACGATCGTCGAGGTGCGCGTGTTCAATCGCCACGGCGTCGAGAAGGACGAGCGCGCCCAGGCGATCGAGCGTGAGGAGATCGAGCGTCTCGCCAAGGACCGCGACGACGAGCTCGCTATCCTCGACCGCAACACCTACGCCCGTCTCTTCGAGATGCTGGTCGGCAAGATGGCGATCGCCGGGCCGAAGACCTTCAAGAAGGACCAGCCGCTCAACCAGGCGATCCTCGACGAATATCCCCGCTCGCAGTGGTGGACCTTCGTCGTCGAGGACGACAATCTGATGGCCGGCATCGAAGCCGTGCGCAAGCAATATGACGAGTCCAAGAAGGGTCTCGAGAACCGCTTCCTCGACAAGGTCGAGAAGCTGCAGCGTGGCGACGAGCTGCCGCCCGGCGTGATGAAGATGGTCAAGGTCTTCGTCGCAGTGAAGCGCAAGATCCAGCCCGGCGACAAGATGGCCGGACGCCACGGCAATAAGGGCGTGGTGTCGCGCATCGTGCCGCAGGAGGACATGCCCTTCCTCGAGGACGGTCAGCCGGTCGATATCGTGCTGAACCCGCTCGGCGTGCCGAGCCGCATGAATGTCGGCCAGATTCTGGAGACGCATCTCGGCTGGGCCTGCGCCGGTCTCGGCAAACAGGTGGGCGCAGCCGTCGACGCCTATATGCGCAGCAAGGATGTGGCGCCGCTCAAGGAGAAGCTCGTCGACATCTACGGCCCCAATGAGTCGCTGAAGAGCCTCGATGAGCCGACCCTGGTGGAAGTCGCCAAGAATCTGCGCCGCGGCGTGCCGATCGCGACGCCGGTCTTCGACGGCGCGCGCGAGAAGGACATTGTCGAGATGCTGACGCGGGCCGGGCTCTCCTCCTCCGGTCAGGTCACGCTCTTCGACGGCCGCACGGGCGAGCCCTTCGATCGTAAGGTGACGGTCGGCTACATCTATATGCTGAAGCTGCATCACCTCGTCGACGACAAGATTCATGCGCGCTCGATCGGCCCCTATTCGCTGGTCACGCAGCAGCCGCTGGGCGGCAAGGCCCAGTTCGGCGGACAGCGCTTCGGCGAGATGGAGGTGTGGGCGCTCGAGGCCTATGGCGCGGCCTACACGCTGCAGGAGATGCTGACGGTGAAATCCGACGACGTCGCCGGCCGCACCAAGGTCTATGAGTCGATCGTGCGCGGCGACGACACTTTCGAGTCGGGCATTCCCGAGAGCTTCAACGTGCTCATCAAGGAAATGCGCTCGCTGGCGCTCAATGTCGAGCTCACCTCCGCCGAGCCCGAGGAGGGCGAGGAGCCGCCGCCCGCCGAGACGACGGCCGAGGCGGCGGAATAGAGCCACCGCTCTCCTTCTCCTGCCGGGCGGGAGAAGGTGGCCCCGCGAAGCGGGGTCGGATGAGGGCCAGCGCCGCGCGCGAACCCTTGGACCCTCACCCGACCCGACTGATGTCGGGCCACCCTCTCCCACAAGTGGGAGAGGGGACGCGCACTTGAAGATTTATGGACGTAGCGGAGAGACATCGCGAGGCGAGCGCGCTTCATCCGTCCTGCGTCTCTAGGAGAAGACCATGAATCAGCAAGAGGTCATGAATCTCTTCAATCCGGTCGTCCAGCCGCAGGCGTTCGATCAGATTCAGATTTCGATCGCGAGCCCGGAGAAAATCCTCTCCTGGTCGTTCGGCGAGATCAAGAAGCCGGAGACGATCAACTACCGGACCTTCAAGCCGGAGCGCGATGGCCTGTTCTGCGCCCGCATCTTCGGTCCGATCAAGGATTACGAGTGCTTGTGCGGCAAGTACAAGCGCATGAAATACAAGGGCGTCATCTGCGAGAAATGCGGCGTCGAGGTCACGCTGGCGCGCGTGCGCCGCGACCGCATGGGCCATATCTCGCTCGCCGCTCCGGTCGCGCACATCTGGTTCCTGAAGTCGCTGCCCTCGCGCATCGGCCTTCTGCTCGACATGACGCTGAAGGACCTCGAGCGCATCCTCTATTTCGAGTCCTATATCGTCATCGATCCGGGCCTCACGCCCTTGAAGGAGCGTCAGCTCCTGACCGAGGACGAATATCTGCGCGCCCAGGACGAATATGGGCAGGACCACTTCACCGCCATGATCGGCGCCGAGGCGATCCGCAAGATTCTCGAATCGATGGATCTCGAGGGCATCGCCGCGCGCCTGCGCACGGAGATCGCCGAGGCCACCACCGAGCTCAAGCCCAAGAAGCTCGCCAAGCGCCTGAAGATCATCGAGGCCTTCATCCAGTCCGGCAATAAGCCGGAGTGGATGATCTTGAAGGAAGTCCCGGTCATCCCGCCGGACCTGCGTCCGCTGGTTCCGCTCGACGGCGGCCGTTTCGCGACCTCCGATCTCAATGATCTCTATCGCCGCGTCATCAATCGCAACAATCGCCTGAAGCGGCTGATCGAGCTGCGCGCGCCGGATATCATCATCCGCAACGAGAAGCGCATGTTGCAGGAGGCCGTCGACGCTCTGTTCGACAATGGCCGCCGCGGCCGCGTCATCACCGGCGCCAATAAGCGTCCGCTGAAGTCGCTCGCCGACATGCTGAAGGGCAAGCAGGGCCGCTTCCGTCAGAATCTGCTCGGCAAGCGCGTCGACTATTCCGGCCGCTCGGTCATCGTCGTCGGCCCGGAGCTCAAGCTCCATCAATGCGGCCTGCCGAAGAAGATGGCGCTCGAGCTGTTCAAGCCCTTCATCTATTCGCGCCTCGACGCGAAGGGCCATTCGGCCACGGTGAAGCAGGCCAAGAAGCTGGTCGAGAAAGAGAAGCCGGAGGTGTGGGACATCCTCGACGAGGTGATCCGCGAGCATCCGGTGCTGCTCAATCGCGCGCCGACCCTCCATCGCCTCGGCATTCAGGCCTTCGAGCCGGTGCTGATCGAGGGCAAGGCGATCCAGCTGCATCCGCTCGTCTGCGCGGCGTTCAACGCCGACTTCGACGGCGATCAGATGGCCGTGCACGTCCCGCTGTCGCTGGAAGCGCAGCTCGAGGCGCGCGTGCTGATGATGTCGACGAACAACATCCTGCATCCGGCCAATGGTCAGCCGATCATCGTGCCGAGCCAAGACATTGTTCTCGGCCTCTATTATCTGTCGCTGGAGCGAGACGGCGAGCCGGGTCAAGGCATGATGTTCGCCGATCAGGGCGAGATCGAGCATGCGCTCGCCGCCAAGTCGATCACGCTTCAGACCAAGATCAAGGGCCGCGCCTGGACCTATAATGAGAAGGGCGAGCGCGTGTCGAAAATCTTCGACACGACGCCCGGCCGGCTGATCCTCGGCCAGCTGCTGCCGCGCAACCCCAAGATTCCCTTCGACGCAGCCAACAGACTGATGACGAAGAAGGAAATCTCCAACATGATCGACACCGTCTACCGCAATTGCGGTCAGAAGGAGACGGTCATCTTCTGCGATCGCATCATGGCCCTCGGCTTCCGCGAGGCGTTCAAGGCGGGCATCTCCTTCGGCAAGGATGACATGGTCATCCCGGAGACGAAGGAGCGCATCATCACCGAGACGCGCAGCGCGACCAAGGAGTACGAGCAGCAGTACAACGACGGCCTCATCACCCAGGGCGAGAAATACAATAAGGTCGTCGACGCCTGGATGAAGTGCTCGGAGAAGCTCGCCGAGGAGATGATGATCCGCATCTCCACCGTCCGCAAGGACGAGCACGGCCGCGATCTGCCGATCAACTCCATCTATATGATGTCCCACTCGGGCGCCCGCGGCTCGCCCGCGCAGATGAAGCAGCTCGCGGCGATGCGCGGCCTCATGACCAAGCCCTCGGGCGAGATCATCGAGACCCCGATCATCTCGAACTTCAAAGAAGGCCTCACCGTTCTCGAATACTTCAACTCCACCCACGGCTCGCGCAAGGGCCTGTCGGACACGGCGTTGAAGACCGCGAACTCGGGCTATCTCACGCGTCGTCTCGTCGACGTGGCGCAGGATTCGATCATCACCACGGTCGATTGCGGCACCGAGAAGGGCATTCGCATGCGGGCGATCATCGACGCCGGTCAGGTCGTCGCCTCGCTTACCTCGCGCATTCTCGGCCGCACCGCGGCGGAGGATCTGCGCGATCAGCAGGGCAAGATCATCGTCCCCAACGGCGAGATGATTCAGGAGTGGCATATCGAGCCGATCAACGCCGCCGGCATTCAGGAGGTGAAGATCCGCTCGGTGCTGACCTGCGAGTCGAAAAATGGCGTCTGCGGCAAATGCTACGGGCGCGATCTCGCCCGCGGCACGCCCGTCAACATGGGCGAGGCGGTCGGCGTCATCGCGGCGCAGTCGATCGGCGAGCCGGGCACGCAGCTCACCATGCGCACCTTCCACATCGGCGGCGCTGCGCAGCTGGCGGACCAGTCCTTCATCGAGTCCAACTTCGAAGGCACGGTGCATATCCGCAACCGCCATGTCGCGCGCAACTCGGATGGCGATCTCATCGTCATGGCGCGCAACGTCGCGGCGGTGATCGTCGGGCCGGACGGCGTCGAGCGCGCCGTCAACCGCATCCAATATGGCGCGCGGCTGAAAGTGGACGAAGGCGACAAGATCAAGCGCGGCGACCGCATCGCGGAATGGGACCCCTATACGCGTCCCATCGTCAGCGAGGTGGACGGCGCCATCGGCTTCGAGGATCTGGTCGAAGGCCAGTCGGTGTCGGAGACGGCCGACGAATCGACGGGCATCACCAAGCGCGTCGTCATGGATTGGCGTCTCAACACGCGATCGGCGAGCCTCAAGCCCGCGATCGTCATCAAGGGCGCCGACGGCAAGGTGATCAAGCTGCAGCGCGGCGGCGACGCCCGCTACACTCTGCCGGTCGACTCGATCATCGCGGTCGAGCCGGGCGGGCAGATCAAGGCCGGCGACATCGTCGCGCGTATCTCGCTCGAAAGCGCGAAGACCCGCGACATCACCGGCGGTCTGCCGCGCGTCGCCGAGCTGTTCGAGGCGCGCCGTCCCAAGGATCACGCGATCATCGCGGAGATCTCCGGCACGGTGCAATTCGGCCGCGACTATAAGAACAAGCAGCGCCTCTCCATCGTTCCGCATGAGGAAGGCGCGGATCCGGTCGAATATCTGATCCCCAAGGGCAAGCACATCCATCTCCAGGACGGCGACGTCGTGGAGAAGGGCGACTATATCGTCGACGGCAATCCGGCGCCGCACGACATTCTGGCGATCAAGGGCGTGGAGGAGCTGGCGGCTTACCTCGTCAATGAGATTCAGGAGGTCTACCGACTGCAGGGCGTCAACATCAACGACAAGCACATCGAGGTGATCGTGCGTCAGATGTTGCAGAAGGTCGATATCGTCGATGCGGGCGACACCGGCTTCCTCGATGGCGAGCAGGTCGATCTCACCGAGCTCGAGGAGGCCAACGCCAAGGCGCTCGAGGAGGGCGGCAAGCCGGCTCACGGCACGCCGGTTCTGCTCGGCATCACCAAGGCCTCGCTGCAGACGCGCTCCTTCTTCTCGGCGGCCTCCTTCCAGGAGACGACGCGCGTGCTCACCGAGGCGGCGGTCAATGGCAAGGTCGATCCGCTGGTCGGTCTCAAGGAGAATGTCATCGTCGGCCGGCTGATCCCGGCGGGCACGGGCGCGGCCATGGCGAAATTCCGTGGCATCGCAACGGGTCGCGACGATCTCATCATCACGCAGCGCGCCGCCGAAGCGGAGACGCGCCCGACGACTCCGCGCCTGCCGCCCGCCGCGGCGGAGTGAGGCGAAACGCTTTCTCTCCCTCTCCTCCACAGAGGAGAGGGAGAGGCCAGCGCATAATGAAAAAGGCCGCCAGTGATCGGCGGCCTTTTTTTCATTCCGTATCAAAGCTGTTTCGGGCGGATTCGAAGCTGCGTCATGCGCGGAAAATGGGCGGCGCCCGCATCCGACCCGGCCGAAGCCCGCGGCTCGCGCGGGCCGGGCCCCATTCTTCCACAAGTGGCAGAAGGATTCGCGCCGAGCCTTTTGCGCGCAAATACAGGCCTCAGCGCTTCTTCTTCTTCCCCTCGGCTTCCGCTGTCTTTTTAAAGCCGCTCGCCAGCTGCGTGCCGAGCGTGAGGGCGCGGGCTTCCGTCACGCGCAGCGCGCAATAGCCGAAATCCGCCTCCTGCACATAGGAGCGGCAAATCTCCTCGCGGCGCGCGGAAAAGCCGGCCTGCTCGCGGACGAGCTCCTTGCGCTGGGCCTTCTCGGATTTCATCTTGTCGTAGAGCGCCTTGTAGTCGTTGCGCACCGTCTGCTCGATGCGGGCGCGCATGCTCAGCATCTCTTCGGCGCGCTTGGGGTCGAGCTCGCCGGCGCCCATGCCCCAGAGCCCATTGGGGTCGGCGCGGCAATCGGCCTGCTTCAGCTCGCACGCCCTGCCTTCGGAGCTGACCAGAATCGCGCCATCCAGCGCGTCGAAGCCGAAGGGGCAGGCGGGAAACTCCACCTCATAGCGATGAAGCCCGCTGGTCGTCTGACGCCCCGTCAGCCGCAAAGGCTCGGACACTTCTATTCGGCAGGTCTCGCCAGAGCGCGTCAGCCGATCGCCGACCAGCGACAGCCGCGCGACCTCGAGCGCGCCGGCATGCCTCTGCAGCTCGATCGAGCCGCGCGCCTCGCCATCCTGATAGAGGATGCGTCCGACGATCGTCTCCTCGCTCGGCGGCTTGGGCGCGACAGGCGTCACGGCGGCGCGCGGCTTGGGCTTGGCGCCCGGCTCGACGGGGGCCGCGACAGAACCCGCCGGCGCCGGCGCGACCGCGCCCGGCAGCGCCATCTGAGCGATGGCGCCGGTCGTGGCGGGGAGCGCCGAAAGAAGCGCCGCGCCGGAGAGAATCGCGCGGAGGGAGACATTGGACATGAAAGACAACAAAGACTGAAAGACGCGGCCTCGGCAAGTGCGGATCGAGGCCCCGCCCGAAGCCGCGTCAGCGCGGCGCCAGCACCATGATCATCTGCCGGCCTTCCATGGACGGCTCGAGCTCGACCTTGGCGATGGTCGCCGTCTCCGCCTTGACGCGCGTCATCAGACGGTAGCCGATATCCTGATGCGCGATCTCGCGACCACGAAAACGCAATGTGACCTTGACCTTGTCGCCCTCCTCGAAGAAGCGCTGCACGGCTTTCATCTTCACATCATAGTCGTGCTCGTCGATGCCGGGACGGAGCTTGATTTCCTTGACCTCGACGATCTTCTGCTTCTTGCGGGCCTCGGCGGCCTTTTTCTGCTCGAGAAATCGAAATCTGCCGTAATCGAGAATTTTGCAGACCGGCGGCTCGGAATTGGGCGCGATCTCGACGAGATCGAGCGCTGCCGTCTCCGCCAGAGAGAGGGCGTCGAGAAACGGAACCACGCCGTGGTTCTTGCCTTCCGAGTCGATCAGTTGCACCTCGCGCGCGCGAATCTCCCGGTTGATGCGCGGACCCTCCTTCTGTGGGGCCGCGGTGCTCTTCATTGGACGGCGAATGGATGTTCTCCCTTCAGGATGAAATAGATCGTCTTCCGATCCGATCCGTTGCGCGAGAGAAAGCGGCGTGAGCCGTCATTTCCCCCGGGGCTACCCGGCGGAGGGCCGACGCCGAAAGAATCTCACTCTCCTCGGCGAAGTCAACCGCCGATATAGAACTATTCGCGGCGAGACGTCTGAAATTCGCGCTCAGCCGCAGTCGGCGAAAGCGGGGCAGGAGGCTCCGCAGCCGCCCGCTCCGCCCATGGAGGCGCAGGAGGCTTCGGTCTCGCCGCCGCTCGCCGGCTTGGCGATCAGCGAGAGCTGGCGCGTCAATTCGACGCCGCCGCAGGCCGGACAGGCGGGAATTTCGTCCGAGCGCACCAATGTCTCGAATTCTTTGTCGCAGGAATTGCAGCTATAGGCGTAAAGCGGCATTGAAATCCTCGTCGCCGGAAGCGGATGTCGCGCGTTTTACATGCGCTCGCGATCCGGCCATTGCAAGCCGGGAGTCTCGCTCACGCGCCGCCCGCTTCGGCGAGGCGCAGAGCATAGGCGCGCACATCCTTGGGCCAATCGGCCATGATCGATTCGAATCGCGCCGCATCGCCGGCGAAGAGCGCGCGCAACGCCTCCTCATAGCCGGGAAGATTTCCCGCTATTGCGGAGAGGAATCGATAGGCGGCCTCGCGCGCCTCGCGCTTATGGCTCTCCGCCCCGCCCTCGCGTCGCGCGGTCTCGACCAGGCGGCGCAGCGTCGCCGAAGCGCCGCCCGGCTGCGCGGCGAGCCAGTCCCAATGGCGCGGCAGCAGCGTGACCTCGCGCGCGACAACGCCGAGCTTGGGCCGTCCGCGACCGCGCGCGGCTTCCTCGGCGCCCTCCGTCGGAGCGGAGTCGCTGCGCTCTCTGCCGGGAGGGGCGGCGGCGAGCCGCGCGATGATCTCAGGCTTTGCCCCGCGCAGATCGAGATCGACCACCTCGCCGGTGGCGTCGTCGAAAGTGAGGACATAACCATCGGCCGCATCGGCGTTCTTCACCGCCAAGGCGACCTCGACCAGCGGGCCGGCCGCCAGAATGCGGCCGTCGGCGAAAGCGGCGCAGGGCCGCGACAGGCGGGAGAGAGCGTCTTTTTCCATATGCAATTTATACCCAGGTTAAATTATCAGAGTCAATAATACCCGGGATAAATATTTCTCGCGCCGCGGCGGCCTGCGCCCCTATCTCTCCGAAAGCCGCCCGGAGACTCTCCGATGATCGCCCGACGCCTCCTTTGCCTTTTCCTATGCGCGACGGCCTCGCTGGGCGCCTATGCGGCGCCTTCGGCGCAGGACGAGGCGAAGCAGATCGAGAAAGACCTGCGCCGCATTCAGCTGCCGGAGGGGTTTTCCATTTCCCTCTATGCTCTGGTTCCGCATGCGCGCACGCTCGCCATCGGTCCGGGCGGCGAGGCGATTTTCGTCGGCACGGATGCGAGTCGCATTCATGTGCTGATTCCGGGCGGCGAGCGCGCCGCCTCGGTCGAGACTTTCGCCGCCGATGCGCCTTTCGTCATTCCGCATGGGCTCTGCTTCGACGCGGAGGGAACATTGTTCGTCGTGGAACAGAATCGCATTTCGAGCTTTGCTTCAGCCGAGAGGGACTGGCGCCGACTCGCCTGGAAGGATGCGCGCAGCCTCGCGCCGCAGGGCGGGCTCATCCCCGTCGCCGAGCAGAGCGCCAATCACACGACGCGCATCTGTCGCGTCGGGCCGGACGGCAAGCTCTATGTCTCGCTGGGCCAGCCCTATAATGTCACGCCGCGCGACAAGCTCGAGCTCTATGAGCGCATCGGCATAGGCGGAATTATCCGCATGAATCGCGACGGCTCCGGCCGCGAGGTTTTCGCGCGGGGCGTTCGCAACTCCGTCGGCATGGATTTCGATCCTGCCGATGGAACGCTCTGGTTCACCGACAATCAGGTGGATCGCATGGGCGACGACACGCCGCCCGGCGAACTGAATCGCGCGCCGCGGGCGGGACTGCATTTCGGCTTTCCCTGGTATGGCGGCGGCCATGTGCGCACTTACGAATATTCGCGCGATGCGCCGCCGGAGGGCGTCGTCTTTCCGCAAGTGGAGGAGGCGCCGCACGCCGCCGATCTCGGCATGATCTTCTACCGCGGCTCGGCCTTCCCGCCCTATTATCGCGGCGGGATTTTCTCGGCGCAGCACGGCTCCTGGGACCGCACCATGCCGGTCGGCGCGCGCGTGATGTTCACCCGCGTCGGCCCGGAGGGAAAGCGCGGCGTCAGCGAGCCTTTCGCGGAAGGCTGGAACAATGGCGATCCGCAATATCTCGGCCGGCCCGTGGATGTGGCGGAGCTGCCGGACGGCTCGCTGCTGGTGACGGACGACCAGAATGGGGCGGTGTATCGGATCGTTTATACGGCGCCGTGAGAAATGTCATTTTGTGTTGACGTTGTCTCTGCTCGCGCTTTCATTAGGCTGATCGTAAAGGAGCGCCGAATGCCGACCGAGGCGTCGAAGCAGGCCGAAGCACCGGCCGAAGAACGACATGCTTCCACAGTGAATGTGCGCATGTCGGCAACGATGCGCAGCGAGCTCATCGAGGAAAGCGCTCGACGGCATGCCGTCGACATATGGCTCGACCAATGTCTGTTCGTGCTGAATGAAAAAGACTTCGCGGAGTTCGAAGCCGCGCTGGATCGGCCTCCGCGGCCCAATGACGAGCCGAGAGCCCTACTGAAGAAGAAACCTCTATGGGAAAGGTAGAGCGCCGGCCAATATTTCATGCGCCCGCGCGGGTCGATCCGACCAAGCATGATTTTCGGACCTTCGATTGCGACAAGCGCCGCCTGAATGAATGGCTGAAGCAGCACGCGGTCGCGAGCGGAGGAATGGTATATGACTTGGGCGAATCCCACGCCGAATGAGCTTGCAGCCGATTGGATAGCCTGCCGAGGGAATGTTGGAAGTGACCTGTCGAACGGTCTAGCGCAGTTTTTGTTGTCGGACTTCCCGCGAGAGGAGCCGGAACTCACGTGGGACACGATCATATTGGTCGTGAAAGCCTACCCGGAGGCAGATTTTTACGGCGAAGCCGCGACGGAAGCGCAGGCAGCATGCGGGGCGCTTGCCGCAGGTCCAGTCGAAGATTTGCTCTCGTTCCATGGCCGGGACTTTATCGATAGGTTTGAAAGCGAAGCGCACCTAGATCGCCGAATGGCTTGGGTCCTCGGCGGTGCGTGCCGGTTCCAGATGAGCGATGAAATTTGGAATCGCGTTCGGCTCGCAGCGGACGACGCTTATTGGAAGCGCAAAATTTCCTAGCGGCAGCTATGCGCGCCATCTCTGTTCGCGGGCTAGAGTAATCGCCCGCTCAACGCTTTCCCGTCATGCCCCGTCACGCGCATATCCAGCATGCGCCCCGCCTCGGCGCCGGGCGTGCGCAGGGCCGTGAAATCTTCGGCTCTTGCCATGCCGCCCTTTTCCGTCAGCACGCGCAATGTCTTGCCGATCTGCGCGTCGAGATGGCGGATGAGCGCCGCGTCACCGGCCGCGCGCAGGCGGGCGGCGCGCTCCTTCACCAATGCGCCATTCACCTGCGGCATCAGCGCCGCCGGCGTGCCGGGACGCGGCGAATAGGGGAAGACATGCAGATGCGTCAGCCCGCACTCCTCGACGAGAGCGAGCGTGCGGGCGAACATGTCTTCCGTCTCGGTGGGAAAGCCCACGATGAAATCGGCGCCGAAGACGATATCCGGCCGCGCTTCGCGCAGCTCGGCGCAAAAGCGGATGGCGTCGGCGCGCGAATGGCGGCGCTTCATGCGCTTCAAGATCAGATCATCGCCCGATTGCAGCGAGAGATGCAGATGCGGCGTCAAACGCGGCTCTGTGGCCATGCAATCGAAAAGCGCGGCGTCGGCCTCTATGCAGTCGATGGACGAGAGCCGCAGCCGCTCGAGCTGCGGCAATTCCCGCAGCAGCGCGCGCGCGAGTCCGCCGAGCGTAACTCCCTCGGCGGCGTAGCTCGTCAGATCGACGCCGGTCAGCACGATCTCGCGCTTGCCGCTCACGACGAGGCGCCGCGCCTCGGCGACGACCTCGCCCGGCGCGATCGAGCGCGAGGGGCCGCGGCCCAAGGGAATGATGCAGAAAGTGCAGCTATGGTCGCAGCCGTTCTGCACGGCGAGAAAGGCGCGCGTCTGCCCTTCGGCGGCGCTGTCGGCGCGCGTCTCGCCCGGCTCGGTCAGCACGCGCGCAACGCCATCCATTGCCGCGAAGCTCTGGGGGTCGATGCGCGCCGCGCAGCCGGCGACCACGATCTCGGCCGTCGGCCTCTCGCGCCTCAGGCGGCGGATCGTCTGCCGCGCCTGGCGCGTCGCCTCGGCCGTCACGGCGCAAGTATTGACGATGACGCGCTCGCTTTGCGCGCCGGCGCGCGCCTCGCGCAGCAGCCGCTCGGAATCGACGTAATTGAGGCGGCAGCCGAAGGTGACGATGTCGACCGCGGCGGTCACGAATCCAGCTCGGCGAAGTAGCCGGCTTCCAGCGCCGTCTCGAATTCGAGCTCGACGTTGCCGGTCATCATCACATGATCGTCCGGCCCCCAGGCGATGACGAGTTCGCCCCCCGGCAGGCGAATGCGGGCCTCGCGGGCGGAGAGGCCGGCGCGGGCGGCCGCCACCAGCGTCGCGCAGGCGGCCGAGCCGCAGGCGCGCGTCTCGCCCGTGCCGCGCTCCCAGACGCGCAGCAAAATCTCATCCGGCGCGACGATCTTCGCGAAGGAGATATTGGCGCGCTGGGGGAAGAGAGGGTGATGCTCGAGCTGCGGCCCGAGCGTGGCGAGATCGATGGACAGCGGGTCCGCGACGAAGAAGACCGCATGCGGATTGCCCATGTTGACAGCCGAAAAGGCGGCGGGCGCCCCCTGGACTTCAGGCGCGAGCGGCACATTTCTCGTATCGGGGGCTTCGGCGGCGAGCGGTATGTCCCGCCAGCCGAGTCGAGGCGCGCCCATATCGACGGTAAAGCGCGTCTCGCCCGCGCGCCATGTGCGCACTGGGCCGGCGTCGGTCTCCAGCGTCAGCGCCTCGCCTTCCCCGGCGCGGCCGAGCACATAGGCGACGCAGCGCGTGCCATTGCCGCAGGCGGCGGAGAGCGAGCCGTCGGTATTGTAGATGCGCATATAGGCGTTCGCGTCCGCATGGCGCGGCGCATGCAGGACCATCAGCTGGTCGAAGCGCAGGCCAGGGGCGCGGGCGATGGCGCGCGCCTCGGCGGGCGCGACCTCGAGGCCCGCGCTGCGCAAGTCGAGAACGAGAATTTCATTGCCGATCCCGTTCATGCGAAAGATCGGGAGGCCGGCGAGCGGGCTGGTCATCATGCCGTTCATTTCCTGTTACAGGCGTATATAGAGAATCGAATCGCGACGCTATGGCCGGCGCCCGCGCTTTCAAAGAGGACGAGACCCATGAGCAATTCGAGCGATGAGGGCTTCACGCAGAGATTGAAGCGCGCTTGGCCCTTTGTTGCGGTTCTGGCCGTTCTCGCCGTCGTCGCGGGAGCCTTTTTCGGCGCGACATCCACTTCGCCCATCCCCACCGCCGTCGTTCCGGCGCCGAGCGCGCAGGTCGCGGCGGAGACGCCGCAAAAGTCCGCGCCCGCCGCGCCGGACAGCCCCGTCGCGCCGAAGCCGACGCTCGACCTCGACGCGCCCTCTCAGGCCGAGGCGGAGGCCCAGGCGCAAGCCGACGCCGTCGCCGGCCAGGCGACCGATATCATCGCCCGGCCCGTCCTCAAATTGCGCGGCCAGGGCACATGGACGGATGGGCTCAAGACGCTCTCCGAGGCAATTTCCAGCCTGCGCATCGCCGCCTCCAAAGCCGGCCTCACCGCGGACGGCCGCCCGCTGGTCGCCTTCACCGAGACGGATGACAATGGCTTTCATTTCGAAGCCATGCTGCCGCTGACGCGCCCGCCCGAGGCCAAGGCCAAATTCGAGCATGGCGTCGAGGCCGGGGCCTCGCCTGCCGGCAAGGCGCTGAAATTCCAGCATCGCGGGCCTTATGAGGAGATCGACTCGACCTATGAGGCGATCACCGCCTTTCTGGACGAGAAGGGTCTCGACACGAAAAATCTGTTCGTCGAGGAATATCTCACCGATCTGAAGACCAGCGACGACGATGGGCTAGAGGTGGATATTTACGTGTTCTTGAAGTGAGAGCGGGACTCCGCGGTCACTTCGGAGCCTCGACGAGTCGGCGATGGGCGTCGGCGGCGCGCAGCAGCCCCGGCGCCGGCGTCGGCGGGTCGAGGATGGCATCGGCGAAAATCCGCTGATCTTCCACCGAGAGACGGATGATCTGTGTTTCCGCGATCGTGCGCAGCGCCGCTTCCTGCGCGGCGACGACCACAAAATCGTTGACGCTGCGGCCTTGGATTTCGGCGGCGCGCTTGATCATGGCCAGCGCCTCCAATCCGAGACGCGTTTCCAGCCTCGCCGTTCGCTCATTGTCCGCGGTCATGACGTCTCCGAAAGTCGGCCAAATTATATACCGCGGATAATTGATCTTCTCGTTCGCTTCTGGCCGTCATTGTGCTCTCAATGTTCTGCATTCAAGAAAGCTTGCGTCATCACATAGCTCAAAAGCATCGTCGAATATGTGAGGATAGAGGAAGCGCTCCATCGATCCCATCGTCCTGTTCTCCGCGCCCGACCGATGAGCAGGTAAACGAACACGAGAAAAGGAATCCAGTTGAAGAGGAATCCATAAATGAGGGTTCCTGACAGCCCTAATAAGAGCAGAGGCAGAGCGCGTATGAGCGCTGCAAGGAATGGCATATCGTAGAATGTTCTGATCACGGAGGCATCCAATATCAAAAAGATCACGGCGGTTTGCAGCAAGAAGCCGGGAAAGGCCGTAACCGACATGCACAGGGTTGGCCTCCACCCAAAGCGGTACGTCGCAGCGCCCCAAATAAGCCCCGTGACTGCGAGAGTGCCGAACCACCTCGCCGCAAAATATTCCAATTGGCTTCCGAGATATTCCATTCGCTTTTCTCTACACAATCGGGCGCAATGCTATTACCAAGCTAACGTGAGGCAAACGAGCCCCTTCCGTAAGTCGCGCGGTAGCAGGAGACTGCTACGCGCGCCAATGTCAACAAATCAACCTCCCTTCCCTTTCTCCTCCGGGCGATATTCCAGAATGTCGCCCGGCTGGCAGTCCAAGACCTCGCAGATCTTCTCCAGCGTATCGAAGCGAATTCCTTTCACCTTGCCGGATTTCAAAAGGCTCACATTCTGCTCGGCGATGCCGATGCGTTGCGCGAGATCGCGCGAGCGCATCTTGCGCCGCGCGAGCATCACGTCGAGATTGACCACGATCGCCATGGCGCTCACACGAATTGCGCGTGCTCGCCGGCGATGTCGGCGGCCGTCTTGAAGATATGCGCAATGGCGATCAGCATCAGCAGGAAGATGACGTTCAGCAGATCCTCGAGCCTTATGTAGCCATGATGGCTCTGCGCATAGGGAAGATGCGAGGCGATGGCCAGAATGATCGCGGAGCGCATCGCCACGTCCAGAAGGACTGTGATCAGACCGATGACGCCCGCGCGCCGCAGCCATAGCGCCGCCTCCGCGGAGAAGACGCCGCCTTCGAGATAGAGGCTGAACACGCGCCACAGGCAAAAGCAGATGACGGCGACGAAGACCCAGACGACGAGGCTCAGCGCCGTCGCCGTCGCATATTGGCTTTGCGAAGCGCCCGAAACGTCGATCTGCAACAGCTCGCGATAATGGCGCTCGACCTTTCCGGGGTCGGCCCAGAATGTCAGCACAGCGAGCAGATCGGCCGCCGCGAAGAAAATGACGAGCGCGCGAATCGTCTGGCAGATCCAGCCGATGCGCGCCCGCAGCGCGGAAAGACGCGGGTCCTGGAAAGCGGTGGCGTCGGTCATGGAACTCTATCCTTTTCGCCTTTTCGGCAGCGTCGGCAAAATTGCCGACATGCGCGATGAAAACAATTTGACACATATTATTTTTAATGTCAAACATGAAAATATCATCTAACAACAGGAAGCGATCCATGACCCGTGGCCTCCCGTCTCTCGCGCTCGCCTCTGCTCTTCTTCTTTCGGCCTGCAACGGCGTTCCGCTCTCCACACAATGGAAGCTGCGCTCCTTCGATCTCTCGACAGCCGATGTCGCGCCACTCCGCCTCGCCTTGCGCGCGCCCGATTGGCTTGAGCCGACGCCGACGAGCGCGCGCATCGTCGCCACCTATTGGCGCGAAGGCGAGGAAGCGGCGAAGCGCGTGGTGACGATTCGCCTCGTCCCCGCCGCCCATGCGGAAGACCGGCCCATTCTCGCCGGGCTCGACTCGGCGACGAACGGCGGGCTGATGGTTTTCGAGGCCGACAGGCGCGATCTCGCCGCCATTCGCGCCGCGCAGGAGGAGGGAAAGCGCTGGCGCGAGAGCGGCGCGAAAGCCCATGGCGCGCTCGATCTCGAGGGCGGGCTCTATTGCCGCCGCGCGGAAATCCCCGCTGGCGGGGTGATTTTCGACGTTTATGTGCATGCGGATGACGGGCTCGGCTGGCTGCCGCTGCTGATCGGCCATGACGCCCATCCGCCCGGCGCGGATGAGAAGAAGCTCGCCGATTTCATGCCGCCTTGCGCGCCGGCGCCGGCCAATGTCGCGGCCAAGACGCGGCGATAGCGCGAAGCGCCACCGATCTCGCTGGCGTTGGCCCTATGAAGCGCGATATGATCGCGCGCATACTGCCCTCGGGCAGGGTTGGACACCCAAGTCAATGAACGGCGACGAGCTTTCCGTCGGCTTCCAAGTCTTAGAGATCATCTGGATCGATCTGCTTCTCTCCGGCGACAATGCGATTCTCATCGCTCTCGCCTGTCACAAGCTTCCGAAACAGCAGCGACGATGGGGCATTTTGCTGGGCGCGGGCGGCGGCGTGACGCTGCGTATCGCCTTCGCCTTCGTGGTCATTCAGCTCATGGCGATTCCGGCGCTCAAGGCGCTCGGCGGGCTGATGCTGCTCGGCGTCGCCACCAAGCTGCTCGTCGACGAGACCGAGCATCATATGGAGGCCAAAGAGGACCTCTGGGGCGCGGTGGCGGCCATCATAATGGCGGATGCGGTGATGTCGCTCGACAATGTCATCGCCATCGCCGGCGCGGCGGAAGGCTCCATGCCGCTCATCGTCTTCGGCCTCGGCGTTTCTGTGCCGATCGTGGTTTTCGGCGCCGGCCTGCTGATGCAGGCGCTGTCGCGCTTCCCCATTCTGGTCTGGGCCGGCGCGGGCCTGCTCGGCTGGATTTCGGGCGAACTCATCGCCAGCGATCCGATCTGGGAGAAATTCGGCTGGACCGCGCCGGCGCATTTCGAACTCGGCGCCTCTATCGCCGGCGCCGTTCTCGTGCTCGTCGCGGGCTTCATCGCGGTGAAGCTCGATGAGCGCGCCGAGGCGCGGCGCAAGGCCGAAAGCGGAGGCTGATCGCCCATGGCGCTGGCGTTGCTGAAATGGACGCTGCTGATCGTCGTCGGAGCCTATGTTCTGGCCTCGGCGGCGCTCGGCCTGTTTCAGCGACGCCTGCAATATTTGCCGGACACGCGCCAAATCTCGCCGCAGCAGGCGGGGCTCTCCGGCGTCGAGGAACTGAAGCTCGCGACCGCGGACGGCGAGACGATCGTCGCCTGGCATGCGCCGCCGCGCGAGGGGCGGCCGGTGCTGCTCTATTTCCACGGCAACGCTGGCGGGCTCGTCGATCGTGTCGCGCGCTTTCGATTTTTCATGGGCGAAGGCTATGGCTTTCTCGCCATCGCCTATCGCGGCTACGCCGGCTCCAGCGGAACGCCGACGCAAGAGGGCCTGATACGTGACGCCGAGGCCGCCTATGCGGCGGCCCGCGCGCGCGGCTATGGGCCGGAGCGGATCGTCATCGTCGGGGAATCATTGGGCTCGGGCGTCGCGACGCAGCTCGCCGCGCGGCGGGAGGCGGCGGCGCTGGCGCTCGACTCGCCCTTCTCCTCGGCGGCCGACGTCGCCGAGACGCGCTATGGCTTTCTGCCGGTGCGCTGGCTGATGCTGGATCAGTTCCGCTCCGATCTCGCCATTCGCGAGGTGCATGTTCCCGTGCTGATCGTGCATGGCGACAAGGATGGCGTGGTGCCGATCGCGCTCGGGCGCAAGCTCTTCGATCTCGCAAATGAGCCGAAGCGCTTCGTGCTCGTGCCCGGCGGGCAGCATCTGGTGCTGGGTTTGCCCGATGTGTTTCCGCGCGTCGCCCGCTGGGTGGACGCCGCGCTGACGACGCCGCGGCGTCTAGAAGCGAGCGATTGAGGCTCAGCCGCGCGAGGAGCCCTGTTTCGCGATCGGCTGCTGCGGATCGAGCGCCAGAGCGCGCTGATAGGATTCCGCGGCCTTCTGGCGATTGCCCTTGCGCTCATAGGCGAGGCCGAGCCACGCCCAGGCCGGCGCGCTCTTATTGTCGACATTGAGCGCGGCGTTGAAATCCTCGATCGCCTTGTCGTAATTGCCCATCGTCACGAGGCTCTCGCCGCGCGCCTGATAGGGCGCCGCCGCGAAGGGATCGCGGTCGATAGCGTTGTCGAAATCGGTGACGGCGCGCTGATTGTCGCCGCGCTTCTGATGGATCAGCCCGCGCGCGTGAAACGCCTGCGCGCTCTCGGGATTGAGCCGGATCGCGGCGTCCAGATCGGAGAGCGCCTGATCCAGATTGCCCTGCGCGCGCAAGAGATTGGCGCGGCCGATATAGGCCGGGGCGTGATTGGGGTTCACGTCGATGGCGCGGTCGAAATCGAGCCGCGCCTGATCGTTGCGGCCGGTCTGGCGGAAGGCGAGGGCGCGATTGGTGAAGGCGGCGGCGTTGTTGGGCTCGATCTTGATCGCCTGGGAGAAATCGGCGATCGCCTCCTGGAACTGGCCGATCTTGGCCAGCGCCACGCCGCGCGTGTTGAAGGCCTCGGCGCTGGGATTGCGGCGCACGACCTCCGACAGCGACTCTATATTCGCGTTGGCCGCTCTCGGGTCGGCGGCGTCGGTCTCGGCGAAGCCGCGTCCCGGCGGCCGCAGCACGCCGGCGGTCTCGCAGGCCGAGAGGGCGAGCAGAGTCAGGAGCGCGACGCCCGCGCGCAAAGGCGCGTGGCGACAAAATGCGGGGGACGTCCGGCGAACCGCCGATCCGAGCGGCAATTCCATTCCGTCCGACCTCCTCGAGACAAGCCCTGAAAGCGCTTCGAATGCGCGACGAAGACGAATGATAGCGGGCAATTCGGCGAGATTTCGACGCGCCCGCTTCTTTCCGTTCAGCGGCCGCCGACGGCGGGCTTCGCTTTCACGGGCAGCAGGCCTTCGCGCTGCAGCTTCTTGCGGGCGAGCTTGCGGGCGCGGCGCACGGCCTCGGCCTTCTCGCGCGCGCGCTTCTCCGAGGGCTTCTCATAATGGCCGCGGAGCTTCATCTCACGGAAAATGCCTTCGCGCTGCATCTTCTTCTTCAGCGCCTTGAGAGCCTGGTCGACATTATTGTCGCGGACGAGAACTTGCACGAAGCGATCCTGTTTCTAGAGGCGGCGCGCGCCCCGGTTGGAGACGTTGCTGCGGGTGAGAATAGTCGGTCGGGCGCTGACGGAGCGCCTGACCCGTGCGCGGGGGATTAACAGAACTGCCCAGCGTTGTCCACAAGGAGCAGCTCGGACGCCGCCGCTATCCGTACAAGCCGAGGGGTCGGCTCCTGCGCCGTCCGCTTCCCCTTTTCCGATGGCGCAGGGTGGATTTTTGCGGCCGCTTTCGCCACCATGCCGCAAAGCGCGCGTAAGTGCGCGCGTCACGCGGCGTTTTCTGGAGACGATATGAACAAGCCGATCACCAAAGGGGAATTGAGCGCGGCCGATGGCGCGGAGGCGATCCGCGCCCGCTATCGCCGCGACGATTCGCCGACCCCGCCCGTCTGGAACGAGACGCTCGAGCTTTTGCTCGCGCATCGGTCCATTCGCGCCTATCTGCCGGAAAAAATTCCCGCCGAGACTCTGGCGACCGCTGTCGCCGCGGCGCAATCGGCCTCCACCTCCTCCAATCTCCAAGTGTGGAGCCTCGTCGCCGTGGAGGACGAGGCGCGCAAGAGCCGCCTCGCCGATCTCGCCGGCAACCAGCAGCATATTCGCGACGCGCCTTTGTTTCTTCTGTGGCTCGCCGATCTCTCGCGGCTCGAGAATATCGGCAAGGAGCAGGGCCGCGACGGAGCGGCGCTGCCCTATTTCGAAATGTTCCTTACCGCCGCGATCGACGCCGGCCTCGCCGCGCAAAATGCGCTGGTCGCGCTGGAATCGCTCGGCTATGGCGGGGTCTACATCGGCGGCATTCGCAACAAGCCGGAGGAAGTGGCCAAGGAACTGGACCTGCCGCCGGGCGTTTTCGCCGTCTTCGGCATGGCGGTCGGCCGTCCCGATCCGGCCAAGGCCGGCGGCGTGCGCCCGCGCCTCGGCCAAGGCGCCGTTCTGCATCGCGAGCAATATGCCTGGAACGAGGCGCAGCGCGAGGCGGTGAAGACCTATGACGAGAAGTTCCGCGATTTCCAGAAGGAGGCGGGCCTTCCCGAGCAAGGCTGGATTCGCCAGGCGCTCTCCCGCGTGCGCGGCCCCGAGAGCCTCAGCGGCCGCGATCGGCTGAAAGAGGCGCTGCGGGCGCTGGGATTCGCGTTGAAATAAGAGCGATTTCGCCGAAGGGCGCTCCACCCTCCCCTTCAGGGGGAGGGTCGGCCGGCCATAGCCCGGCGCTCGCGACGGGCGTTCTTTGAGAACGCCCTATGGCCGGACGGGGTGGGGTCATCCCGGAGACTTGGGCGTCACCCCCTCCCGAGCGCCCCGCGCCGACGATTGCCAAGCGCGACATGCTTGCCTTATCAAAGCCCCTGCCCAAATTCGGGCGACACGCGACTTACGCCGACTTGTATCGGCGAGTGGGCGCATGAGGAGAGCATATGATCGCCGTAACCTTCCCCGACGGGGCGTCCCGTCAATTCGAGCCCGGCGTCTCCGGCCTCGATATCGCCAAGAGCATTTCCCCTTCCCTCGCCAAGCGAACCGTCGCCATGGCTCTCGATGGAGAGCTGCGCGACCTCGTCGATACGATCGACCACGACGCCAAAATCGAATTCGTCGGCCGCGAGGACCCGCGCGCGCTGGAGCTGATCCGTCACGATTGCGCGCATCTTCTGGCGGAAGCGGTGCAGGAGCTGTTTCCGGGCACGCAAGTCACCATCGGCCCGGTGATCGAGAACGGCTTCTATTACGATTTCTATCGGTCCGAGCCGTTCACGCCGGATGATCTTCCCGCCATCGAGAAGAAGATGCGCGAGATCGTCGCGCGCGACGCCGCCATCACCAAGGAAGTCTGGAGCCGCGATCAGGCCAAGACCTACTTCACGGCGAAGGGCGAGGCCTTCAAGCGCGAGCTGATCGAGAGCATTCCCGGCGGCGAGGATTTGAAAATCTATCGCCAGGGCCAATGGCTCGATCTCTGCCGCGGCCCACATCTGCCGTCTGTCGGCAAGGTCGGCACCGCCTTCAAGCTGATGAAGGTGGCGGGCGCCTATTGGCGCGGCGATCACAATAATCCGATGCTCTCGCGCATCTATGGAACCGCCTTCGCGAAACAGGAGGACCTCGACGCCTATCTGCATCGCCTCGAGGAGGCCGAGCGCCGCGACCATCGGCGCCTCGGCCGCGAGATGGACCTGTTCCATTTCCAGGAGGAAGGGCCGGGCACGATCTTCTGGCACGAGAAGGGCTGGGCGCTGTTCCAGAGCCTCGTCTCCTATATGCGCCGGCGCCAGAAGGCCGCGGGCTATCGCGAGGTGAACACGCCGCAGGTGCTCGACCGCGCTTTGTGGGAGACCTCCGGCCATTGGCAGACCTATCGCGAAAATATGTTCCTCACCAAGACAGAGGACGAGCGCATTTTCGCGTTGAAGCCGATGAACTGCCCCGGCCATGTGCAAATCTTCAAGAATGGCTTGAAGTCCTATCGCGACCTGCCGGTGAAGATCGCCGAATTCGGCATTGTGCATCGCTATGAGCCGTCGGGCGCGCTGCATGGCATGATGCGCGTGCGCGCCTTCACGCAGGACGATGCGCATATCTTCTGCAACGAGGACCAGATCATGGAGGAGGCGTTGAAGATCAACGATCTCATCCTGACGATCTACCGCGACTTCGGCTTCGACGATGTGGTGGTGAAGCTCTCTACCCGGCCGGAGAAGCATGTCGGCTCCGATGAAGCCTGGGCCAAGGCGGAGGCGGCGCTCCACAAAGTGCTCGACGAACTCGCCGCGCGGGGCCTGAAGACCGGCGTCAATCCGGGCGAAGGCGCCTTCTATGGGCCGAAGCTCGAATATACTTTGCGCGACGCCATCGGCCGCGAATGGCAATGCGGCACGACGCAGGTGGACTTCAATCTGCCGGGCCGCTTCGGCGCCTTCTACATCGGCGCGGATAGCGAGAAGAAGACGCCGGTGATGATTCACCGCGCCATGTTCGGCTCATTGGAGCGTTTCACCGGCATATTGATCGAGCATTACGCGGGTCATCTGCCGCTGTGGCTCTCGCCGCTGCAGATCGTCGTCTGCACCATCACGCAGGACGCCGACGACTACGCCTATGAGGTGGCGGCGGAGGCGCGCAAGCTCGGCCTCGCGGTCGATCTCGATCTGCGCAATGAGAAGATCACCTATAAGGTGCGCGAGCATTCGCTGGCCAAGGTTCCGGCTTTGCTCGTCGTCGGCAAGAAGGAGGCGGCCGAGCGCACCGTCTCCATCCGCCGTCTCGGCTCGCAGGCGCAGAGCTCTGCGAGTCTTTCCGACGCGCTGGCCGCGCTCGCCGCCGAGGCGACGCCGCCGGATGTGAAGGAAGGCTGAGCCGCGAGACGAAGCCCGGGCCGGCGGCGGAGGCGCGCCGGCCCGAGCAATTGCTTCCGCCGGACCGTCGCCGGCGCGCGGCGTCCCTGAAACGCCGCGCCGAGCGGACGACGATAGGTATGGGCGAGAAGCTCCACCGCTTCGTCCTGTCACGCAGCGCAGGGCCGTCGTCTTGCCGGCCGGATGGTCCGAGCGTCGCCGTCACCTGCGCCCAGGCAAGGTCAGATTCCGCCGGGATAGATCTCGCCCGGACCGGCAACCCGTGGCAGACACTCTGCGCAAGCTCGGCCGGGCGCCGCCTGGGCGCGCGCCGCAGCGACATGGTCTACGACGCCGATGCGACTCGCGATGGAAATGACCATTGGCGCTTCACGCCACCCGTCGCCATGGGAGCTGTCTCGTTGCGGTTCATTGGGGGTTCTCCTCTTTTTGCAATCGAAGAACGGCTCCGCTGTCGAGCAATCGCTCGAAGGCGACGCCGAGGTCGGCGTCGGGTTGTTCCCTCGCGAGCTCTATTGCAATCGGACCGATGCGCTTGCCCTCCGCAATGCCTTGGAGCAGTCGATAATCTATCCAAGTTCCGAGAGCGGATCGGAAGACGCGCATGCGCGCCGTCTCGCCGTGGTGGACGGGCATGCGCGCCTGAAGGTAGTAGCGCCCGTCGCGGCGGTGGAGGAAGCTGATTCGCGCCAAAATCCGGTCTCCCATCGATGAGAGACGGCACCCGGTCGCGAGTCGAGGCTCAGACTCGCTACCCCGACGCAAGTTATTGATTTCGCACAGGAATTCCGTTCGGCGGAGAAATGGTAGCGGAGGAGGGATTCGAACCCCCGACACAAGGATTATGATTCCTCTGCTCTAGCCGACTGAGCTACTCCGCCCCGCGTCCTCTCGGACGAGCGTCGGCGGATATAGTCGACCCTCGCCAAAAGTGTCAAGCCGCCGTCCGGGGAATTGTCGCTCGCCGCGATCGACTCTGTCGCGCAATGCTCGCCGTGATAAAGTGGGCCATGATCGGATCGCTTCCCGCGCGGGCCGCTCGCGCGCTCATCCTGCTCTATCGGCTCAGCCTCTCGGCCTTTATCGGGCGCGAGTGCCGCTATTTGCCGAGCTGTTCCGAATATGCGGATGAGGCGATCCGTCGCCATGGCTTGTGGGCCGGCGGCTGGATGGGCTTTGCGCGTCTGTGCCGCTGCCGGCCGGGCGGCGGCGATGGCTATGATCCGGTTCCGCTGGCGGCGCCGGCGTCGGCGCATTCGCTCGCGCCCTGGCGTTATGGGGCGTGGCGGCGCCCGATTGTCTGCGAGGCCGTCGAGCAGGGCGATCTGGCGCGGGGCGATCAGGACCGCGCCATCAGCTCCACCGCCAGGCCATAGATGCGCAGGCGGATCGGCTCTGGCAGAGCGCGCAGCGCCTCGAGGTAGGTCTGGCCGAGGGCGCAGGTCTTCTTGTCGTCGAAGGGCGGATCGGGCGTCTTGCCGTCCAGCAGCGAGTCGATCTCCGGCTTGCGCAGGCCGCGCGCCGCCAGCGCCTTTTCCAGAGCGCGGAAATCCTCCTCGCTCGGCGCCGAGCGCTCCAGCTGCTTGGCCTGGCCGCTGGCGATGGCCTCCAGGCCGACCACAGCCATTTCCGCGACCAGCGCGCGCCGCCCCGCCGCGAAGCTGCGGAAATCCTGATCGACGCCGCCATAGAGAAAGGCCGCGCAGAGCTTCTTGTTCTCGGCGGAGATGGCGCGCAGCACATCGAGCTGCAGATCGAAGACGCGGGCGAGAACCAGCGGCTCCGCCTTGGCGGCGAGCACGCCGCGCGCCTGGCGTAGCCGGCGCACCGATTCGGCGAGATAGAAATCGACGCTCGCCGTTTCCGCGCCGACGCCGGGCTCCTGCGCGAATGTCTCTATGGCGGCGGCGTAATCGGTCGGAAAAGTCTGACGCATGCGCTGAAAGAACGATTTGTATTCCTCCGTGGCGGCGATCGCCTGCTCTATCCGCTCGTGGGCGGTGAGGCGGGGGGGCGCCGGCGTCGGCTCGGTCGCGGCTTCGGCCAGCGGCGCCGTGTCAGTGTCGGCGAGACGAGGCTCGACGATATGCGCCGGTTCGGCGAATTTGCGGCCGGGGCCGAGCGCCATCATCACCAGTCCGAGGCCGAGACAGAGCGCGACGATCGCGCCCGTCGCCAGAGCGAGCAGCCTTTCCAAGAACATGGTCGGTCTTTCGATATGCCCGCTCGGGGAATGGAGCTTCGAACGCAAACACCAATGGAAAGGCTTTTCTAGCTCAATCCCGGCGGCCGACAAAGGGCGCCGCCCCGGTCCGGGATCACACGCGGTCGCGAGCGCTTCTATGAGCCGAGCGGGCGAGACGCAGCGCGCGCGCCTGCTCGGCGCGATGAGCCACCAGAAGCGCGATATGACGCGTGAGATCATAGGTCCAATGGCCGGCGCGGGCGCGCTCGGCCCGCAGCGCGCGCTCTAGCTCCTTCAGCACGACGGCGGCGGCCTGCGGCGTCTCGGCGGCGATGACGCTGCGCGAGAGGCGATGAAACGAGCGCAGAAACTCCTCACGGCGATAGGCCTCGGCTTTTGCGCGCAGCGCGCTCTGCAGGCTTTTGCGCGCGGCGGCGCGCAGGCGATCGGATGACGGCGGATTGTGCATGAGTGTCCTCCCGCCGCCGAGAATGGGCGAGGAGCGGGGGATGGGGATAAGTTTTTTATCCGTTGTATAGGACTAAATTCATGCTAGCGTCAGAGAGGTCGCCGGCTCAGCGCGGCGACGCCCGTGAAGGCGAGACAGAATGCCGCCCCGACCAAACGCACCCCTTCCTTCATCGGCGCTCTGCCTCGCCGCCGTTTCCGCGGCCTGTGGCGTCGCGCCAGAGGCTCTTCTCAGCGCGAGCCGCGGGCGCGCCAATGTCGCCGATGCGCGCCATCTCGCGGTCTATCTCGATCATGTCGCTTTCGGCGCGAGCCTTTCGGCCTGTGGACGCGCTTTCGCGCGTGATCGCGCCAGCGTTCGCCACGCCTGCGCGCGCATAGAGGACCGCCGCGACCAAGAGGATTTCGATCGCGCCGTGGCCGCGTTGGAACAAGCGCTGCGCGCGCAGCGGCGTCTCATCGAGACGATCGCTCTTTCCTTCACTTCCCATCCGACCGGAGACGATTCATGAGCACCATTCAGCGGCATAGTGACGAGACCGAGGCGCGCGCGCTGCGCCGTCTGCTGGAGGCGATGAGCGAGCCCGGCGCGCAGGCGATGGCCGATCCGCTCGGCGCGCGGTCGATCATCGTCGCCGCGCCGCGCAAGGGCGTCACGGTCGCGCGCGCGCGTCTCGCCCAAAGCATTGCGGATATAGCGGCGGCGCGCGGATTGGCGCGCTGGGACAGCGCCGGCGAGGCGCGCCGCCTGCAACTGACAGATGAGGGGCGCGCTCATCTGAGGCGCCTCGCGGCGCCGGCAGAGGCGAGCCCCTTTCTCGCGCAGCACAGCGCGCTCGCGCCGCGCGTGGTGGAGAAGGGCGCGCGCCCGACGCTGGTCAATGAGGGCGAGAGTCCGCTCGCCTGGCTCGCGCGCCGCAAGGATCGCGACGGCCGTCCCTTTCTCGCGCCGGAGCAGATCGAGGCCGGCGAGCGCTTCCGTCGCGATGTGACGCAGGCCGCCATTCTCCAGCGCGTCACCGCCGATTGGGAGGCGGCGATCGGCTCCGCGCGCGGCGGCGGCGCGGGCGCCAGTGTCGCCGATGTGGCGATCGACGCGCGTCGGCGACTCTCTCTCGCCTTCGATGCGGTTGGGCCGGAGCTCGGCGGATTGCTCACCGATGTCTGCGGCTATTTGAAAGGCCTCGAGCTCATCGAGACCGAGCGCGGCTGGCCGCAGCGCTCCGCCAAAGTGGTGCTGAAAATCGCGCTCGAGCGGCTCGCCCTGCATTATGGGCTGGCGAGCGAGGCGAGGGGGCCGGAGCGCGCGCGCCATTTGCTGCATTGGGGCGCCGAGGATTATCGTCCTACCCTCTGATGCGCCGAGCGGCGCCGGCGCGGTTGACAGAGCAGCGCTTTGGGCGCATGAATCTCGCCATATTGCACCGCAATATGGCGCGTCGCATCAGCGACGCTCGTCATCTCTATCGGGGAGTCGCCATGATGAAATTCGTCATGTCTCATCGTTCCCCGGGCCGCGCCTAGAGAGTTCAGGCAGTGAGCCCGGTTCGAAAATACCGGGCTGCTCTCTCGCGCATGTCGCTCCGCCGATTCTGTCGGCGCTGACGATCTTCTCACGAAAGACATTCCCGGAAACAGCCGCGACGCAGCCTCGTCTCGCGTCGCCTCGCGCCCATTCACGAAAAAGGGATCGGGACGTCTCGCGTCCCGCAGGATTCATGTCCGCCTATTTGACCACGCTGCGCTTCGCGCTCCGCTATTGGCTTCTCTCGCCGCGCCTGCTCGCGGCGATGCTCGTCGCTCGCCTCGTCTCCAATGTCGTCGACGTCTTCGTGCCCGTCGCCTCGGGTCATCTCGCCGATGTCGTCGCCGGCGAGAGCCGCGAGCTCGCGCCCGCGCTTTGGGCGCTCGCCGTGTTTCTCGGCACGGTGCTGCTGTTTCATTGCCTGCGCAATTTCGTCGCCTTCTCCGTCTGCCATGTCGCCGCCCACGCCATGGCGGCGCTGGTGCGCGACGCCTTTGCGCGCGTGCAGCGCTTCTCCGCCGATTGGCACGCCAACGCCTTCGCCGGCGCGACGGTGCGCAAGATCACGCGCGGCGTCTGGGCCTTCGATTCGCTCAGCGACACGCTCATCTTCGGCATGTTGCCGGCGGCGACGGTGATCGTGGCGATCACCTGCCTCCTGTCCTGGCGCTGGCCGTTGCTCGGCCTCGTCGTGGCGATCGGCATCACGCTGTTTCTGGCGATTGGCGTCGGCCTCTCACTCGGCTGGATCAGCCCTGCGGCGCAAGTGTCGCAGGCGCTCGATTCCGCCGTGAGCGCGCGGCTCGCCGATTCGATCACCGGCAATCAGATCGTCAAAGGCTTCGCCGCCGAGAAACGCGAGGATGCGAGCTTCACCGCGCTCGTGACCGAATGGCGCAAGCGCACGCTGATCTCCTGGTATCGTGGCTCGACGGTCGGGCTGCTGCAGGCCGTGGTGATGATCGCAATGCAGGCGACCTTGCTCGGCTGCGGGCTGATGCTGTGGTCGCAAGGCGGCATGACGACGGGCGATGTGGTGAGCCTCATCGGCATACAGGGGCTCATCAACGGCTATTTGCGCGACATTGGCGAGCACGTCCGCAATCTGCAGCGCGCCGTCAACGAGATGGAGGATGTCGTCGCCTTCGACGCGCAGGAGCCCGATGTGGTCGATGCGCCGGGCGCGACGCCGCTGGTGGTGAAGCGCGGGGAGATCGTCTTCGACAATGTGACCTTCGGCTATCCGAATGCACGCAGGAAGCTCTATGAGAATTTCTCGCTGACGATCCGTCCGGGCCAGCGCGTCGGCCTCGTCGGAGCCTCTGGCGCCGGCAAGACGACCTTCGTCAAGCTGCTGCAGCGCCAGTTCGATCTCGACGCGGGCCGCATTCTCATCGACGGCCAGGACATCGCCTTCGCCACTCAGGCCTCGCTGCGGGAGGCGATCGGCATCGTCGCGCAGGAGCCGATCCTGTTTCATCGGCCGCTCGGCGAGAATATCGCCTATGGCAGGCCCGATGCGGCGCAATATGAGATCGCGGAAGCGGCGCGTCTCGCCCATGCGGATATTTTCATCGAGCGTCTGCCCGACGCTTATGAGACTCTGGTGGGCGAGCGCGGCGTGAAGCTCTCGGGCGGCGAGCGCCAGCGCGTGGCGATCGCGCGCGCCATTCTCGCGGCGACGCCGATATTGGTGCTGGACGAGGCGACCTCCTCGCTCGATTCCGTGTCCGAATTCCATATTCGCGCGGCGATCGAGCAATTATCGGCGGGACGCACGACGATCGTCGTCGCGCATCGCCTGTCGACTGTGCAGCGGCTCGACCGCATATTGGTGTTCGACCATGGCCGCATCGTCGAGGACGGCTCACATGAGGAGCTGCTGCGCCTTTCGGGCGGCGTCTATCGGCGCCTGTTCGACACGCAGCTCGGCGCCGGCGACTCGCTGGAGGAGGCGATAGAGCGGGCGGGGTGAGAGCCCCGCCCGAGCGCTTATTTCTCGACCAGGCCTGGGGGCGCATGCGCGAGCTCGGCGCGCGAAAGCTCGATCGTCCAGTCGAGGCCGGAGTCGACGCCATAGCTCTTGGCGAAATCGCCGAGATTGAGCGCGACGGCCATGTCGAAGAGGCTGTTGACGTAGACGAGCGGGCGTCCCTGCGCAACGTCGCCGAATGTGCGCTCATAGGGCGCGTCGAGATCGGCGACGAGCCGATCGCCATGGCGAATGCGCAGACGCACCGGCTCGCCCAGCGAGATCTTCAATTCGTCGAACAGGGTTTTCGGAATATTCGACCACACATTGCCGAAATGCGCGTCGAGCACGGGAATGATTCCGCTGACCGCATCGCCTTTGCGCTCCGCCGCGCGATAGGGAATCGTGACCAGCGCTTCCGGCGGCAGCTTGCGGCCGATCTGCTCGAAGCTCTGCGCGCCCGCCGCCAGACGCGCGCCGGCATAGGCGAAAATATCGCGGCCGTGAAAAGTGTGGGATTGCTCGGAGCCGGGCCGGCGGTTCGCGCTCTCGTCGATCTCGCGCACTTCCTTCACGCCCTCGCGCTCGGCGACCAATGTCAGCAGCCCATTGTTGGGCGCGAGGAAAAAGCGGCCGCTCAGCGTCTCCAGCGCAATGGCCAGCCGTCCCGTTCCGACGCCGGGATCGACGACGGCGACGAACACAGAACCTTTCGGCCAATAGGGCTCCGCCTGATAGAGGCGATAGGCGCCGGCGAATATGCTTCCAGGATCCTCATGGCTGAGATCGGCGACCAGGAGATCCTGCGAGATGGAATAGGCGACGCCTTTCATCGCGGCGACGGCGCCGTCCGCCGTTCCGAAATCCGTGAACAGCACCAGTGGCGCGCGCGCCGCGGCGACGCCGCAAGAGAGGCAGAAGAGGAGAGCGACAGCGAGCGCGCGGAGCGACGAATGAAGCATGGGCGTTCCAATCTCAGAGGCCGGGGCGCCGGCCTCGGTCTTATGAAAAAAATGAAAGCGCAACGCTGGTCATCGTGTCGTCGAAGAGGTCGGAATCAACGCGATCTTGACGTTCAACGCGCGCAATACCGCGCTGATCGTCTCGAACCGCGGATGGGAGCCGGGGGCGAGGGCTTTATAGAGACTTTCGCGTCCGAGCCCGGCGGCGGCCGCGACCTGCGCCATGCCGCGCGCCTTCGCCACTTCCGAAAGCGCGGCGAGCAGAACGTCGGAGTTTTCGTCCTCTGCTGCTGCCGTCAGATATTCGGCGATCGTTTCCTCGTTATCGAGATAATCGGACACGTTGAAGGCGGCGAAATTCTTGGTCATTGCGTCACTCCTTCAGCTCCCGCGCCAATTCCTTCGCGCGCTCGATGTCGCGTCGCTGCGAGCCCTTGTCGCCGCCGCAATCTGGCGGCATTGGCGCTCGGCGGCCCGGCTCTGCGGAGAACGGTGGCATGCCCGGCGCTGAAATGGAGAGGGCGAAGCCCTCGGCCCCGACCTCGACGCGGTGACCGGAACCTCTCTCGACAAAGGCGTGGAACTGGACGCGCTGGCGAAGATGATTACGGCTTGCGGCGCGTAGACTTCGGTAGTGATTTGTCGGACTGCCTCAATTCGGCGATTATACGATCGGCAGCTTTCTGTCGCTCAATCTTGCGTCCAGCGTCAAAGATTTCGTATTGTTTTTCCGCGTGCTTCTTGGCGTCGCTCATCTTGATCCGACCGCCATGCGTCAACAGGGTGCGACTTAATGATCGTAGCTGTTGATCTAACAATCGCCGTGCGTCTTCCATGATGATGAGTCTGCCCAACTCGAGTTGGTCCTCGAAGATATCCAATAGAATCGTCGTTAATCGGTTCAGCTCCTTGATTTCCGCATCAGCAAGATAGCTTTTTGACACGGCCACGTCTTGCTTACGGATGTTATCGTTTGGCCAATTGGTGAGGCCCATGTTTGGGGCCTTCGCATTGGCTCGCGCGGCAATGATCTCGGCGGGCGTATGAGTCGTGACGGCGTATAGAAGCTTTGCCTGGGTTGTCCGATAGAACTCCTGCCAAGTTTCGGATGACCCATCATAATCCTGGCACATCGCGCAAATACTACGCAGCTCACGGTAGACGTTCGCCTCGTCTGATCTGATATCTCGGATGATCTCGCGTAGTTCAGCTACCCTGTCGGCATGTTCTGGCTGCTTGAGGCGATTGGTATCGACTACAAAGCCTTTGGTCGCGAATTGAACTAGCTTTTCGGTCGCCCACCGTCTGAAAAGCGTGGCCTGGGCTGAGGATACCCGATAGCCAACGGAAATCACCATATCGATGCTGTAGACCGTAGCGGGCCTACCGGTAGTTGTTTGCACTTTCTGCAAAGAAGTCGATTCGTCGAGCTCTCCTTCTTCCACCACATTTGCAATATGCCTTGAAATCGTTGAGACATCTCGTCCGAAAAGTTCGCCGATTTGAGACTGTGTCATCCAAAGCGTGTCGCCGGCGTATCGAATGTCGAGACGCAAGCCCTTATCTGTGCCGTAGACGAGAAACCGGTCACCCGTCTTCTCGTCTTCGATCAAATGGACAGGCTGGTTCTTGTCGTCGTTCGGCATATGGATCGACCTGACTGATTCGCTGAGCGAGCATTATACGCCCTTCCTCGACCTCACGCCCGGCCCCTTGCCGCTCTCGCCGACGATTTGCTGCGCCGATCGCGCCGCCCGAAACCTTCGTTCCTCAAGACGCCCCGATCTTCCCCGCGCTCGTCGCCCGGCTCGCAAGGTTCTCGAACCGGCTCATAGACCCGCGCGCCCCAGGACTGCATTTTTCGCCAGCATGGATCGAAGCGGCGCGGGCGCTCGGCAACGCCTCGCCGGCTCTGAAAGAAAGGCCAAAAGAAAGACCGATCGTCGCTCATTCGGTCGCTGGCTTTGTTTCAAAGGGTGTTTTCTGCGGAGCCTTGGCGGAGAGGGAGGGAGTTTACACTTTCCGCGCCATGCCAAGAATATCAGATACTTACGCCCGCCGTCCTAGGGGCTTGTATAGTACCCCTGTATAACTGCCCCGGCTCACGGCGGCCAGCGCCTTCCATGATTTGTTCACGGGATTCTTGGAAGGCGCGGCGGAGCGGAATCCACGGCTGTCGGCGTCGAAAACGGGTCGTGGAATTGCCATCACGAATCCTGCCGGCAACGGCAACGCTGGCCAAACGCCGCCATTGCCGCCACTGTAGCGGTTAGCTTGGCTTCGGCGACGACACGGTTCCCTTCGACCTGAAGCGTCGCAGACTTGGCGACCTTTCCAACATCGTCGGCCCACCATCGTCCGAACTGGCCGCCCGCTGATCGCAATCGCAGATGTAGCATCGCTACGGGAGCCGAGTGCTGGCCGCAAAGTCCACTCTGCCGCGCGCCAGAGGAATGCTCGGCTGTCGATTTACAGCATGACCTCCACTATCCGCACTTGCCGAGCGGCTCAGCCTGCCTACCTCCGTCGGATCAATCCCGACCTCGCGACTTCGGCGTTGGAGTTATGGGGCATGATCTACAAACCTCGGCTTCCAGTTATCTTGGCGGCGATGCTCATCATTGCCTTCGGCGCAATTGCTGCTCCTATATCGGAAAATCGGTCCGCCGAACCGAAGGTGTTCCATATAGTCGGTTGGCGTCTCCCCTCGATAATTGTCTTACGTGGTTCATGGCCCGATCAGGAGGATATCAGCAACGACATTGACATGGGCGACTCGACGACTGTGGATCTGGACAAGCTAAACTCGGAACTTGGATCCGAAGAAGATTCGGATCCGCCAACAAGATTCTTGGCCACAATTTTGTCAGATCTAAAAGTCGGCAGGGTGGAGCTGAGTGGCGATCGTCTCGAGGTCGAAGGGATCGCCGATGCGAGCAAGATCGAAAGTCTCAAGAAAAAAATCGAAACGGAAGTCCTCCACCGCGGCCAGACTCTCAGCCTGAAAATTGAACCCCCAGATAGGGCGCCTTTTCATTGGGCCGCTCGGAAAAAAGCTGAGGGCCAGGTCACGTTGGAAGGCGACGTTGCGGACGAGAGGGTGCGGGCAAAGCTTGTTGCATTGGCTCAGGGCATTTCCGAAGGGAACGATGTCGTTGACAGAATGACGACAAAGCGAGAGGTGTTGCCCCGTGAATCGACCATTACGGAAACGGCATTGGCTCAATTCAAAGTGCTGCGCGACGGATTCGCTTGGATATATGGACGGAGATTTGATCTAATCGGGTCATCACACAAGTTCGCTGGCGTTCGAAACGGCTGTCAAGTAATGGCTCGAATTGTGCCCGATGGTATCGAGTGCCGCTTCGTTCAGATTGCGGCTTGGCATTACTATACTCCAGCTCGTAGAGGTGAGCATCACTATTTTCCACCACGTAGAATTGAGCGTCACGAAGAGAGCCGTCGGCGGAGTCCCTATGTGCCAGTGAAACCCGCAGGACTTGCGCCACAAGCCATTATAGAAAAGTCGTATGATCCGCGCGTCGTAGACCTATTTTACGCCACCGTTCGCAAGCCAAACGAAAATGAGACGCGCGCCGTTGGTGATAGCTATTCAGGTGAACGAGATGAATCCCTGCATTTCGGACGTGCTCGCGTCAGGGTTCCCGAGCACCACCACTTTGGGCGTCTTGAGTTGCCAGGAGGTTTCTCGATACTGACACTGTCGAGTGAACAACCCGACCAGAATAAACATTTCATCCTACGCAGCGTGCAATCGCTATCTCAAGAGCAGTGGGATACCCAGATCGACGCGATTGGCCCACATGAAGCCCTCGTCTTCGTTCATGGCTTCCGCACAACTTTCGATGAAGCCGTGTATCGTTTCGCCCAGATATCGTTTGATGCTCAATTCAAGGGGCTGCCCGTGCTATTTTCTTGGGCGTCGAGAGGAGAAGTCGCCGGCTACGAATACGACCGGAACAGTGCTCTTGTTGCAGGCGGCGCTTTCTTGGACTTGCTCGACAACCTGAAACAGAGGCACGGAATCTCGACCGTCCACGTGATCGCGCACAGCATGGGCAACTTTCTCGTATTGGGGGCCCTTGCGAACTGGACGAAAACAGATTCCAACCCAAAGGGCCAGCTCATCATGGCGGCGGCGGATGTTGATCGCGATCAATTCATACAGGTCGTGCCTAAGGTTGCACGAATGTTCAAGGGGCTCACGCTCTACGCTTCGTCCGTCGATCGAGCCTTGATTGCGTCGATGGCAATAGCGGGAGGGATACCGAGGGCAGGGTTCGTTCCACGAGAAGGACCGATTGTTGTTCCTGGAGTCGAAACCTTAGATGCGACCGCGCTCGGCGACGAGATATTTGGATGGAATCATAACGATTATGCGGAAAAGCGTTCCCTGATTGACGATATCGGCTTGCTCCTGACTAGAGGCGGGCATGCTCCGCGTTTGCCGCAGGTGCGTCCGATGCCGGAAACGGGCGTGGCCCGGTACTGGCGGTTCGCACCGTAGGATCGAGACGTATAGATAAACAAATATCCGACGCGATACGAAGGCATCAACCCCTCGTCTCCGACCCCGCCTTGACGGCGTTGGATTCGCCAAGCTTAACTCGCCGTGTCGCCTGCAAATGCGGGACTGAGGTGCATAGCGGGGCGTTCCGTGATCGGGATCGTATTGGTGAGCCACGGGCCAATCGCGGCGTCGATGCTCTCGGCCTTGGAATTTATCGTCGGTCCTCAGCAGAACATCGCGACAGTCTGCATCAATCCAGAAGACGACATGGAAGTCCGCCAAAGGGAAATTAACGCCTGCATCGCCGAGGTGGACGCGGGCACGGGCGTGATCGTTTTCACCGACATGTTTGGCGGAACTCCATCCAATTTGGCCCTCTTAGCGATGACGAGAGCCGGAATTGAAGTCGTCGCCGGCTTCAACCTGCCGATGTTGATCAAGGCTTGCGCCGCCAGGGACGGGATGGAACTCCCTGACTTCGTCGCTGCGGTGGAAGAGGCCGGGCGCCGGTACATCCATGTGGCGTCAAGAATCATGGCCGAGACCGGGGAAAAGGCTAAGGATGACGCGACGAGTCGATTGGATGATCTGCGTGAAAAAGCTGTCGATCTGCTGGAAAAATCGCGCCGTGATCTTCTGACGATCGAATCGCTGGTGGATATGATTGCCGGGCGGGGGGCAGCCGTTCCGGGCATGGGCCACAACAATCCTCCAGATCGCGCGGTCATCGACCCCGAATTGTTGAACGAGGGTGTCGCTGCGACGGAGATCCTCGAGGAGGAACTGAAGGCCGAGAAGCCCCGACGGAGAATCGTCGAGCTTTGCTATTCCGTGCTGAAGCGGGTCAGGGACGGGATCGTGGCGTTGGTCAAATGGCTCGCGCGCAAGGCGGACAAATTCCTCGACGCCCTCATCGATTCCACCGCGAAGGCCGCCGGCGCCGCCGGGGCAGCGTTCGTCGGCGCCGAGGCGGCATTGGGCCGGCTCGGCTCGGACTTCGACAGCCTTATCGGCCTCATCGGGCGATTGTTGCACACGTTGCCGTAATCGCTGGCCAAACGTGCCCGCTCCACCAAGATTCGCGGCGTCAATTCCATTCCGCCTCGCGATCGCGGACGCCTCCCGCGGCTGTAAATTTTCGGTTACCGACGTCGACGCCCGCATCGAAGAATCGCCATCACATATCTTCGTTCACGTCCGCAAAATAGCGGACATTTTAACCATGAAATCAGTATATTAGGCGCACAGCACGGAAATCCAACGGGGGTAAACACGGCGGAATTACGGCGGGAGAAATTTTCTTTTTTTGGATTCCAATTGTCACGCTTAAGCTATCGGGACGAAAAATGACCCCCATGATCGTCGATTTTGACCCCGTGCCGCGCTGAACGGAGGCTCAATTTGACGGCCGGCGACGCGAATCAGGCCGAGGCTGCGAATGATTCGGAGGGCGAATCGGAGCGCTCGGGTGCCTCCGCGACGGCCATCGGCGCGCCGGAGCGCGGTCTCGTCGGCGAAGATCGCCGGCCCATTTCCGGCGCGCAGGGAAGCGGGACGTGCCACCCAATCGCGAAAGGCCGAAAAGGCAGGACCGGGGTCCAAGAGACGCGCTGGGGTAGCTGGCCGCCGGTCAGCCCAGCGGGCACCGCGCGCGCTGGCCGCCGTTGCGGCGGGCGGCTTGGAGAACGCCTCGCGACCCTATCGCTGGTCGAGCTTCCCGTGTATGATCCAAAACATTGTGGGCGACGCATGAAGCGCCCCTGATGCCGGTCGAACCCGCCGAGCGGGCGGTGCCGCAAAAACTCCCGACCCTGCTCCCGACACACGCCCATTTTGTTTGCGAACCCCAAGGAAACCGGGGCGTTCGGCGTTACAAACCAACGTTTGGGGTTCTTTCGTGATCGCACTCGTAAATCATTGGACAATCGAAGAATACCAATAAATTCAAGGACTCGTTTCGGCCCAATTTGGCCTCAGCGAACCCCATTCGATCCATGTTGGCGCACAGGCTCCCGACGGGTTCCCGACGCGAAAACCTCGGAAGCCGCTCCCACAACTCCCACCCAGCCATCGTCGCAGCGAGCGGCGGTCCCCGCTCGGCACGGAGTTAGATCGACGGTCGAGGTTCGAATGCGGCGGGGGATAGCGTCATGCGCGTTTGCGCGACCATTCAGATCAGATGAGCGAGACGAGAGCACATCACGAAGGGCGGCGACCGCGACCAAACAAAAAGGGCGGGGAAGAAGAGCCTCGCCCTTCTTCCCCGCCCTTTTTACGCCGTCTGTCGGACGGCCTACCCGGCGCGTGCGCCTTGACGGCGTGCGCGGATCTTCTTTTCCATTTTCTCGACCGCGAGCATGGCCGCGAGCTCGTCTTTCGCTTCCAGGTGGGTATAGCGCTCGGTATCCTTTATATTCTTGTGCTTGAGGAGCTTTTGCACGGCCCGCAGATCGTGGGTCGCGATCAGCGTGCGGGTGGCCCCCGTGTGCCGGCAGTCGTGAACCCGTCCTGAAATCCCCTCCTTCCGGCAGGCGTTGCGGAAATGCCGATAGAAGACGTCTCCCTTTACTGGGAATCTCGACCCAGCCTCCATCCATCCGAGCTTAGCGAAGTGTCGCCTCTCGGGGACCAGATAGGTGAAAACGTAGACCGGATGATTTCCCCGTCTCTCCTCGATGATGGCGCGAATGTCCGGGGTCATCGGAATAACCTCGGGGTCGCCGCCTTTGACGCGGAGGTAAAGAACTCCGGTCTCGAGATTCACGTCCTCCCATTTCAGCTCGACCAGGTTCTGGCGCCGCAGCGCGGTGCGGATCAAGGCGTGAACGATCGCTTGGTCCTCGGTGCAGAGATGCTTGCAGATGCGATCCTGCTCCTCGAGCGTATAGACGCGGGTCTTCGGTTTCGGGATCTTGAGGAGCACCTTTCCCAGTTTAGAATACCGCTTCGGAACGTCCCACGTCTCGCAGGCATAATTCAGCATCCCGTCGAGCGCACGAAGCATCTCATTGACCGTCCCACGAGACACGACACCTTGCGTCGGCATGTCCCATCGGAAATCATTCAGCCGCTTGTCCCGAAGCTGGATCATGACAGTTCTGTTGATCTGCGACAGCATGATGTCGCCGCCCAGTTTGGTCTCGATGTTTTGCAAGTCCCCTATACGCTTCCGGCTGCCGCTCAGATGTTTCAGGTGTTGATCGATGTAGTCCGAGATCGCCTGGGACAAGGTGCGATCGCCCTTGACCGTCGCGTCCGACTGCGGCGGAGGGCGGCGATACGCCTCAACTTCGACACGCTGGACGAACGTCTCGGCCTCGCGCTTGTCGGTGCAGCCGGTCGAGCCGTAGAAGCGCATGCCATTGAGGCGAAAGTCGAAATGGTAGACCTTCGAGTTCTTACGGCGGTAAAGGCCGCATTTGTTCCGCTTGGACATTTTCGTCATCCCTTCGTCGACTTGCGCTTGGGCGCGTGGCTCACACGCACGGACGCCATCCAATCCGGGCGGGAAAGGCGCGTGTAACGCGTCTCGTCCTGTCGTTTTTGGAGGAAGGCCTCCAGATCGGAGACCGCGAACATTCTGCGCGGCCTCGTCTCCCCGCCTTTCACCACGAACGTGATCTCTCCGCGTTTGCATTTGCGGCGGAGCGTCTTGACGCCCATACGCAGCATCTGAGCGGCCTCGGTCATCGTGATCACGATCTCTCCTTTCATCTTTCGAACAAGCGCCTGCCTCGCCGGATCGACGGGTGCGCTGGTGTCAACGAAGGTCGTGCTGTCGGCGATCATCTGCAAACTCCTGTTTTTAACCATGTCCAAAAGCCGCCACATTGTGAGCGACGCTGATTCGCCGCTTATCGGTCGATGTCGACGCGGCTCGTTTTCTTTCGTCGTCCCGCGACCGGAAAAGGAATCACGCGGGAATCCTTCCGATCGCCGTTGGCGGACACCCCCGCCCTGCGTTCCGCCTCCTCGAGGATGGCGGCGGCGATTCCGTTGAGCGCGCCCTTCACGGCGGCGCGGTAGATCCGTGATCCGAGACGCTCGCGAACCGTCCACAGACGCGCGACGACGTCGTCGAGAAGATCGCCGTCCCTCATGAATTCCTCCCGCGAATCTTCGGTCCGCGAACCTTGGGGCCGCGAACCTTCGGGCCGGGCTTGGCGTCCTTCGCCCCGCTCTTCGGGCCGCCGCTGCGGACCGGCGGCGGCGCCAGCAGGACGGCGACGTCGTCCCCGGTCAGGAACCGTCTCGTCAGCAGCGCGTCGGCGATGCGCTCGACGTCGGCGCGGCGCCGGCGGATCAGGTCGAGCGCGCGGGCGTGGAGCCTGGCGAGATCGGCCTCCACGGCGGCGCGCAGCCCGTGGTCGAAGGTCAGCGTCGCCGCCGGGTCGGAGCGATGCAGCAGCGTGTCGCCCAGCCCGTGGGCGCCGAGACCGTCGGCCAGCGCGCGCGTCGCCATCGCGAGATCGATGACGGCGCCCGTGGACGCGGCGCCGAGGACGATCTCCTCGGCGGAACGTCCCGCGAGCAGGATCACGACGCCGGCGTCGAGATCGGCGCGCGTCGGGAACATCGAGGGACGCCCGGCGGCGCGGGTCTCCCCGCCGGAGTCGCCGCGCGCGACGATCGACGTCGAGGCGATGGTCAGCCCGGCGTCGCGATAGGCGACGCAATGCCCGGCCTCATGGACGGCGGCGACGCGCCGGTCGGCGGGCGAGCGATGATCGGGCGGCGCCACGACGCGCAGCAGGTCGTCGAGCCCGGCGTCGCGGCGCGCGTCGCGGGCGGCGTGGAGGACGTCGCGCGCCCAATGCGCCGCATGGGCCGGCGTCGCGCTGGGCCCGGCGAGGCGGATCGTCGCGACGAGATCGGCGTCCGAGACGCCCGAAAGCGCGTCGCCGAGCCGCCAGCGCAGGATCCGCGCGAGCGTGTCCGCTCCGGGCGGAGCGACGTCGATGCGCGTCAGCCGGCCCGGCCTGACGGCGGCGGCGTCGACCGCGTCGGCGAAATTCGAGGCGGCGACCACGATCACGCCGGCGTGATCCTCGAGCAGGGTCAGCACCAGGGTGACGATCGGCGTCCAGAAGTCGCGGCCGCGCCGGTCCATCGACGCCCGGTCGGGACAGGCCGCCTCGAACTCGTCGAGGCAAAGGATGCTGGCGCCTTTGGTGGCGGCGGCCCGCGCCGCGTCGCAGACGTCCTGCATCGCTCTGGCGATCGTGCCGAGATGGCCGGCGTCGCCGCTGCGGGCGAACATGCGTCCGCAGGAATCGACGATCAGCGGGACGTCGAGCGCCTTCGCGAGAGCGGCGGCGAAGGTCGTCTTTCCCGCGCCGGGCGGGCCGGCGAGCAGCACGCCCGGCGTCCGCACGTCGCGCCAGCGGATTCGACCGGCGCGATAGTCGGCGACGCCCGACGCGATGTCCTGCGCCAACCGGCGCAGATCGGCGGGCAGGCAGTCGATCGGCGGCGCGTCGTCGGCGCCGGCGACGGTCGCCGTCTTCCCGGCGTCGGCGATCCGCACCAGATTGGCGACGACGTCGCGCGCCGCCGCGCCCGGGCGGAAGCAGGCCACGATCTCATGGAAGCCGAGCGTCGAGACGTCGGGAAGCGCGTCGGGAACGCGTCCGCTCGCATACTTCCGCAGCAGCGACCGCAGGATCTTGGCGCCGGGCGCGCGGACGTGGACATGCGCGTCGGCGACGGCGACCAGCGTCGACGGCAGGAACTGCGGCGGATCCTGCGAGACGCCGATGACGGAACGCCCGCCCGCGAGATCCGCCGCGACGCCGTCGTTGCCGTGCGCGGGATCGTGGTCGCGGCGGGCAGAGCCGTCCCGCGACACGCAGACGATCTTCTGCGGATCCTTGCGGACGGCGCGCGCCAGCGGGCCGCACCAGTCGGCGCCAGGCGCTTGGACGATGATGGCCACCGTGGCGCCGCGACGGATGCGCCGGCGCAGATCCGCCGGCAGGGCCGCCCCGAGGCACGCCCCCGCGAGCGCGTCGGCGACGCTGCCGGGCGCGGGCGTATCGTCGTCGGGACGGTCGAAGAGGTCGTCGTCGTCGTTTCCTTGGAGGTCCGAGAGCTTGCTCATTGGTCCCTCCCGCGCGCCGCGCCGCCGGGACGACCGAGGCGATAGAAGCGGCCCGCCGTGCGCGCCCAGCCGGCGGCGGCGTCGAGCGCGAACAGGTCCGAGGTGATGATCCGCGGGCGGTCGCCCATCACGGGATGGCCGAAAACCGAGCCGGCCAGCGCGGGGAGCATGCGCGCCGCGACGACCCAATTGTCGAGCAGCGGCGCGTCGGCGAGATCGGCGTCGGTAGGGCAGCCGTCGGCGTGAAGGCGCGCGAGATCGTCGGCCAGCGTGCGCGTCCGCGCGGCCAGCACGTCGATGTCGGCGTCGAAGAAGATGGTGGAGGTCTTGGACATTGGAAAAAGCTCCGTCGTTCGCGCGGGCGGGGCGCCGGCGCGGTGAATCGCTGTTCGAAGGGGGGAAGGCCCGGCGGACGGGGAGCGCGCTCAGGCGCGCGTCGCGCCGGGCCGGCGTTCGAATGCGGCGCGACAGGCGCCGGCGATCAGGACGGAGAGGGGGAAGAACGAACTCATGGGAAGACACTCACACGCGGGGCGTCCTCCAGCGCGCCTAATGTCGGCGGGCTCCGCGGAGGACGAACGGAGCCGAGCGGCCGCCTTTCGGCAGCCGTTCTTCGGCTTCGCGTTCGACGCGTATCGTGGGGTTCGTGCTCATGGCGGGGAAACTAGAACAGTCCGTGAACGGAGTCGAGTCGGGTTTAGGAAAATTTTTGAGGTGTTGCGAAATGTGGACGACGATCAGGTTCCGAGGCGTCGTGTAAGGAAACTCGGGCCCCGCAGAACTCGTATGGAATCCGCTTGCGAAAACAGAACGCTCCTGCGACGGTAAAAGTGATGGCTTAGTGCAGTGTGCAGCATGAGGTTTTATAAGCCGATTCCACTCACATTAGGCTTCCTGATTCGGCAGGAAGTTCAAAGTTGGCGCACGAAATTCTCTATCGAAAAGGGCCGTTCGCATGGCAAAGTATTTTATCTTGGAGCGGAAAAAGGAAACGAATCGGAATTCGCTTCGCCCTGCGTCGGCTGACAACGAAACGATTGAAACGCGTGTTTTGGATTTGGACGATAAATCTGCGGTGGAGGTCTCAAGAGACCAGAAGACCATGGCTATGGCGCGTAGCATGCCTATTCGTCTTATTGGGCCCACTTCTACCCAGGGCGAGAAGAACGGACAGGGGAATTGGGGGGTCGCCGCAGTCAAGGCAGATACAAGTCCGTTCACAGGCGATGGCGTCATCATGGCGGTGCTAGATACGGGCATCGACTCGAAGCATAAAGCCTTCGCGGGCGTCGACATCAACGAGAGAGACTTCACCGGCGAGGGGAACGGTGACAATGATGGTCACGGAACTCATTGTGCCGGTGTAATTTTCGGACGCGATTGCCCCGATAGGATCGGAGTCGCGCGAGGCGTCAGCAAAGCTTTTGTCGGAAAGGTAATCGGAAACAACGGTGGCGACAGTTCCGAGCAGCTATTCAATGCGCTTACATGGGCTATGGAATCAAAAGCTCATATCATCTCCATGTCGCTGGGTTTCGATTTTCCTGGGATGGTTGATGGATACCGTAGTGACGGATGGCCCGACGACATTGCGGTTTCGAAAGTCCTCAACATATATCGCAACAACCTTCGGATGTTCGATTCGATCTTGAACATGTTTCGATCGAGGGGTGCATTCGGGACTTCTCCTTTAATAGTGGCTGCGGCAGGAAACGAGAGTCGGCGCGCCATAAATGCAGAATACAAAGTCGGCGCGAGTCTGCCGGCGGCGGCAGACGGTGTCGTTTCGGTTGCGGCAATTGGGCAGGACGGATCCTCCTACTCTGTCGCGGATTTCTCGAACTCTGACGCAACGCTATGCGCACCTGGAGTACGAATTACATCGGCACTTTCCGGCGGTGGATACGAGACCCACAGCGGAACGAGCATGGCTTGTCCCCACGTTGCTGGAGTTGCTGCCCTATGGTGGGAGAAACTGCGTAAACAAGGTTTGAATCCTACAGCCGATGTCGTTCGATCTCACCTTCTGAGTAATGTTCGTCGAGATATGTTCGGGAGCGCATTTGACGTGAACGATTTTGGTCAAGGTCTCGTAACTGCTCCGCTTGAGTGATGAGGCGACGGCTGAAAATGGTTTAGCGCCGCGATTTGCTGACCACCGGCGAGGTCGTCTCGATCCTCTCCAACGCCGTCAAGGATTCATTGCGGGTTCGCGCCAACTTTATGGCGGCGGAGCGAGTTTGACTATAGATGTCAACCGTGTTTTCCGGCGTCTGAATACTAATAATGAGACTGAAGCGCGCCGACACATCTGCGTAATTTAAGTTTTGCTGGTCTGCCCACCAGCCCCCTTTAGGAAATACGCGAATTCCACCCTGTCTTGCGAGTTCTCGAGCCTGCCCGCACCATCGGTCATGATGTATTGAGCCGCGCTGTCGAAGCTTCGATCCTAGCTGCCAGCCGCGCTCGGTCCGGGTCGGGACGGGCGGCTGGCCGGCGGACGAAAAAGCACGATTTGACCGCCTTACCGCGTCGATATGGGTATCATCTGGACCTTTCAGATCGAAGCCGAACCGATGCGATGGATATTTTCGAAGGTTTTGCATCGATCCAGCCCTCACGTCAGGTTCGATGAAATATGAAAGAGTTACCCTCAGCTCTACGTCGACTTTCCCGAGATCAGCCAAGGCGGCGACAGGCCAAGGAAGCTCATAGTATGAAAGATTATTTGTACGAATTTCTCCGCTGCGCACCGTAAGGGGCGCCATTTCGTCTTGTATGATCATTGTCAGATGATCGGAAGCACTCCGATTGGCGTTCTTTTCGTCGGGAACACCCCATCCGAACATCGCTAATAGGGTTTCGATCCGTTCTTGGTTTTCCAGATGCGCGACTCGCGCAAGCATGGAATCCGTCCAATCCGTGGAATGGACTATGAGTCCGCGTATCGTCTCGGGCCAAAGGTTCGGATTGGCCGCCATCAAGCGCCCTGCCATTCCCGAAACGGCGGCCGTTGCCGCGCTAGTCTCCATGAGAGTTCCAAAAAGACCACTCCCCTTATGTGTCGTCAGGACACCAAGCTCTGGCAGCGACTCAACATCATCGCTACCCGGAGTGATTCCACAGTTTCCTGCTTCGTAGACGACATCTGGCTTGATGGAAGAACGCTTTTGGGACCAGGAGAGACTAGTGCGCGCGGTGGGAGCAAGGTCACCGTGCTTGACAAGCAATCCGCCACCGTGGGGATGCTCCGAAACGAAAGTGCAACCTCCTATCGTAAGCGCGTTCAGAGCTTGTCCTGGAGACGGAATTCCTGATTGTTCGTTACGCGTTGGGTACCCAGAGGCCTTGAGCGGGTCGTCCAGCACGTTCCCTGCGGCCACGCAAAACAGGCGTGGACTTGCATTCTGTCCCCAAGCGAGTTGGTCAACGGATGCTGAAAAACTCGTTGGGGCGCCGTCGGCGCTGCAATCGTAATCGGCAGCCGCTAAACAGAACACCCTTCTCTTCGCTTCCTCAGCGGCCTCCACCATCGCCACGGCGGACGCGACCACTCCAGCGGCCTCGGTTGAATACTTGGGCCCGCTCCTCGGTCTCAAGACTGTCACCGACTCCAAGGCGACAGGCAACCGTCCGACAGTTCCTCCAGCCAACACTGCCTTCAAGTTCGGATAGAGAGCTATTCCCGCGACGTTTGTGCCGTGACTACACCATCCATCGGCGCCCCAAGCGTCGTTCAGAGTGCGGCATCGTTCGGGAGGCAGAGCTGGAGCCAACAAGGGATGGGCGTCGTGAACTCCAGAATCGAGAATGCAGATGCGCGGTGCATCGTCGGCTGGAGGTTCGATTCCTTCTTTTACCTTATTCGAAAGCTTGAATGCGGTGGAATTATTAAGATTCAGCACTTCCAAGACGAGGCTTGAACAAGGTCGAAGCTCCAAAATAGCGCCCGTAACGAGCGCCAGCCTTTCAATGCTGTCTGAAGTCGAATGAATTCTCATGATCGACACGCCGGGAAAATCGATCTGACCGAAACTACATCGTAACTGAAGATTTCGTGCGAAGCTCCTTATGATCTGTGTGGAATCTGGGCGGATCCAGATTTCCCATTCGGCTTCCTCGCCCGCTCGAGGGCGCGTCTCGGGATCCCCGAACCAAAGATCCTCGACAGACGTAGCCGTCAGATCGGCCGCACTTTCAAAGAACCAGAATCCATCGGGTGGCCGACTACCATTGTTGGGCTTGCCCTTCGCATAAGAGCCGTAACGTTCGAGTCTTTTAAAAACGGTGTCCAGCTTTTCTTCTGGCAAATAAACAATACCACGCTGGCGTTGCCCTTCGTCTCGCAGCGACAAAAGCTCGATGGGGCCGCCAGATTTCTGGATTGGATCGATTCTCAATCCAATCTTACTGCGCGACTTTGCCGTCAACTGAAGCCCATGACGTTCAGGGGATTTCACCCCGAGATTCTTCAGATTTTCACCTTTGGCATCGAGGGCTCGTTCGATCGAGTCACGCAGACGTGCCGCATGACGGGCGCGCATGGGCACTGTTGGCGGCTTGGGTGGCTTTGGTCCTCCACCAATTGGCGTGAAGGGGATGCTGTAAGCCTTGAGATCAAGAAGAAGGTGAGGATAGATCGTCTTTGCCATGAATCTGAATTCGCATATCGCCGATTTTTGTCAACGGGGGTGTCGACGATTTTCCTTGAGCGAGCCGATCAATATCTGCGTATTGATCTTGCCGTCGTGGTCGAGCACAGCATCTCTGGCGGCATCGTTGCTCGCGGCGACAAGGTCGGCATGACTCAGACCTCGGGAGTGTTCCAAAACCAATTCCCAGTCGATCTCGACGAGATCGAACGCGTAGATCGCGTTCTCGATGATGGGACGAACAAGCTCGTCTTCTGGGAGGGCATATTCGATCGTTGCCTGAAATCTCCTAAAAAAGGCCTTGTCCAGAAGCTCTGGATGGTTGGTCGCAGCGAAGATCAAACTCGTGCTCTTGTCCTCGTCCAGAAACTGAAGGAATGAGTTCAATATTCTTCGCGCTTCACCGACGTCGTTGTCGGCGCCTCGACTGGTAGCCAAAGCGTCAACCTCGTCGAAGAAATAAACGCCTCGGCGTTCGGTCATGGCCTCGAACACCAATCTCAGCTTTGCCGCAGTCTCTCCCATGAACTTGGTGATTAAACCGTCCAGCAACACCGTGAAAAGAGGCAGCCCGAGCTCACCCGCGATCGCTGCTGCGCTCATGGTCTTGCCTGTTCCGGGCGGACCCGTCAGTAGGAATTTTCGACGCGGCTCTAGCGATCGCTCGATCAATTTGCCTCTCTGGCGCTGCTCCTTCACGACTTTCGTCAATCGATTGAGCAGAACCTCACTGAGAACCATGCGAGACAGACGCGTATCCGGCATCGCCAAGGACATGATCCCGATAAGATCTCCTCGCGGGCGATGCAGGGGTATCGGATCTCTGGATTTCTGAATTACTCCTTGTCGTCCGCGCGCCTCCACAAGCAGAGCTTTCAACTCAGATGCGGCCTTCGCTTGTCCGCGCCGCACCGCCTCGTCGGCAGCTTTATCCGCCAAGTCCATGAACCGTTCATCGTCTCCACGGGCGTAGCTACGAACCAGTGCGATGATCTGCTGAACCGTTGCCATCGGCTTGTCCTTAGCTCTTACCGGGACCGTTGTCGGTATTGACCATCTTGTCAACATCCGACCCATCCACACGTTGCATAAGTTGCATAAACTGCATCACTAACTCAAGCTTCTGATCGCTCATTTTCTTGACCGCCGCCACGACCTCATCCCGCCTTCGTCTCGACGAGGCTCCGTAGACGTAAGCACGGATTCTTTCCTCTTTCGCGGGCCTGAGACCTATTCTCCCACTCAATTGTCTATTTAGCGTTGAGGCATTCCAGCCCAAATCCTTGGCCGCCGCTCGAAGGGAAATGCTCGAATCCTTCATATGGCTTCGGAGATCCGACATCAGTTTGGCCTGCGATAATGTTTGCAACGGTTGGCTCATGTTGCATACTATGCAACATCCGTTAGCCTAAAGCAAGAAGGGGGCACTGCGGCAGGACCGGCCCCAAAGCAACCGACGTTCATGCGGATACCGTCCTGAACGACGTCAATGTGCGCATCGGAATGATCTGGGCATAATCGACCGTGAAACAATGCAAATCCGGCTATAGCGTCACCGCCGGCACAGATGCAGCTTCCCCACATTCGCCTCGAAAACCGCCCGTGCGAATCCGGGCGGCGTGACGCTGCGAAGATTTCCCCGGTCTGGGGTCTCGGGCATGTGGTTGATGAACTTCGGACGTCCGACGGGGATCGGCCTCTTTTGCGGGAAGCGGAAGCCGCCGCCCGTCCATATGCACGTCCTTTTCGGATAATCGTCGGCCTCGCCGCCGTCGTAGCCGCCGAATTCGTTCGGATGGAACGAGAAGTCCGGGCGCCGCCAATAGCTGCCGAGGGTGCTGACGGGGTTCTCGATCATCCACGGCGCGCCGCTCCATTCGCAGATGCGCCGGCAGGCCTCGACGATCTCGATCGCTTCGGTCAGGCCGCCCATTCCCTTCTCCTTGAACCATCGCGCCCCGCTGACCGCGAGATGCGTGCAGGGCGGCGCGGCGAACACGATCGCGTAGCGGCGCGGCGGCGGCAGCCACGCCCGGACATCGGCGCCGATCCATGTGAGGCCGTCGCGCGCGTGCCCGCCATCGGGATGCTGGAGGTCGACGCAGAAGCATTCGAAGCCTGCGTCGGCCCAAGGGCGCGCCATGTTGCCGGTGCGGTCGCAGAGCGAGAGGACCGCGCCTCGGTCGGCGATCATCAGCCGGGCGATCTTCGTCGCCCAAGGCGGGACATCGTCGGCGGAGACCCACCGCGACACCGTCTCCCTGGTCACCCCGAGGGAGCGCGCCATCGGCGCCTTCCAGCGCGCCCCGAACAGGACGAGGCCGGCGCGGACGAAGGGATCGGATTTTTGGACCGTGATGCAGGGATCACGGTCTCTCTCGGCGATGGCGTCCATATGAGGCCCATTCCGTGAGGAAATGTCACGGTCGATGGGCGCGAGGTTGCCGTAGGGGGCTTGCGCGGGAATGGCGCGGAGAACAATGTGCTTGGCGCTCAAAGAGGTCCCGATGAAACGCCATATATTTCTCTTGTTTGGCCGAGAATGGACGAACCGGCATCGCAGCCGGATCCGGCATGCCCAGCGATTCAATCACGGCCTTTGAAATTCGCGGCGACACGACGGGACGACCATCTGGATCAAATGTCAGATAGTATCGATCGAACATCACGTCATAGGTCGGCGTCAGAAGCAGCCCGTTGTTCCCGTCCAGCCGCTCCTTCGCGTTTTCGCAGAGACTCCAGGCCTTTATGTGACTTGCACGCAGCAGAGCGGGGTCTGTGACGCCGGTTATCCTGCATGCGTTTTCCACCAGATAGAGATTGTTCTTATAGAGTCCCTGCCCGATGCGGGCACTTGTGACGGCACTTCTTTCGGTTTTCGTGAGACCCCTGCTGTCTTCCGGGTCCATGGTCTTCAAGAGATCGGCGATGGACAACGTCAGAAAAGACGCTGCTTCCTCGATGAAACGTTCAGGCGTCGCGTGGAAGCAATAAAAACCGAAATAATTTTCATCGCCGTAGGCTTCTAATACCGGCGCCAAGTCACTGGGACGCTCGACGGTCTCCTTGAATCCCATTAGGCCTTCCGAAAGCCATCTTGTGTCGCCTATCGAATATTGGGGGGCCGTTTGATGTCCGGCTGCCTCGAGGATCGGCGCGAAGGCGTCCGCTCTCGCCGCCTCGACCCCTGCCCAGAGCGTTCGCCGAGGAGCCTGCCAAGAAAGATCAAAGTAGACACAAAAATAGAGTCGCTTGATTTTCGCAACTTGGATACCCCAGCCATCGGTTTCGACTTCAAACGGGGATATTTGCCGATCGATATATTTCGAGATCGCAGGAAGTGAGGCGAGACGAGTTAACACGCGCTTCGCCACGGAAATCAGCAAATCCTTGTCATCTATATTTGACATACAAGCTCTCTCTTAAACAGCATAACCTACATATAACTCAAATTGACGACGACGTCACTGGCTTTCCTGATCTGTCAAACGGCCTGTGCCGACCAAACTATATCAACTCGCGGAAAAGAGTCAGCCTCTACGACATGCGATATCGAACACTGGGGCGGGAGGTCAGAAGTGATAGGCCACAGCCGCTGCTGCCATCGTGTGGAAGCGTTCGTAGGCGGCGATGGCGGCCTCCTTGAAGCCGGCGTCGTCCGCGACCGAAAGGAAGGCCTTGGTCTCGGGAGGAATCGGTCGCCAGCCGAGATCGTCGAGCCATCGAAATTCATCGGTGCAGGCGCCGAGAGGAAGGACGACGGCTGTCGGGAAGGCGCGCTCCTCGCCGTGTCGGGCGGCGTCGAGCAATGCGGAGACAATCTCGATATTGGCTTCGATCTCCGCCTCGATCTCGGACGGCTTGCCGCCCAAGGCCCGCGCGATTCCGCCGAGGAGATCGCGGCTCCTGTCCGGGCCAGAAGAGATCATCGAGGCGTTGCCAGTCCCCGCCCGTCGGGCGCCGGTGATGACGCCGTCGAAGCGACCGCCGAGATCCCACCAATCCCAGCGACCGAGCGGGTTGAGCCATCTTCCATAGCCGCCGGCGCGCGCGTCGCGCTCCTTCCAACGGGTGAAACGCCAAGCGAAGGCGTCGAAGTCGGGTTCGACGTCTGCGAGGCGTCCCGACCAGGTGCGCGTTCCTGCGGCGTCCAGAAATCTCAGAACGGCTTCGGAGTCGAGATCGTGCACATGCTCGAGGTCGCCGCCGCGAATGCTCAGTCCGTTTCCGGCTTCGAATTCCAGCGGCGTCGTGTGAAGGAGGCGCAGCGCGCCGGTCACATCGTCGAATTCGAGCTTTTCCTGCGGGAAGACGTCGGCGCCGCCGCGCTTGAACGGCGCGAGCGTCTCATCGAGCGCGCCTTGCAGGGAGGCGAATTCGATAGGGATTATTACGTAGGCGAGTCCGTACATGATCCCTCGATTTAGCGCGCGGCCATCCACCATTCTGCGACGACCGCCTGCGTCTCCGACCAGAACCAGCGTTTGCCGGCGCCCTTCATCGTTGCGCGAAAATAGCTGACTACACCTTCCCTGACACATCGATGACGATCACTTCCAATCGACGGCTCATCTCGCCTGGCAGAGCGTCGCGTAGCATACGCTCCATTTCCTCGGCTGTTTCCGGCCTCGGCGCGCAGTTTGGCGGACACGGGATATCGCGCGGGCGTTTCTCTCCGAACCAGAACACGACATAGATGCCGTATCCCTTCGCTTCGGGGTCATGGGCATAAAATCGGTCGAGCTGTTCCGTCGCCGCCGTCCAAACCTCGGCATGATAATCGCGCTTCAGCTCGCAGAGGATCTTGCGCCTTGGCATCGCCACGGAAATGTCTGCGCGCTTGTCATGCGCCATGTGGCCTTCGGGTTCGACGGTGATGCCAACCGGCGACAAGCGCGGCCTTAAAAGATCGATTAGCGAATCCCGACAATCCTCCTCGGGACGAGGCTCAGTCGGCTTTGAATGAGAATTGACGTTCCAAAACTTCTTGAAGGGATCCGTGTTTTCGTGAGCGATGACGTCAGAAAGATCGTGGAGTTGATCAACGAGCAGGGCATGGAGATCCGAGACAGTGGCAGGCGCACGATTATCCAACGCCGCCACGGTTCGAGACCAATCTGGCCGGTCGTATTCATTGTCTAGCCGGCGTCGCTGCTGATTTTCCAGCGCATGAAGGATATGGTCCTTGTAGGACGCGAGCTGCTCATCGCGGCTGAGCCGCTGAAGGGCTTCGGTTGCCGATGGACCCGGCGAAGCCGAGATCATTTCGATCAGCGTTACGAAATGCTCGGACGCGTCCCATGGACTCGCATTTCCGCTCAATGTAACTCCGGTTGGGCATCGCGTATATTCGAACGTCATTCCAGTCAGCTTGGCCATGAACTCGATCGTCGACAACGGGATTTGAGCTCCATGACTCCGACGGGCAGCACCCATTTTGTCGCGCAGATCGAATATGATCTTTTTCCGCTCGATCACTCGTTGCCTAATTTCGTTCGCGAACCGACACGGTTCGATCACACAGGCTGTCGCCAGCCAGAGGTCACTCTGCCGTTCACCGACAGCTTTGACGCCGGCGATGATGGGTTCGGCGAGTTCCATAAACTCAGAAATGGCCGACGCAGGCAGGGAAATGACGCCGTCCAGAAGATTGTCGAGATTGGAGGGGTCAGCGTCGGGGAATTCTCGAAGCAGATCGAGAACGATCTGCGGGCGAAACGGTTCGAAGGCCGGTTCGTGCAGCAGATCGCGCAATCCATCCACCACTGATTCACCCCGTGAGAAGCGAAGTTGCACGATGGCGAAATAGGCATCCTTAACCAGTTCGGGACGACTTTCGATCAACGACCGACGCCAAGAACCGATAGCTTGATGGGATTCGCTCTCTTCTTCCCCTTTTGAAACCGAATTTGCGATATCGAAAGCGAGCATGGCTTTGAGAAAGTCGTCCTTGAAGTTCCCGAGTTCCTGTCCTGCGGCCCAACGTTCACCGAGCCCAGCGACGATCGCATACCACCACGGCTGGTAACGGTGATCCCCAATATAGCTCATCACTTCACGAAACATGGGGAGATCGTCTCGCGATAGCGTTGCGGAAAGCACGTCGATCGCGAGGTCTACGCGCTCCTCACCAAGAAAGTTACAAATCCGTTCCCGAGGAGAAGCGTTTCGATCGACGTCATCGTAGCCTGTAAAGTAGACCTCGCCTATCAATCCAAGCCATCCAAAGTGCTTCCCCTCGCGGATTAGCTGGATATTTGCATCAAAGTCTTGACGACATTTGACTACATCTTCGTAGTCCTGATTCAGCCTTCCCAAGAGATGCTCAAAATGGCGATCGGGAAGGTTCGTGAAGACAAGAGAGTCGCGCGCAATGCGAAGCGGCTCTTCATTGTCGGCGCGTCGATAAATCCGCTCGAAAGTGGCGGGTGTCTCAATGTAGAATGACAGTGAAATGGCGAACTCGTAAAGGCGCAGCCGGCGACTGCCTTCTATTTCGGCGTCGTCAATGACGCGCTCTGCGATTTCGATCAGAGTCTCTTGGTTCAATGCCGAAAGAGTGGCCTCTTGAAATTTATGGAAACGAATTCCAAAACTCTCCAGCGGAACGCTGCACAGGAAATCTTCGGCGAGTTCGCGCAGTCGTTCGGGCGTGGCATGCATCGCCGCGCGAAGGTCACGCGCGCGGCCTTTATCGAGTCCGCCCCTGAGCGCCACGCGCTTATGCAGCCATCGCGTGACGCGAGCGGGTTCCAATGAAGTCGAATTCGGCCACGCGCGCACCAGAAGGCGCGCGTAGAACGGGCCAACTCCAGTACCGGGTTCAAGCCTCTTGTTCTCTAGCGATTCTATTCCGTCGAGTATGGCTGAAAGATCCCGTTCGTGAATGACGTCGGCGAGATCCCAAAGAATCGACGTGCCGAGGGAGTTTCGGACGTGATAGGAGGCATTGATCAGAGCGATCACGTCGTCAACGCCGTAGGGCTCCCCGTAGAACGACTGGATTATCGCCGCCCGGATCCATAGCTCGTCCGCAGTGTCCGAAGTCTGCACGGCGTAGACGCTGCGAATGGCCGCTTTTCCCGTATCGCCGAAGCGCATGAGCGCCAAAAGGGCATTGCGCCGCTCGGGCAACGACGACTCTCGGCTTGCGAGAACCGCCCCGAGATCGGGCAGCATTTCCGGCAATGGCGCCCCGCGCATGAGCGCTTCGATCACGATGGACCGCAGATGATATCCCGCGTTTGGATCGTTCAGAATGCCACGCAGTTCATCGATCATGTCCCGACGCGCCAGTGCGCCTATCGACGGCGACGGCCAATTTCCAGATCGGAACCATGGATCGGCTTTCGAAAGCTTGTCGAGAGCGAGGATTAGAGCCTTGCAGGATGATCTCGATAACGAGGCCGCATCGCCATAGGTCAGGATCCCGTATGGGTCGGCTGCGATTAGCTCCTTCGCATATTCCTCGGGCAGATGCACAGCGAGCCATGCGTGAAGGCCTCTCAATTCGGACGCAGGCTTCCTGTCGATTCCGAGCAAAGCCAAAACCCGCCCCAACGGCAATCCGTCGCGCACGCGGGACGCAATGAACTCGGCAGCGAGAAATTCGGCGGTCGTGCGATGCGAGTAATCGACCGTTTGGTGAGCGTGGCCAGCAACGAAAATACGGCGTCGGAGCGCGGCTTGGACCTTGTCGAGAGAAAACAAAATGAAGGAGCGATAGCTTGGAATATCCAACGTCCCTTCGAGATTCGCCAAGCTGACGGCCTCCACGTCGCTGATCAGCCGTGCCGCGCAAATCGCACCAGCCACGTCGCGCAATTCTGCGGCCGAAAATTCTCCTCCACTAGATCGGGTGTGCTCAGAGTTGAACTCGCCGAGCATTTCTTTCGTCGCGAGATCGAGCAGTTGCAGGCGTGTGGCGGGCCATGATCCGCCTTGCGTGGCGTCCCAGAGCATAATGAGATTTTGTGGATTCTGGAGAAATTCGTCGAGACCACGTTCCTTTGCATTGAAAGTGAAATGCCTCGCCGTGCTATCGTCTATTCTATTCTTGGTGGTCAGCACCTCGACCTGTTCGTGCTCGTTCAAGCATTCGAGGTGAAGCACGCGTGCGCCGCCATGCTGATCGAAAAAAGGCTTCATTGCTTCTAGATCGCTTTCGCCGAGCCAATCGACAGCGCGACAGGAGATCCTTACCTTCGACGGGGCCATCTCAAACAGCTTTTTGACCACATCGTCGACAATGTCTCGACCGTCCTTGCTGCCGGCTCGGCGCTCGTCCAGCGCGTCGATGAACAGCACCCGTCCTCGAAATCGGGAGGCCGGGATGTTCAAAAAGTTGCGAACCGTGGTGTATTGCGCGTCTTCGCGCGCCGCCGCCTCACGGAAAAGATGCGTCTTCCCGGCACCGGGATCGCCAAGCAATACGATGTTCGGGCAATCGACGAACTCCGAAAAAACTCGAGGCTCGTTTTCCTCGGACTTGTCGTAGGGAATCTGTCGAACTACACGCGTCATCGGGAATTCCACCGATTCGGAATTCTGGACGATCGCCGCTGTGGTTGCTTTCTGTCAATGCTGCTACTGGCACGGCTCCTGTTCACCATCGATCTAGGATCGGCGCGCCTCGGCCTACGCGGGCCGCTACAGGCGCGCGGCGCGAGCTTCTGCTGGAATCTCCCATTGGATCGATGCGGCGGGTAGATCCGAGATATCCGAGATTTCGCCGGCTTGCAGGGGCATCGCGAAGGGGATCGATCTGCCGAACTCGCCATCGGGAAGCATCGCGCCGCCGCTGATGCTGCGGAAGCCCAGCTCCTCCAGTCGGCGTCGACGCTGGACTCCAGAGGCGGGGTTCCACGCGATGAGCATCGTTCGGCATCCGAGGCGTTTCGCCACTTCGATCCGGGCATTGTCCAGCAGCAAGGAAATGTGCCGATTGCGGTGGGAGGGATGAACAACGAGACGAAACATGCAGCCGTAGGGCCCATGCGCGGCCATGAGGGCGGACGGAAAGAGATGCCGATCGGGCGTGTCGGCCAAGACGCGATGGATGCACAGCCGCGCCGCCGCGACTAGGCTGCCGCCGTCCCTGACGAGGAAATGCATCGCGTGCCCGTCATGGCCGTCGTCGAGCGTCGACAGGTCGGCCAGCCGGTCGCGCCAGCAGAGGCGCCGCAATTCGTCGACGGCCTTCCAGTCCGCGCACCCCTTCGATCCGGGCGCGAGTTCGCCTGTGATCATGATCGCGTCCCCGCGAACTTTGCGTTGGCGATCGCGCGCAGATGGGGCGGGGAAGGCCGGCGGCAAGGTCGCTCGGGGCGAGGAATTCGATTGCGTCGGAACCTTCCGGGCGAGCACGCGGAAGCAGAGCACTTTCGTCGAGCCGACGCTGGCCAGCGGCGCCCTCAGTCGTCGCCGAGCCGAAGCGGCAGCGGCTGCTGACCACTCCGCCTTGGCCGATCGAATCTGATTCCACCAATGGCTTTCTGGCGCGGTGGCTCTCCTCGGGCTTTGCGGCGGATTCGCGGACGGGGCGGATATTTGACGACTGCTTAGATCTTGCGACCGGCCTCACACCTCGACGACGAACCCCTCCCTGAAATCCCCATTATCGACCGCGCCGCCCCTCGTCCTCGGGCCGTTGCCCTTGGGGTTGCAGACCACGCGGGTGGCGCCGATTGGATAGTCCGACGACGCATGGCAATGCCCGTGGACCCAGAGGTCGGGGTGTCCCCGCTCGATCGTTTCCGACAGGTCCGAGGCGAACCTCTGCGCAGCGACAATTAAGTTGGCCGGTTCTCCGACAATTAGACTGGCCGGTTAGAGCGGCGCTCGCCGACGGCGGCGTATGCCGCGCCTTCTTCTGGAGGGCTTCAGCCATCGGGCATCGAGGGTGGTATCGCGGCTCGGTCAACCAACGATCCGAGCGCGATGCCGAACCCCCATGTGACCGACCGCCATGTGATGCGCCCGCTCTCGTCGGCGGACCAAGGTCGTGTCGAAATCGCAGGAAATGGTGGACTTATCGCTGCGCCTCTACCACCATCTGCACGACAATCTGGAAGCCCTCGCCGAAAAACTATCGGCCTCCAAGGTATCTTCAGTTAGGACTCTCGAGATTTTTATCCACATGCCTTTGCTTCGATCTCCTTCACGATGGAAGGCAAATCAGTTCCCGATAATGTGTTGTCCGTCCGCCAAGATGCGCTTCCCCTGCGCTTACCCACTTCGAGCGTGTTGACGGAAATTCGATACTCAGTGGGTGACGCCTTCAGAACAAGTTGCCCGGCGTCAGTCATTGACCAGTCCGTAATGTTCGGACGATTCTGAGCGAGAAAGCCAAGAAAGTCAGCGGCGGATAAGAATCGGCGGGCGGGATCGGGGCTGGTGGCTTTTCGTACAGCTTTGATAAGCGCTGGAGATGCCCAGCAATTGACCGATGAAATGTCGATCAATTTCCCCTTCGCTATTATTTGCTTTATGTTGTTATCAGCATAGATGGTATTATCTGGAAAACTGAGTTTATCATATTCTTTGCGCTGCCGTGGGCTGAGAAAATCTGTTTCTAATACGGGTAGCTTTCCTCCGAGCAGTTGATATAAAACCAGACCGGCTTGGTAAATGTCACCCGCAAACCCATAGGTGTCGGACACGATTGATTCAGGGGGGCGGTAAAGAACTGCATGCCGTGAAGCCTTCACATGAGAGTGTCCTTCGGGTAACGGGACGAGAGATCCAAAGTCCCCCACTATCGCGTGGCCTTCATGCAGGTACACATTGCCGGGCTTGATGTCACGATGGACATACCTCTGTGAGTGCAGATAGGTTAGTGCGTCAAGGATGTCAGCGCATATCCTATATGCCTCTAAATTTCCGGTGGATTTGGATTTCAGATGTGAATCGAGGCTCCCTTCGGAACAGTAGGGCGTGACAAAGAATGCCCAGGACTCGTCAGCGACCCCGGCGTCGAGTACCTTGAGCAAGTTTTGTGAGTTGAAGTTAGTTAGAGCTTGAGGCTCGAGGTGGTAGCGCTCCTCTCCTTCCCAATTATAAAATTTCACGACGCATTCGGTGCCGAGAAGTGTATTTTTACAGATGAATACGTAGCCATTTCCCCCTTCGGTGTTCTGGGAGGTAAAATTGTAACGGTCGCTCAAGCTGGAGAGCGTTTTTGTGATGGGCTCGGGCAATCCTGCATCAATCTCAAAGGTCATTTGTCGGACTTCACCAACGTCGCGGACGCTGTCAAATATGCACCGTGTTGATATTTATACAAACTCTCGGGCGCTGTCAGTGTGTGCCTGCGAACTTGCGATGCTATTGTGGTCGGCATCATGATCATGACGTCGCATTCTTCGAGCGACTGGACCAGCGCTTCAATCTTGAAGCCGACGGCGCCGCCGGCAAATTTTCCGTTTGTGTTCCGGCCTTTCAGGGAAATACGCCGCACGTCGTGGCTCCGAATAAAACCGGCCAGCGCCCGTCGAAAACCTCTCACAGTTTCTTGGTCGTCACCCGCTAATTGGATTTTGGTGCAGGCATTCTCGACAATGGAGAAAGTTCCATCCTCGTTCTTATCGACGCTTACCAGAACCAGATCACGGCTTTGAATGTCGGCTCCGCACACGCTCACATTTGCCTCGCATAATGGGTTAGGTCAAACAACGCTATGACGAATCGCATTGTAATTCTTGGACCCGCAATCTGCCAAGTGAGCGGGCAAGTCAGGTTAAACGGATATCCTTCACGAAGCCATTGACCAAGGGTTAGATCGGCCATCAAACACAACGACCAGCGCCGAGAAACCGGGATGACCAAGTCGCGCAGGTCGAGATCGGAGGTCTTCTCGTACCGCGTGCAACTCCATTGGCCTCGGGGAGATCGCGGGATAGCAGGTTGTCGAATTAGCTCGACGTGAAGGCGCTGCGGTTTGGAGTTTTTCGGCCTTGTGGTAGACTCTGGACATGTTGGAAGATCTGGTTTCCAATGCGCTTGCCGATTTCCGAGAGGTGGCGCGCTTGGCGCAAGTCGACGCATCACTCGGACAAATCAACCCACAGATATTGCCCAAGCCACATAAGGCGAGGACGCTCCCTGTGGGGAATATGGCCATCTACGCATTTTTCCTCGAGGGGCGTGCGCTGAAGGTTGGAAAAGTTGGCCCGAACAGCGGGCCTCGGTTCACCTATCAGCATTATACGGGGGCCGCCCAAAGCACTTTACACAGGTCCATACTGGCTAATCGGGAAAAGGTCGGCGCAGTAGGCATCGACGCAGAGACCGCAGCGGACTGGATCAGGAACCACACAGATCGCATCGACCTTCTAATACCAGCGAGCTTCGGGTTGGCTTTTCTTTCGCTATTGGAAGCATTTCTTCAAGCCCGTTGGAAGCCGCTGTTCGAAGGCAAGCCGGACGGCGATTAGTCTAACGGATCGGATTCGGTACCGGCGCCGGCTTTCCGACGCGCCGCCTCATCGCTCGGCGGCGCGTTCGGGGCGGGGCGGGTGCTTGGCGACGGCCCGCCCCGCTTGGGACGGTTTCGGCCCAGATCTCCTTGTCCGCTGGCGCGATCCCGATGGCGTCGTCTAGGAGTTCAAGAAACGGCGCAGCGGCCTGTCCAGCTTGCGACTCACGTCGCATTTTCTTAGGCCACGTTTCACACCTCGACGACAAATCCCTCTCGAAAGTCGCCATTGTCGACCGCGCCGCCCCGCGTTCTCGGCCCGTTGCCCTTGGGGTTGCAGACCACGCGGGTCGCGCCGACGCGATAGTCCGACGACGCATGGCAATGGCCGTGGATCCATAGGCTCGGACGTCCCCGCTCGATCGTTTCCGAGAGGTCCGAGGCGAACGCCGCGCTCAGGACGCTGCCGGCGTATTTCGCATGGACGGAGCGCGGGTGCGGGGCGTGGTGCGTCACGACGACGGTCGGCCCCGCGAAGGGCGCCGCGAGCGACGCCTCGATGAAGGCGAGGTCGCCCTGGTGGCGTGCGAGGGCGTCGCCCGGAGAGAAGACCCCGTCGCCCGAGCGGATCAGCCGGTGGTCGTACATGCCGTCGGCGGCGACCTGCATGGCGCGCTTCGGGTCGCCGCCGAGGGCATAGTCGGTCCAAAGGATCGCGCCAACGAATCTTGCGCCGGCCACGACGGAGATCTCGCGATCGAGCAGCCGCACATTCGTGCCCTCGGCGGCGGCGCGCCCGTCCGTGATCGCGGCGTCGATGTCGCCGCTGAAGAGTTCATGGTTGCCGGGCACGTAGACGACGGGCCGCCCGGAAAGGGCCGGCGCCGCCGCGAGGATCTCGACGGCGACGCGCGGCGTCTCGGCGATGTCGCCGGCGAACACCGCGACGTCGAAAGGCGGCAGCTCGTCGGGCAACCGCCAATAGGGCCGGTTCTCGAGGTGCAGGTCCGAGAGGACCAGGATCGAGGTCACGAATCTTCCGTCTGCGCCTCCGCCGGCGCGCGCTCGGCCCGCCGCGGCGCGAGGCGGGTGAGAGCCTTCTTCGTCTTCGCGCGCTTCGCGGTTTCCATTCGCTTCTGGCTGGCGCGCTTGGCCGCCTCGGTCACGGGTCTCGGTCCGACGGGCGGAGCGACCGCGAAACGCGGCAGCATCTTGATGGCCGCCCACATCGGGTCGAGCGGCATGTCGCCGCCGTATTTCTCGCCCTCAGTGCGCGGCGCGTGACCCTCGATGGCGTCGCGGACCTCGGGATTCATGCCGACAATCCGGGCGACCCGGTTGAACCTGTGCCGCCAGGCGTGGTTCGGCTGGATGTCCTCGTCCTCGACGCCGATCACGCGAACCCACTCGGCTATTTTGTCCGCGACCTTGTGGTTTTGCGGGCGGGCCTCGTCGCCCTTGCGGCGCTTCGTCGGATCGACGAACAGCGGCCCCGCTCGCTTGCCTTCGACGAAGCGGTGGAAGCCCTGCTCGACGAGGTGAGGATGGACGGGGACGTCGCGGGCCTCGCCGGTCTTGATCCGCCGCCCTCCTTTCGGCGTCAGGCGCATGACGAACACGCGCTCATCCCCGATCGTCCGCCAGTAGAAATCCTCCCGGTGGAGCTGGGTGATCTCGTTCACGCGGGCGCCGCTGTAGGCCATGAGCCACGGAACCCAGCGCAGGGCATCCGCGAACTCCCGCCCGACGCGGGGATCGGGCTCGCGCAGCGTCTCGCTGAGGATCAGCGCGGCCTCGTCGTCGCTGAACGCCGGCGAGCGCGTCTTGCTCTTCTTCGGAACCCTGATCGTGATCGCTTCCGCCGGGTTTTTCTTCAGCTTGCCCTCGGTGACCGCCCAACCGTAGAAGCTCCGAACGGCGGCCAGATAGCCGTTCTTGATCGTGCCGGCGCCGATTCCCTCGGCGAGCAAGGCCTTCTTCCACGACTGGAGGTCGGCCTCCGTCACGCCCGAAAGGTCGGCCGCCCCCATGTGCTCGCCGAGCTTGACGAGCATGCGACGATAGCTGGGAACGGTGCCGGCGCCCCAGCCGGAAGCCGCGGCGCAGGCGTCGAAGTCGTTTTCGACGGTGAGCGGCTCCTTGGCGAGCGGCAGGGTCGGCTCGACCTCCTCCCATTTCGGGAATTCGTCCTCGATCTCGAGGATGCGCTTGCGCGGGTATTTCTTGTTGGCGTTGGCGAGAAGAATCTCGTTGGCGAACCCGCCCGCCCGGATCGCGGCTCGCGCGAGCGGGATCAGACCGGTGTCGGGAATGACGATGTCGCGGGCTTCCAGGAAGCGGCGGACCTCATTGAGATAGTCCGCCAGCAGCGCACCTGGACGCCTTTTGGGAATTTTCAGGAACTCGTCGCGTTTGATCTTCCGTTCCCATTTGTCGGGCGTCCCGGGATCGCCATCGTGCTGCGCGACGTACCAGCGATAGAATTCGCCCGCCAATCCTTGGATCTGCTTCTGCGTCAGCTCCACTCGCTGGGCGTCGACCGCGGCCTTGCGCTCGACGTAACGCTCATAGACGTCCCACTCCTCGGCGATCTCCGCAGCCTTGGCGACGAAGAGCCGCTTGGCCTCGGTCGGATCCTTCGTTCGAAGGCTGCGATAGAGGATGGTGCATTTGACGAAGGGGCGGAGCCGATTCGGCACGCGCTTGCGGAAATAGAATGTTCCCGACTCGGTTTGCCAAAGAGAGGTCATTCTGGGCGCCATTATATAGTACCGCTGTATAGAAGCGGACGGTGGCAATGCCCTGAATTCTAAGCAACTCTCTGTTAAAGTGCAGTTAAAGCCAGAGATTGGCGGAGAGGGAGGGATTTGAACCCCCGATACGGTTGCCCGTATGCCGCATTTCGAGTGCGGTGCTTTCAACCACTCAGCCACCTCTCCAGGGGCGAAAGCGGGGACTTGCCCCGCTCGCGGCGAAGCGCCCAATAGCACGCGTTCGCCTCGGCGATCAAGGCTCGAAACGCGATCCTTTCGCCCAGCCTCGCTCGAGGCTCCCGCGGCAGATTTGCCGATCGTTAACCTTAATGAGGTGTAACAGGCCGCCGGCCTCCCTTTCGCGCGCTCGCGGCTCGCGCGCAGGGGCGGCCCTCTGGAACATGCGCATGCCGAAAGCCAACGATCACAGACCGCGACAAAAGCGGCTTCCCTTCGTCGTCGAATTCACGCTCGCCGCGCGCCGTCGGCGGCTGGAGGTTTCTCCTCCGACGCTCGTCGTGGCGGGCCTCGCGCTCATCGGAGCAGGGCTGCTCGCGCCTTGCGCGGCCGCCTATCTCGCTTTTCGCGACGACATGCTCGCGGAGCTGGTCGATCGCCAGACGCAGATGCGCTACGCCTATGAGGATCGGCTGGCCGCCATGCGGCTGCGGCTCGATCAGGCGACGAGCCGGCAGTTCCTCGCTCAGGGCGATGTCGAGAGCAAGGTGCAGACGCTGGTCGCCCGCCAGGCCAAGCTGGAGACGCGGGCGGCGCTGGTGGCGCGGCTCGTCGAAGGCGTCGCCTCCAAGGATGCGGCTCCCGCGGGCATGACCGCGCAGAGGCGCGCGCCTTCGGTCGCCGCGCCCGCAGCAGGATTGCCTTCCGGCGTCAGCGCTTATGCGCCGGCGCCAGAGGAGCGGCCGGAGCCTTTTGCCGGCTTCGACAAGCCGCAGCCGGAGGGTCTCGAGCTGCGGCTGCGACGCGAGGAGGACGCGCCCGCCAAATCTACGGCCGAGCGTCGCGGCGCCTCGGCGGAGCTCGCGCCGCAGAGCGAATCACCACGCCTCGCCGCCGACGCCGGCCTGCCGATGCAGTCGCGCCTCGAGCATTTGGAGGCCTCGCTCGATCAGGCCGAGCGCGAGCAGACCCAGCGGCTCGGCCGGCTGGTCGAGCCGATTCGGGCGGCGACCGCCAAGCTGCGGCGCGCTTTCGATGTCGCCGGCCTGCCGATCGAGCGCTTTCTTCACAGGGGCCGCGCGTCCAAGGCGCAGGCCGAGAGCTTCGCCGGCGGGCCTTTCGTGCCGGCCGAGCGCAGCGATCTCTTCGAGCGCGAGCTCGGCGCCGCCGAGACCGCCGCCGCCACGCTCGAGGGGCTGCGCAGCGCGCTGCCCAGCGTGCCGCTGCGCAAGCCGCTCGCCGGAGCGCCCGAGACCACTTCCGGCTTCGGCTATCGCACCGATCCTTTCTTCGGACGCGCTGCGCTGCATACAGGCGTCGATCTGCGCGATGATTACGGCTCGCCCGTGCGCGCCACGGCGGGCGGCGTCGTCGTCAACGCCGGGCCGAGCGGCGGCTATGGGCAGATGGTCGAGATCGACCATGGCTCCGGCCTCGCCACGCGCTATGCGCATCTCTCGGCCATTTCCGTTTCCGTCGGCCAGGAGGTGGCTCCGGGCGAGACGGTCGGGCGGCTCGGCTCCACGGGCCGCTCCACCGGGCCGCATCTGCACTATGAGGTGCGGGTGGACGGCGAGCCGGTCGACCCCTCGCGCTTCCTGCGCGCGGCCTCGACATTGGCGGAGAGCCATTGAGCCGGGCTGGCGTTATGGGGCGAGTGCGATAAAAGACGCGGGGCCGGCCTCGTCCCGCCGGCGCGGACATATCGGACCCCATGGCCCCGCCACCTCTATTGACGCTCCAGAATGTCGGGCTGACGCTCGGCGGCAAGCCGCTTTTCGAATCGGCCGATCTTTCCGTCTCGCCCGGCGAGCGGCTGTGCCTCGTCGGCCGCAATGGCTCGGGCAAATCGACCCTGCTGCGAATCGCCGCCGGCGAGGTGGAGGCCGATTCGGGAACGCGCTTCCTGCAGCCGGGCGCGAGCCTGCGCTATCTGCCGCAGGAGCCCGATCTCTCCAAATTCGCGACGACGCTGGATTATGTGGTCGACGGCCTCGGCCCGACCGACGATCCCTATATCGCCAAGGCGCTGCTGCTCGAGCTCGGCCTCACGGGCGAGGAGAATACGCGCAGCCTCTCCGGCGGCGAGGGCCGCCGCGCCGCGCTCGCCCGCATCCTCGCGCCGGAGCCGGACGTGCTGCTGCTGGACGAGCCCACCAACCATCTCGATCTGCCGGCGATTCTCTGGCTCGAGGAGCGGCTCGCCGGCCTGCGCTCGGCGATGGTGATCATCAGCCATGATCGCCGCTTCCTGCAGGATTTGACGCGCTCGACGGTCTGGCTCGATCGCGGGCGGACGCGATATTTGTCGCGCGGCTTCAAGGATTTCGAGGCCTGGCGCGACCGCGAGTTCGAGGAAGAGGAAAAGCAGCAGCACAAGATCGACCGCAAGATCGTCGCAGAAGAGCATTGGCTGCAGCATGGCGTCACCGGTCGCCGCAAGCGCAATCAGAAGCGCCTCTCCGATCTTCACGAGATGCGCGCGCGGCGGCGCCGGCATGTCGGGCCGACGGGCGACATAAAGCTCGAGGTCGCCGAGGCGCAGACCTCCGGCGCGCTGGTGGTCGAGGCGCGGGGAATTTCCAAGGCCTTCGGCGAGAGGACCATCGTCGATAATTTTTCGACGCGGGTGATGCGCGGCGATCGGCTGGGCATTGTCGGCGCCAATGGCGCGGGCAAGACGACGCTCATCAAAATGCTGACGGGGACGTTGGCGCCCGACGGCGGCCATGTACGGCTCGGCGCTTCCGTCGAGATGGCGACGCTGGATCAGAGCCGCGCCAGCCTCGATCCGCAGACGACATTGAAGGACGCGCTGACCGGCGGCGGCTCGGACTTCGTCGAGATCAACGGCCAGCGCAAGCATGTCATCGGCTATATGAAGGACTTCCTGTTCGGAACCGAGCAGGCGCGCACGCCGATCGGCCGGCTCTCCGGTGGCGAGCGCGGGCGCCTGCTGCTGGCCCGCGCGCTGGCGCTGCCCTCAAATCTTCTGGTGCTGGACGAGCCCACCAACGACCTCGATCTCGAGACGCTCGATCTCCTGGAGGAGATGCTCGCCGATTATCCCGGCACGCTGATCGTCGTCAGCCATGATCGCGATTTTCTCGATCGCGTCGCCACTTCCGTGCTGATGTCGGAGGGGAATGGCCGGTGGATCGAATATGCCGGCGGCTATTCCGACATGGTGACGCAGCGCGGCGAGGGCGTGCAGGCGCGCAGCGCCGCCGCCGCCCCGCGCGAGGAGAAGGCGAAAGCGGCGAGCGCGCCGAGGCCGAAATCCGCCGCCAAGCCGCGCCTCTCCTTCGCCGAGCAGCATGCGCTGACGACGCTGCCGGCGAAAATGGAGGAATTGCGCGGCAAGAGAGAGAAGCTGCAGAAGTTCCTCGACGATCCCGGCCTCTATGCGCGCGATCCGGCGAAATTCGCCGAAGCCGGCAGGCTCCTCGCGAAAGTTGAGGAAGAGCTCGCCGCCGCTGAGGAGAGCTGGCTGGAGCTGGAGATCAAGCGGGAGGAGATCGGCGGGTGAGGCGGCTCGGCGACGCGCTATCGGAGCCCGCCCCTATCGGCTCTCGCTGAGGCAAACGCAGCGGAACGAGAGCCGATAGCGCCTATTCGACGAGAGAATCGCCGCGGTTCAGATCGGACCGGAGCGATTCTCTTTGTTAATCGCCTGCGCGTCACTTCTTGCCGGACGCCGCGACCACATCCTCGAGCGAGCGCAGGCCGGTGGTCGGGGCGTTGACCAGCACGGCCATATTGCCGGGGGCGTGCTCGTTCTTCCACATCTTCGTGTGCGCATGCGGGATCTTCGCCCAGGGGAAGACTTCCGACAGGCAGGGATCGACGCGACGGTCCACGACGAAGCGATTGGCCGCGGCCGCCTGCTTCAGATGCGCGAAATGCGAACCCTGAATGCGCTTCTGGCGCATCCACACATAGCGGGCGTCGAAGGTGAGGTTGAAGCCGGTCGTGCCGGCGCAGAACACCACCATGCCGCCGCGCTTCACCACCATGCAGGAGAGTGGGAAGGTCTGCTCGCCCGGATGCTCGAAGACGATGTCGACGTCCTTCTTGCCGGTGATGTCCCAGATCGCCTTGCCGAAATTGCGGGCGGCCTTGGACCAGTCGTTGAACTCCGGCGTGTTGACCGTCGGCAGCTGGCCCCAGCAGCCCTTGAAGTCCTTGCGGTTGATGACGCCCTTGGCGCCGAGCGAGAGCACATAGTCGCGCTTGCTCTCGTCCGAGATCACGCCGATGGCGTTGGCGCCGGCCGCCGCGCAGAGCTGCACGCCGAACACGCCGAGACCGCCCGAGGCGCCCCAGATGAGGACATTGTCGCTGGGCTTCAGCCGGTGCGGCTCATGGCCGAACAGCATGCGATAGGCGGTGGCCAGCGTCAGCGTGTAGGAGGCGGACTCTTCCCAAGTGAGGTGCTTGGGGCGCTCCATGAGCTGGCGGTCCTGCACGCGGCAGAACTGCGCGAAGGAGCCGTCCGGCGTCTCATAGCCCCAAATGCGCTGCGAGGCGGAGAACATCGGGTCGCCGCCGTTGCACTCCTCGTCGTCGCCATCGTCCTGGTTGCAGTGGACGACCACCTCGTCGCCGACCTTCCAGCGCTTCACCTTGGAGCCGACTGCCCAGACGATGCCAGCGGCGTCGGAGCCAGCGATGTGATAGGGGAGCTTATGGACGTCGAGCACGGAGATCGGCTGGCCGAGCGCGGCCCAGACGCCATTGTAATTGACGCCCGCCGCCATCACCAGAACGAGCACGTCATGGCTGTCGAGCTCCCAGGTGGGAACCACCTCGAGCTGCATCGACTCCTCGGGCGGTCCGTGCCGCTCCTTGCGGACGACCCAGGCGTGCATCTTGGCGGGAACATGGCCGAGCGGCGGAATCTCGCCGATGTCGTAGAGGTCTTTCAGTTCGGTCAACGTCTGGCTCCTCGGGGAACTCTTATCGGGCCGGCGGCGGGGCCGAGGGCGCCATTGATATACGGCCGGCTTTCGCCTGAACAGAGGGATATTCGGCCGGGATTAGTAATGACGCCGACACTGGGCGATCGACAAGCTCTCGCCCTCGACGCGATAGACGAACCTATGCTCGAGCGTGATGCGCCTGGAGCGCTAGCCGCGCGGAGGCTCCGACCTGGATTCCCGCCCGGCCGAACATCGGGCGCGGCCAGCCCCTCTCCCCGCCTGCGGGGAGAGGCTGGGTGAGGGGCTCGGGCGATCAGGCAGGCGCTTCGTCGAGCGCGCGGAGAATTGCATCCGCGACCGCTTCCGCATTCTCATAGACGGCCTGGTTCGTGAAGCGGATGATGCGATAGCCTTGTGCGCTCAGGAAGGCGGTGCGTCGCGCATCGTCGGCGATCTCTTCCGCGCTCGAATGCGTTTCGCCGTCGATCTCGACGATCAGCCTTCGCTCACGACAAATGAAATCCGCGATGAAAGGGCCGATGGGCTCCTGCCGAATGAATTTGAAGCCCCCGAGGCTCCTGTTTCGCAGACGGCTCCAAACGATCTTTTCCGCGGAGGTCGCCTCCCGCCGAAGCCGGCGCGCGCGACGAGTCTCGATCAGCCGCAGTCCACGCACGGAATGCCTCCGCTAATCGCCGAGCCCCTCACCCGGCCTCTCCCCGCGAGCGGGGAGAGGGGACGGCTCGGCGCCGCCTTCTGGCCCCCGCCTCGCGGAGATCAATCCTCCATCTTCAGCGCGGCGATGAACGCCTCCTGCGGAATCTCCACGCGGCCGAACTGGCGCATCTTCTTTTTGCCTTCCTTCTGCTTCTCGAGGAGCTTGCGCTTGCGCGTGGCGTCGCCGCCATAGCACTTCGCGGTCACATCCTTGCGGAAGGCGCGCACCGTCTCGCGGGCGATGATCTTGCCGCCGATCGCCGCCTGAATCGGCACTTGGAACATATGCGGCGGGATCAGCTCCTTGAGCTTCTCGCACATTTGCCGCCCGCGCGAATCGGCGCGCGTGCGATGCACCAGCATGGAGAGCGCGTCCACCGGCTCGGCGTTCACCAATATGCTCATCTTCACGAGATCGCCGACGCGATAATCGGTGATGTGATAGTCGAAGCTGGCGTAGCCCTTGGAGATCGACTTCAAGCGATCGTAGAAGTCGAACACCACTTCGTTGAGCGGCAGGTCGTAGACCGCCATGGCGCGCTTGCCGACGTAATTGAGATCGACCTGCACGCCGCGCCGATCCTGGCAGAGCTTCAGCACAGCGCCGAGATAATCGTCCGGCGTCATGATGGTGGCGCGGATCCAGGGCTCGAGAATCTCGTCGATCTTCACCACATCCGGCATGTCGGCCGGATTGTGCAGCTCGATCTCCTCGCCATTGGTCAGCTTGATCTTATAGACGACCGAAGGCGCCGTCGCGATGAGATCGAGATCGAACTCGCGGCGCAGACGCTCCTGAATGATCTCGAGATGCAGCAGCCCCAAGAAGCCGCACCGGAAGCCGAAGCCGAGCGCCGCGGAGGTCTCCATCTCGTAAGAAAAGCTCGCATCATTGAGGCGCAGCTTGCCGATGGCGGCGCGCAAATCCTCGAAATCGGCGGCGTCCACCGGAAAGAGGCCGCAGAACACCACCGGCTGCGCCGGCTTGAAGCCCGGCAGCGGCTCAGCGCATTGCTTTTTGTCTTCGGTGATGGTGTCGCCGACGCGCGTGTCGGCGACCTGCTTGATCTGCGCGGTGATGAAGCCGACCTCGCCCGGGCCGAGCGAGGCGACGTCCAGCATCTTCGGCTTGAACACGCCGATCTTGTCGATCTCATAGTGGGCGTTTGTGCCCATCATCAGAATCTTCTGACCCTTGCGCATGCGCCCGTCGATGACGCGCACCAGCACGACCACGCCGAGATAGGCGTCGTACCAAGAATCGACCAGCATCGCCTTGAGCGGCGCCTCATCATCGCCCTGCGGCGGCGGCAGGCGGGTGACGATCGCCTCCAGCACATCGGGAATGCCGATGCCGGTCTTGGCGGAAATCAGTACGGCGTCGGAAGCGTCGAGGCCGATGACGTCCTCGATCTGCTCTTTGATGCGGTCGGGCTCGGCCGCCGGCAGATCGATCTTGTTCAGAACGGGCACGATCTCGTGACCGGCGTCGAGCGCCTGATAGACATTGGCGAGCGTCTGCGCCTCGACGCCCTGGCTGGCGTCGACGACGAGCAGCGAGCCTTCGCAGGCCTTCAGCGAGCGCGAGACCTCATAGGCGAAATCGACATGGCCGGGCGTGTCCATGAGGTTCAGGACGTAATCCTTGCCGTCCTTGGCCTTATAGTCGAGGCGCACGGTCTGCGCCTTGATGGTGATGCCGCGCTCGCGCTCGATATCCATGGAATCGAGCACCTGCTCGACCATATCGCGCGCGGCGACGGTCCCCGTCGCCTGGATCAGCCGGTCGGCGAGCGTCGACTTGCCGTGGTCGATATGCGCGACGATGGAGAAATTGCGGATATTGTCGATTTTGCGCGTCGTCATGGCGGCGGGGATAGCAGCGCCGGGGGGCGAAGGGAAGCGGATTTGACAGGAGCGGCCGCGCTCTGCTCCGCCGCGCCGGAAACCGCAGGAGCGGCCCGACGCAAAAAGGCGCGCGCCACGAGGGCGCGCGCCTTTTGAGGATATCTTTCGTCCGAGCGCTCAGCTCTGCTTCAAGCGCGTCTCGATCTCGCTCTTCGCCTTGGCGTAGAGTTCCAGCGCGCGGGGCTTGGCCCATTGATAGGCCTCGACCAGGCGCGGCGCGAGCCAGCGCAGGAAATCGGCGGTCAGCCGGCCGGCCGTGGCCACGCCCTCGACGATACGGTCGAACCAGGGCAGCGCCGCATGGCCCTCCGGGATTTTGGAGCGCGTCCAGGCGACGGCGAGCTTCAGCTTCTCCTGCGCATAATCGGCGAGCACGACGAGCGGATCGGGCGAGCCAGCGGCGGTGAGCCGGTCCTTCAAATGGGCGATCTCCGCGCCCGCCTGCGCGGCGAGCACGGCGGCTTTCTCCTTGGCTCCATGGGCGGCGGAGAGCTCGGCGCGCAAAGCGTCCAGCTCGGCGCTCAGCCGATCGCGATGCGCGATGACGCCCTCATGCTCGGCGATGGCGGCGGCGACGGCCTTCGCCTTCTCTTCCACCGCCGCGGAGAGCTCGGCGCGGGCGGCCTCCAGCTCCTTCGCCAAGGCGCTCGCCTTGGTGATGAGCTCGATCTTGTCCCTGGCGTGACGATCGCGCTCGGCTGTCACCGCCTCGAGCTGCGCATCCAGGCTCACGGCTTCGACGCCGTTCGACGCCTCCTCGGCGACGGGGGGCTGTTCGGACAGGTTCATCTCCTACCTCTCTTCGTGGCCTAGAGACGCATCCGGCGCGAAACATAGAGAATTTTGCCGATTCGGCAAAAGCCGAATCTGCTTTCCCGCGTCTGCGCCCGCTCACGGCCGATCTCGTCGATCTGTCCGCGCCGAACCGCACCTAGGGTTCGGCGCAATGAGATCAACCGCTTGTGAAACTCACCTCGCTCGCTCCCGCATACGAGGCCGATCGAGGTCCTGCCGCCGCGCGCTCAGCGCTCGGCGAAGAGGGGGCTGACGCCCTCCGTATCTATATAGACGACGCCGTCCTCGATCTTGACCGGATATTCGGCGAGCCGGCTTTCCTGGGGATGGATCGGATCGCCGGTGCGCATGTCCCACGTCCAATTATGGAGCGGGCAGGTCAGCACCTCGCCGTCGAAATCGGCCGTGTCCAGCGGCGCATTGGTGTGTGGGCACACGCCTTGGAAGGCCTTGATCTCTCCGCCGAAGGCGAAGGCCAGGATGATGAAATGGGAATCTGCGATGACGAGACGCATTTCCCCTTCGAAAACAGTGTCCTCCTTGCAGACCCTGGTGAACATGTCCTTAGCTTCTCCGAATGCCCGCCGCGGCGCCGCGGCCGCCTGCGCGAGGCCCAGCAAGAAAAGCGCCGAGCCGCGCGGCGGCGCGTTGATTTCGCCCGAAGGCGCCCCCATAGTCCCGCCCGTGAGCGGAAACGAGCCGAAATTCTGCGTCGTCCAGACGACGATCGACACAGAAGCGGGGGCCGAGCGCCTCGCCCGCGCCCTGCTCGCCGCCAAGCTCGCCGCCTGCGTTCAGATTTTCCCCATCCGCAGCTTTTACGTGTGGGAGGGCGAGACGCGCGCCGACGCCGAATTTCTGGTGCAGTCAAAAGCCCGCGCGCAGGATTATGACGCGCTCGCCGCCGCCATTCGCGCCGGGCATCCTTACGATATCCCGGAGATCATCCGCCTCGATATCGCCGCCGGCGATCCCGCCTATCTCGACTGGGCGGCGCGCGCCACGGCGCGGGACGACGACGCCGGCTGAGCGAGCGCTGGCGCCCCAGTTTCACGCAAGGCTCAGCGGGCAAGGATCGTCGCGCCGGCCGCCGCCGCGCCGCCGCGCGTCCGTTGGTTTTCGAAAAGCGCGCGCGGAGCAGGGCCTGTCATGACGTCGATCTACTCGTCGCTCACGACCGTGCAGATCGCGCGTCTCACGACGACCATCATGAGCGAGCTCGGAACCTCCGACATAGAGGGGTTCGCCACGACGCAGATCGCCGTGCTGACCTCGACGCAGCTCAATTCTCTGCAGACGAGCACTCTGCAGGCGCTGGTGACGACGCAGGTCGCCTCGCTGTCGCGCATGGCGATCGCCGGGCTCGATCTGTCGCAATTCCAGGCCCTCGCCGAGAGCGACTTCGACTCCTTCGCGACCACGCAGCTCTCCGCGCTCACCAAGACGGAGCTGAATGCGCTCGATGCGACGGAGATCGACAGTCTCGACACGACGCGGCTGCAGGCGCTGACCGCCGCGCAGATCGCCAGCCTCTCGACGACGGAGCTCGCCAATCTCTCGACGACGCAGATTTCGAGCCTCAGCTCGACGCAAGTGCGTAGCCTCACCGCGACGCAGCTCGACGCGCTGAGCCTCGATCAGATCGTCGCGCTGCAGGTGACGAGTCTGACCGCCGCGCAGGTGCGCTCGCTGAATGCGACGGATGTCGATAATCTCTCCACGACGCAGCTCTCCTCTCTCTCCTCGACGCAGGTCGGCTCGCTGACGACGACGGTCTTCGACAGCCTCTCGCAGACAGCGATAGAGACGCTGACGACGACGCAGCTCGCCGGTCTCGCGGCGACGCAGATCGCGGCGCTGACAACCACCGATCTTTCCGAATTCACCACGACTCAGCTCGCCGCGCTGACCACGACGCAGACGCGCGCCTTCACGACGACGCTGCTCTCGGCCATGACATCGACCGAGATTCAGGCGCTGTCGATCGCGAATTTCTCCAATGCGCAGCTCGCCGGCCTCGGCGCCGCCGCTTTCGAGAATCTCTCCGACACCCAATTTTCGGCGCTGGCTCCGACGCAGATCGCCGCGCTTTCCACGACGACGCTCAACGGCCTCACGGCGACGCGTCTCGGCGCGCTCGCCACGACGCAATTTTCCGGCCTCTCCGCCGCGCAGATCGCCGGCCTCTCCGACACGACGCTCGCCGAGCTGACGACGACCCGGCTCGCCGATCTCACCACGACGCAGACGCGCGGGCTGACTGCGACTCAGCTCGCCCATCTCTCGACGACCGCGCTACAATCGCTCGACGTCGACGAGCTCTCGGCCGCGCAATTTTCTGCAATGAGCGCGACGACTTTCGGCGGTCTCTCGGAGGCGCAATTCTCCGGCCTCTCGTCGACACAGATTCGCGCGCTCGCCACGACCCTGCTCAACGCTCTCTCGACGACTCTCCTCGCGAGCCTGACGACGACGCAGGTCGATTGGCTCGGCGCCGCGCAGATCGCCGGCCTCACCACGACGCAGCTCGGCAATCTGACGACGACGCAGCTGTCGGCGCTGGTGACGACGCAGGCGCGCAGCTTGACGACGACGCAGCTCCTCTCTTTGACGACGACCGCCGTCGAGGCGCTCCCCATCGCCAATCTCACCGCCGCGCAGATCGGCGCTCTCGTTTCCAGCAGCGATGGCGGATTGAGCGTCACGCAGATCGGCGCGCTCGCCGCGACGCAAATGTCGGCGCTCTCGACGACATTCCTCAATCAGCTGACCACGACGGCGCTGCAGAGCCTCACCACGACGCAAGCCGCGGCGCTCACCTCGGCGCAGATCGGCGGACTTTCGGCCGACGCCATCGACAGGCTGACGATGACGCAGCTCGCCGCGCTCACCTCGACGCAGGCGCGCGGGCTGACGACGACGCAGCTCGGCGATATGACGACGGCGCAAATTCAATCGCTGACCATATCGCAGCTGTCCGCGGCGCAGATCGCCGGCCTCGGCTCCGCCGCCTTCGGCAATCTCTCCACGAGTCAGCTCTCCAATCTCACTTCGGCGCAGATCGCCGCGCTGACGACGACGCAGCTCGACGCCTTCAGCGCGGATCAGATCGCCGGCTTCACCACGACGCAGCTCGCCGGCCTCACCGCGACCGAGGTGAATTCGCTCGAGACGACGCAGCTCGCCGCGCTGAACGCGACGCAGATCGCCGCAATGCCGACGCGCGCCTTCGCCGGCCTCGCCGACACGCAGGTCGCGGCGTTGACGACGACGCAGCTCGCCGCTTTCGCCACGACGCAGATCGCCGCGCTCACCTCGACCGCCGCCGCGGGGCTGACCAGCGCGCAGATCGCTTCGCTCGCCACGACGCAAATTTCCGCGCTGACGGCCGCGCAGACGCGCGCTCTCGCCGATTGGCAGATCGCGGCGCTGAGCACGACGCAGTTCGGCGCCTTGACGACGACAGAGGCCGCAGCTCTCACCTCGACGCAGCTCGCCGCGCTCTCCCTGACGCAGATCGACACGCTGACGACGACGCAGGTGGGGGCGCTTTCGGCCGTGTCGATCGGCGGATTCTGGCAGAGCCAGATCGCCGAGCTGTCGACGACGCAGGTTTCGGCGCTCACCTCGACGCAGGTCAAGGCGCTCGCCGACACTCAGGTCGGCGCGCTCTCCGCCGAGCAGCTCGGCGCGCTCACCTCGACGCAAGTCGCCGCTCTCTCGACGAGCGGTTTCGGCGCGCTCACCTCCACCGCCGTCGCCGCTCTCACCACGACGCAGATCGGCGCGATCGGCGCGCTGCTGACGGCTGCGCTGTCGGATGCGCAGATCGCGGCGCTGAGCGCGACGCAGATCGCCGCTCTCTCGGCCGCGGCCGTGTCCGGCCTCGGCGCGGCGCAGATCGCCGCCATGACGACGACGCAGCTCACGACGCTCGCCACGACGCAGATCGCCGCGTTGGCGACGACCGCCGTGGCCTCGCTGTCGACGGCCGATGTCGCCATGCTGACGACGACGCAGGTCGCAGCGCTCACCTCGACGCAGATGCGCGCCATGTCGGATGCGCAGATTTCCGCTTTCTCCATCACGCAGCTCGCCGCATTGCAGAAGGCGCAGCTCGCCGCGCTATCGACGACCGGCGTCGGCGGATTGTCGACCAGCGACATTTCCGCTCTCACCACCACGCAGCTCGGCGCGCTGACCACGGCGCAGATGAGCGCGCTCGTCGACACGCAGCTCGCGGCTCTCACCGCGACGCAGATCGCCGCGCTGGCCGCGACGCAGATCGCCGGCCTTTCGGCGGACGCTGTCGCCAGCCTGTCCTCCAGCGTCGTCTCCGCGCTCGCCACCACGCAGCTGCGCGGCTTCACCGCGCGTCAGCTCGGCGCGTTGACGCTCGGCCAGCTGAACGCGCTCACCACGACGCAGCTCGCCGCCATGACGACGACCGAGCTCGCCGGCCTCACCGACATTCAGGCGGCGGCGCTGACGACGACGCAGCTCGGCGCGTTCGCCGGCACGCAGATCGCCGCGCTCACCACCACCGCCGTCGCCGCGCTGACCACCACCGAGGTCGCCGCGCTCAGCACGACGCAGATCGGCGCCCTCACATCGACGCAGGCCGGCGCGCTCTCCGCGACGCAGATCGCCGCCTTCGGCCTCGATCAGCTTGCACGGCTGACCTCGACGCAGCTCTCCGGCCTGTCGACCGCGACGATCGCCGGCCTGACGCTCGCCGAGCTGCAGGCGCTGACGACGACGCAGCTGCGCGGCCTCACCGCGGCGCTGATCGGCGCGCTGACGACCAGCGAGATCGCCGCGCTGGCGACGACGCAGATCGCCGCTCTGACGACGCAAGAGCTGCAAGGCCTGACGCAGACGCAAGGCGCGGCGCTCGCCGCGACGCAATTCGACGCGCTCGCCGCCACCCAGATCGCGGCGCTCTCCACTTCGGCGATCAGCGGGCTGACGACGACGCAGGTGCAGGCGCTGAACGCGACGCAATTCGGCGCGCTGGCGGCGACGCAAATTTCCGCGCTGAGCAGCGCGCAGCTCGGAGCGCTGACGACGACGCAAGTGGGCGCGCTCACCGCGACGCAGGCGCGCGGGCTGACCTCCACCGAAGTCTCGCAGCTCGACGCGACGCGGATCGGCGCGCTCTCGACCACGGCGATCAAATATCTGACCACCACGGCGATCGGCGGCCTCACCGCCACACAGATCGGCCTGCTGACGACCGCGCAGCTCGCCAGCGTCGCCTCGACGCAGATCGCCGCTCTGTCCAGCACCGCCATCGCCGGACTCAGCAGCGACGAGATCGGCGCGCTGACGACGACGCAGTTCCGCAGCTTCTCCTCCACGGGCGTGGCGGCGCTGACAACGACGCAGGTGCAGGCGCTCACCACGGCGCAGATCGGCCTGTTGACCAGCACGCAGATCGGCGGCCTCGCCGCGACGCAAGTGGCGGCGCTCACCGCGACGCAGCTCGGCCTGCTGGCCGCTTCACAGATCGCCGCGCTGGCGACGACGGGCGCCGGCGGATTGACGCAGACGCAGGTCGGCGCGCTCACCGCGACGCAATTCTCCGCGCTGACCGCCGCGCAGATCGCCGCTCTGTCGACGAGCGCCGTCGGCGGGCTGACGACGACCGAGCTCGGCGCGCTCACCACGACGCAATTGCAGAGCTTCACCTCCACCGAGATCGGCGCGCTCTCGACGACGCAACTCGCCACGCTCACCACGTCGCAGCTGAAGACTCTCACCGCGCAGGAAATCTACGGATTGACCTCGGCGCAGGTCGCCGCGCTCGGCACGGAACGGCTCACGGCTTTGAGCGCGGCGCAAATCTCCTATCTCTCGACGACCGGCGTCGCCGGCCTCAGCGAGACGCAGATCGCCGCCCTCGCCGACACGCAATCGGCCGCGCTCTCGGCGGATCAGATCGGCGCTCTCTCGCCCACCGCCGTCGCCGGGCTCAGCACCACGGAAATCGCCTCGCTGACCTCCACGCAATTCGCCAGCCTCTCGGCCTCGGCGATCGGGGCGCTGACGCCGGCGCAATTCGCGAGCCTCACCTCGACGCTGATCGCTCGGCTCTCTCCGACCGAGCTCGGCGGCCTCACCGCGACGCAGGCGGCCTCGCTCACCACGACGCAGCTCTCCGCATTGAGCGAAACGCAGATCGGCGCCGTCTCCTCGGACGGAATCTCCGGCCTCTCGGCGACGCAGATCGCCGATCTGACGACGACGCAATTCTCCGGCTTCCAATCCACGCAATTCGCGGCGCTGACGACGGCGCAGATGCAGGCGGTGACGACGACGGAGATCGCGGCGCTGACCAACGCCCAGCTCGGCGGCCTGCTGCGCCCGCAATTGCGCGCGCTGACGACGACGCAGGTCGGCGCGCTCACCACATCGCAGATTTCCGCGCTGGCGACGACGCAGGTCGTCAATCTCACCACCACCGAGATCGGCGCGCTCTCGTCCACGCAATTCAATGCGCTGACCTCGACGCAGATCGGCGCGCTCACCACGCAGCAGCTCGCCAATCTCGACGGCGCGGTCATCGCCTCCTTCAACGCGCTCCAGCTCACCGGCCTCACCACGACGCAGGTGGCCGCGCTGACCACATCCGCCATAGCGGCGTTGACGACGACGGAGCTGCTGGCGCTCAACGGCAATCAGATCGCCGCCTTCACCACGACGCAGATCGCCGGCATGACGACGCAGCAGCAGGCGGCGCTGGCGCTGGCGGTCTCGTGATTTCACAATGATGGCGAGCGCCGCGATTCGCGGCGCCGCAAAAGGGAGCCGTCCGCGGGCCATGACCGACGAATTGAACGAGCCTTTGGGCTTGAACGAGCCGCTGGAGCCTCGTCCGGCGCGCCCGCGCGGCCGGCTGATGAAAAGCGTCGTCGCCGCATTGCTGCTCTGCGGAGCCGGCGGCGCCGCGCTGCTGCTTTCGCTGCGCGATCCGCAGGCCGGTCAGCCCGTCGCCGTCGCGCGCATCGAAATGGTCGAGCCGCCGCCGCCCACGCCGGCGAACGCTCCAATGGAGCGCGCATCGGTCACGGATGCGGACAACCGCGCCGATGAGATCGCCGACATAGAGAAGCGCTCCGGCGTCAAGGTCACGCGCATCGGCGGCGCAGAGGCGCCCGGCGCGCTCATCATAAGGCTCGACGAGCAGCACACGGCGCTCGCGCCGGCGCCGGACAAGCGCCTGGTGGAGAAAGGCCGCGGCGGCCCGCTGCCCAAGATCGGCGCCGATGGCGCGAAGCCGATGGAAGTCTACGCGCGCCCTGCGACGATCAGCGCGCGTCTGCCCGCCGGCGCGCCGCGCGTCGCGCTCGTCGTCGGCGGCGTCGGGCTCAATGCGCAGCTCACGGCCAGCGCCATCGACGAATTGCCCGGCGCCGTCACGCTGGCGCTCGCGCCCTATGGCGCCGATCCCGAGAGCGTCGCCGCCAAGGCGCGC